>JAJPZH010000184.1 GCA_021204515.1 Alistipes sp. | reverse complement strand
GTCCCCAGAACCTGACCGCCCGCATGGAGGGCAGCCGCATCGTCGTCAGCCGCAAACCGGCCGCCGCATCCGCACAAACGGCACAAGCCGTAAGGGGGGGGGTCGTGACCGGAACGGTCAAAACGGTATCGGGCGAACCCGTTATGGGCGCCAGCGTAATCGTCATGGAGACCAACAGGGGCAACGTCACCGGTCTGGCGGGCGACTTCTCGGTCGAAGCCATGCCCGGCCAGACGCTCTCCATCTCTTTCCTCGGCTACAACACGCAGCAGATAAAGGTCGGCAATCAGACATCGTTCGACGTCACGCTGACCGAAGACAGCCAGCAGATTTCCGAAGTGCTGGTCGTCGGCTATACCCCGATGCGCAAGAGCGACTTCACGGGTTCGATCGCCAGCGTCAAGGCCAGCGAACTTTCCGCCACCACGCCCACCGTGGGCCAGTCGTTAGTCGGTAAGGTAGCCGGCGTCGAGGTACACCAGACCAGCGGCGCACCGGGCGACGGCGTAACCATCCGCGTCCGCGGCGTCAATTCGCTCTCGGCGAGCAGCGCCCCTCTTTACGTCATCGACGGCTATCCCGCTTCGGAAGACGTATTCATCAATCCCAGCGACATCGAAAGCATCGACATCCTGAAGGACGCCGCTTCGGCCGCAATCTACGGTTCGCGCGGTGCGTCGGGCGTGGTGCTCATCACCACCAAGCGCGGCAAGGACGGCGAAGCCGCCAAAGTCAGCTACGACTTCTCGTACGGCATCCAGCAGCTCGACCACAAGGTGGACCTGCTGAACTCGACGCAGTTCCGTGACCTGCTGATCGACGCCCGCAACAACTCCTACCGTCTGCGCGCCACGGCCACCGGCGTATCGTGGAGTCCCTACGACGACAACACGATCCGCGCCGCCAAAGGCTTCTCGCTGGCCGAAGTGGGTATCCACCCGATGTTCTACGACTTCACGACCCGCACTCCCGTAACGCCGCAGTACGACACCGACTGGCAGGACGAGCTTTTCTCCAACGCCGGCATCATGCGCCACAACGTATCGGTCATCGGCGGCACGAAGGCCATCAAGTATATGGCCAGCGTCGGTTATATGGATCAGGACGGTATCATCGCTCCGTCGAACCACAACCGCATCAACGCCCGCATCAACCTCGACGCCCAGATCACCAAGCGCCTGACGGCGAGCATCAGCTACTCGATGTACGACGCCAAGAACACCGTCGTACAGGCCGAGGGCCGCATGATCAACGACGGTGTGATTCAGAGCGCCCTGATGTACCTGCCCAACCTGCCGGCCTACGAGGAAAACGGCGACTACGCCCGCAGCGCCATGATCAGCATGAAGACGGAGTGGGGCATAAACTTCCCCGAAAACCCGCTGGCGATCGCCAACGAACTGGACATCACCGAAAAGATGTCGCGCCATAACCTCAACCTCAATCTGGTTTACGAGTTTATTCCCGACCTCAAGCTTTCGGCCCGGCTCGGACAGCAGTGGTACAACTACCGCTATTTCTATTACCGTCCGATGAGCCTCGGCCGCGATGGCGCCCCCGCTTACAGCGAGGAACTGCGTTCGTCGAACATCGCCCGCACGATCTCGACCTACGACGTGGACCGTCTGGGCGAGTTCACGCTCAGCTATAAGAAAAAGATCAGCCGCCACCATATCGACGCACTGGCCGGCTATACCCTCCAGAAAAAGACCTACGACAATCTGGGCGTCGAAGCTACGGGCTTCGCCGACGACCGCATCCACGAAGTGACGGCCCACGGTTCGAACGCTTCGGACATCTCGCTTTACAGCACCCGCAAGGCCGCATGGGCCATGATGTCGTTCCTGACCCGCGTCAATTACTCGTTCGACGACCGCTACACGCTGACCGGTTCGTTCCGCGCCGACGGTTCCTCGCGTTTCGGCACCGACAGCCGCTGGGGTTACTTCCCCTCGGTATCGGCCGGCTGGACGCTCTCGAACGAGCCTTTCCTGAAAGATGCGCTCAAGGACGTGGCTTCGATCCGTCTGCGCGCCAGCTGGGGTAAGAGCGGCAACAACGACATCGGCAACTACGCCAGCATCGCCGGCATCTCGTCGGGCAGCTACGCATTCGGCCAGACTCCCGTATCGACGACTTACGAAGGCTCCTTCACCGACGCCGCGCTGGGCTGGGAAACCACCCGCCAGACCAACATCGGTCTCGATCTGGGCTTCTTCAACGGCCGCCTGAACGTGATCGGCAACTGGTACAATTCCATTTCGACGGATATTCTCTACAGCTATCCGATCTCCTCGATCTCGGGCGCGACTTCGACCACGACCAACATGAGCGGCGCCAAGATCCGCAACCGCGGTTTCGACATCCAGCTCGACGCGCGCCTGCTGACCGGCAAGGTAAACGTAACCTTCAGCACCAACATTTCGGTCAACCGCAACAAGGTCGTCAGCATGGGCGGTCTGGACGACATCATCTCCACGAGCGAACGTTCGGTAGGCTCCCACATCACCAAGGAGGGCGAGCCCATCGGTTCGTTCTACGGTTATCAGGCCGTAGGCATCATGTCGAAAGCCGACTATGCCAACGCCCTGCTCGACCGCGACGTTTACATCAACAACGGCAACAAATTCCCCGAAGGCTACCAGCTGAAGGGTCCCGCCGTGGCTTCGTACGCCCTCGACGACCTCTCCTACGGAAACACCATCTGGAAGGACACCAACGGCGACGGGGTCATCACCACTGACGACAAGACGATCATCGGCAACGCCTACCCCGACTTCACGGGCGGCTTCTCGACCAGCCTGTCGTGGAACGGACTCGATTTCAGCGCCAGCTTCGCCTATTCGTACGGCGGCGAGGTCATCAACTTCCAAGACTACTACCTCTACAACATGGAGGGATCGGCCAACCAGTATTCGATCGTCGCCGACCGCTATATCTCGGACGCACAGCCGGGCCGCAACAACGTGCCCATCGCATCGCGTATCTCGACGACCAACACCTCGCTCAAACTCTCGTCGTATTACGTGGAGGACGCTTCGTTCTTCCGCTGCACGAATATCACGCTCGGCTACACGCTGCCCAAACGCTGGACCAGCAAGCTGCACATCACCTCGTGCCGCGTCTATGTCAGCGGCGACAACCTCTTCACCATTACCCCCTACCGCGGTTACAACCCCGAGGTGTCGTATAAAAGCAGCAACATGATGCCGGGCTTCGACTGGGGATGCTACCCCCTCTCGCGCATCTATTCGGTCGGTTTAAACTTAACTTTCTAATTTAGTACGAACATGAAGATCAAACATATATTCATCCTGCTCGCCGCGTCGGTCTCGACGGCCTCCTGCGGCTTCCTCGACGAATACGATCCCAACTCCACGACGGTCGGCAACTTCTACAAATCCGAAGACGACATCGTCACCTCGCTCAACGGCGTATATGCGTCGCTCACACAGAGCTACTACTACACGAACAACCACTATTTCACCGACGTCCGCTCGCACGACACGGTCGTAACGGACAGCGGCGCCAACAGCGGTATTCCCTATCAGTTCTACAACTATACGCTCACCGAGGAGAACTCCTACGTGTACAACCGTTACACGCAGCTCTTCAAGACCATCTCGCGGGCCAACACGCTGCTCGCGCATCTGAACGACGTGAGCTACTCCAACGGCGACGCCCGCAACACCTACGAGGCCGAAAGCCGCTTCCTGCGTGCGCTGACTTATTTTCATCTGGTGACCGAATGGGGCGACGTGCCCCTGACCCTGACCGAGCTCAAGACCAAGGACGAAGTGCAGGCCAACAACTACCGCCGTCCGAAGCGCGAGGTTTACAACGCGATTTTCACTGACCTCGACTACGTGCTCGACAGCCCGCTGGCCGACATTCAGCCCGCCTCGGAGTGCGGCCGGGCAAGCAAGGCCGCCGCATGGACGCTTTACGGCAAGGCAAAACTCCAGTATGCCTGCGACGAGGATTTCGCATCCGAGAAGTCGGCTTCGCTCACGTCGGCCATCGAAAAGCTCACCGCCGCATGGAACCTGCGGTCGTTCGGCGAACTGTCCGACATCCCCTACAACGCGATCTGGGACCTCTCCACGCAGAAATCCTGCGCCGAGAACATTTTCCAGATCAACTACATCCAGAACAACGCCGACCTCGGCTCCACTTGGAACTACCTCTTCGGCCCCAGCCAAACCGGCATCACCTCGAACAAGGTGGGTCAGATGCAGAACATGACCACCCAAAGCGTTTACGCCGCCTTTGCCAACGAAGACGTACGCAAGAATTACCTGCGCGAGACGACCGTTGCGGGCGTGACCTACTACCACACCATGAAGTATGCCGATCTGGAGTGCGGCGCGAACGGCTACGGCGGCAACAACTGGATCGTCATGCGTTACGCCGACGTGGCGCTGATGCTGGCCGAGGCCTACTACTGGCAGGGCACGGAGCCGACGGCCAAGAGCTTCCTGAACATGGTCCGCAAACGCGCCGGACTGAGCGACTGGTCGGGCACCGATCTGCGTCAGGGCATCTACGACGAGCGCCGCAACGAATTCATCCAAGAGGGACTCCGCTGGCAGGACCTGCTGCGCATGTATTCCAAACAGGAGATGATCGAGCATTTCAACACGATCAACTCCAACTTCGGGCAGAAAGACCTGCTGCTTCCGATCCCCTACAACGAACGCATCCTCAACACCGAGGGACTTTACCAGAATCCGGGATACGCGGCGTAAAATAAACCGAAAGCATCATGCGATTCACAGACAGAATCATATTGATCCTCTGGGCGATCGCCGGCGGGCTGCTTACGGCCTGCTCGGACGGCGATAAGGAGACTTCCGGACCGGAAAACGGCACGCAGACTATCGTCTGGACGCCCCAAACCCCGGTCAGGGACGCCGCTGTCACCTTCTCGCTCGAAGGCAGTTCGGACAATGTCCGCAGCGTACTGTGGATGTTCGGCAACGGCACGACCGCGACTTCGGGCGCGGGCGAGCCGGCCGAGCACACCTACCGGACGGCCGGCACCTACACGGTCAGGGCGACCGTCACCCCGCAGCAGGGTTCGATGACCGAACTCTCGGCCACGGTCGCCGTCGCCGACACGCAGGCTGCGATCGTCGTGAGCAACGACCGTCCGGCCCGTATGGAGAAGGTCGCTTTCGCACTCAGCCGCATACCCGGCGTTTCGGGCGTCGTCTGGGACTTCGGCGACGGCAGCGCAGTGCAAAGCGTGACCGACCCGACGCGGCAGGTGGAACATCAGTACACAACCGACGGGCAGTACAAAGCCGCCGCTACCGTTTCCTATACGGACGGCACGACGCAGACCCTGACGCAGACCGTCACGGCCGAAGGAGCATCCCTGAGCCACTCGTGTCTGAATTTCGACACCGGCAGAATGTGGATCATGGCCCACCGCGGCAACTTCAACAACGGCTACGATCTGGCCCCCAACTCCATGGCGGCGTTCCGCAAGTGCGTCGAACTGGGATGCGTGGACTTCATCGAAACCGACGTGCAGATCACCAAGGACGGTCAGGTCATATGCCTGCATGACAACTACCTCAAGCGGTTCACCGACTACAGCTCCTATGCCGGCGACGAAGGTTACGTAATCAACTTCACGCGCGACGAGCTGCGGAAATTCCGGCTGAAAACCACCGACGGCAAGGTGACCGACGAACAGATCCCGACACTGGAAGAGGTCCTCACGGAGCTGCGCGGCAAGGTCTGTTGGTTCAATCTCGACAAATGCGGCAACGACGACGTGGACATCGCCAAAGTCTACGAGGTCGTCAAACGCTGCGGCTGTCTGGACCGGGTGCAGTTCTACGTCGGAACCAACAGCGACAGAGCCGCTCAGCTGGCCGGTCAGGAGCAGCCGGGAATCATCGCCCCGCACGCCAACAACGCCTCGGCGCTGACCGCCATGTCGGCATTCTCTCCCGTCTACATGATCCAGACCTCGACGGGCTATGTCAACAGCGCATGGATTTCGTCGGTCAATGCCAAAGGGCTTTCGGTCTCGAACCTGCTCGACGACGAGGGCGCGGCTTTCCGCAACGGCAATACGGCCACGATGGACGGCTTCGTCGCCGCGGGCCTGCGCATGATCCAGTGCGACTACCCCGCCCTGATGGACGAATACCTGAGAGGCAAAGGGAAACGCTAAACCTTAAAATTTCAAAAAATCAATTTCAATGAAAAGAATACTATCATATCTGAGTATCGTGTTGCTCTCCGCATCGGTCGCATGTTCGGACAGCAGCGAGATGGACAAGGCCTACAACTCGGTCATCACTCCCGGCTTCACGTTCGGCGAAGAGGAGATCATCGCAGGCGTCACCCCGGTCACCTTCACCAATACGACCACGGTGGAAGGAACGACCATTTCCGAATACTTCTGGCACTTCGGCTTCGCCGGAGAGGGCAACTGGTCGGAAGAGGCCGCTCCCGACCCGATCGTCTACGACCGCCAGGGCGACTACACGGTCACCCTCACGGCATGGGGCGCCGACGGCAACCGCGCCACGACGACCAAAACGATCACCATCCTTGCGGACAACGAACTGCCGACGGCCGATTTCAGCTATTCGCCCCAGATGATCAGCATCGGGACGACCGTGACCTTTACGGACAAATCGACCGACTCCGACGGCGAAATCGTATCGCGCGAATGGCTCTTCCCCGACGGCACGACTTCGACGGACATCAACGCGACCTATACGTTCGACCAAATGGGCATGTTCAACGTCCAGCTGACCGTGACCGACGATCGCGGCGGTTCGAACAGCACCTCCAAGGCCATCAACGTCCGCGCAGGCGACGTCGACGACCTCACGCTGCTCTGGTCCACTGCGGTAGCCTCCGCCGATGCGCTCTGCGCGGCGAGCGTCGTGGCCGCGAGCGACATGGGCTATATCTATTCCGTATCGGGCGACGGCAAAATGGTCGCGCTCAACACCGACGGCACCAAGGTATGGGAATACGACGCCATGGCAAAAGACGGCGTATACCTCAAGAGCGAAATCTCCTATCCTTCGGTAGATACCGACGGCACGGTTTACTGGGTGGCACACGGTTACGGCAGCTCTTCGTCGGCATCGCTCGTCTATGCGTTCGAGGGTGCGACAGGCTCCATACTCTGGAAAAACACGACGGCCTACGACCCGGCGGCGCGCATCGCCTTCTCGACGCCCTGCATCAGTCCGAGCATGGTCATCGTGGGCAACCGCGGCACCAACGGCTCGATCCGCGGATTCGAGAAGGCCACCGGCAAGAACATCGCCACGGCCACTCCGGCCAACGGCGGCGGCACCTCCGGCACGATCGCACTCAAAAACGGCGTGGTGATCTTCACCAACACCAACCAGTACGGTTACGGCATCATGGTTCCCGACGAATCATTCGTCTGGTCGGCGGTTCCGACCGCCAACACGTTCGCTCCCAACAACACTCTCTCGGCCGGCCGCTGCCAGCCCTGCGTCGATGCCGACAACTGCGTATATCTCCCCGGAGCCGTCGCAGGATCGGGCACATGGAACCTCGCAAGCTTCGACTGCACGAACCTCACCGCATCGTCGAAGAAAACCCCGAAATGGAGCGTGAACCTGCCCGACGGATTCCAGGAGACGGGCACATCGCTCAGCGCCGACGGCACGACGCTCTACATCGTCGCCGACAAGGCCACTCCTTCGGTGGTCTACGCGCTGAACACCTCGAACGGTTCGACCCGCTGGTCGTACACGCTCGACGCGGCAAGCAACAGCATCCCGGCAGTCGATAATCTCGGCCAGATACACCTCTGCACCAACACGGGCTATTACGTCGTGCTGAGCGCCGAAGGCGAACTCCGCTACAAGAAGCAGTTGGCCGACTCGGTGGACGGCTCGCCGACAATCTCCGAATGGGGCTACTCCTACTTCCTCGGCAAGGACTCCGCGGCAGGAGCGCTCAAGGTTTACTCCGTAGCGCTGCCCGGCGTCACTTCGCCCGCAGCTTCGGCGTGGTCGCAGTACGGACAGAACGCACGTCACAGCAACTACCAGAAATAACCGAATATAGAATTTCGGAGGGCCGACCCCGCCTTCTAAAAAGACCTGAACATGAAAAAAACGATAATTCTCGCGATGTTCGCGGCGCTCTGCACCCTGACTGCCGGCTGCGCCGACGATTTCAAAACGGTACTCAACGACAAGTACTACGAGGACGACACGCCCTCCCGCGAACCCGACATTACCGAGCAGATGCTCACGCTCGGCACCTACAACCTCTGGATTTCGAGCAACGGCACGGGCGACTACCTGTGGACCAACCGCCGCACGGTGCTGGCGCAGTCGATCGTCGAAAACAAATGGGACATCTTCGGCTTCCAAGAGGCCAACGGAACGATCCAGAACGAACTGCCGACGCTCGTCGAGCAGCAGGGCGGCAAATACGAATGGTGGTTCGTAGGCCGCGACTCGCAGGACGGCGTCAGCGGCGAAGCGCTGGGCATCGCCTACAACCCCGACCGTTTCGAACTGACCGACAAGCACTTCTTCTGGATCTCGCCCACGCCCGACGAAATGAGCTACGGCTGGGACGAGCTGGGCTATCACCGCATCGCCGCCTGCGCCATGGTGACCGACAAACTGTACAACAAGCAGTTCTTCATGATGGTCACCCACGCCCCTCTGGCCGCCACGGCGCGCGCCGAGGGCGCCAAACTGCTGATCGAGCGCGAGAAGATGTACAACCCCGACGGCATTCCCTCGATTCTGGTCGGCGACATGAACGCCGACATGGACGACGCCTCGTCGGAGACGCTCCGCACGCATTGGAACGATTCGTTCCTCACGGTGGAGTCGGATTTCATCAGCGGTCCCGTCGGCACGTTCAACGGCCACAACACCTCGACCGACCTCACGCAGGCCACGGCGCGCATCGACTACATCTATACGCGCGGCGACGTGGAACTCAAATCCTACAAGGTGGACAACACCGTTTACGACAGCATCTACCCTTCGGACCACTGTCCTGTGACGATTCAGTTCGACACCGACTACGAGAAACCCGCGCCCGACGTGATCGAGGGTTCCGGAACGGCTGCGGACCCGTGGCAGCTCAACTCCGCGAGCGACTGGAACACGGTCGCCGCGTCGATCAACCAGCAGGCCGAAGACGCCGTCTACACATCGTCGGCCTACTACCGTCTCACGGCCGACATCGACTTCGAGAACAAGAACTTCACGCCGATCTCCTTCGCCGCCGACAACACGATCTACTTCGAGGGCGAATTCGACGGTGCGGGGCATAAGCTCCTCAACGTGCAGGTGGTCGCTTATGGCAAATCCTGCGGCGTATTCGGCGCCAACAAAGGCACGATCCACGACATGGCAGTCGAAGGCACGCTTTCGACCGAATTCGAGATCGCGGGCGGCATCGTCGGCATAAACGCCGGCGTCATCGACGGAGTGACCTTCAAGGGCGACATCACGGGCGGCGAAGGCGCCAAGACCATCGGCGGCATCGCGGGCCAGAACAAGGGTACGCTGGTCAACTGCGCCAACCTCGGCGGCACGATGAAGACCGACGCGCCGCAAGACCCCAACATGGGCGGCATCGTCGGCCAGATCGCCAAAGGCGACGACGGTCTGGGCCGTTATGTCATCAACTGCTACAGCTGGGTGGACAAACTCGAAGCGAAACACAACGACATCGGCGGCATTGCCGGCATCGTCAGCGACGACAGCTTCGTCATCAACTGCTACTCGACTGTCGAGAATATCGTGGCCAACAGTTCCTACGCATCGGTCGTAGGTTACAGCAAGATAGGCAACCTGCAGAACATCTACGGCAACTCGGCATGTCCGTCCAAGTCTGCGGCGAACGCCGCCGTCGGTAGCGACAAGGCGGCCGGAACGGTCTGGGAAAAGACGACCTTCGCCCTGCTCTCGCTCGACGAGATGAAGTCGGGCGCCGTCACCGTACCTTCGAGCGAAGAGTCGTGCGCAAGTTTCGTTGAGGCGCTCAACGCAGGCGCAGCGGTCTTCAACGACACTCAGGCGGCAACGCTGCCGGGCAAACCCGACGTCGTTCTGCGCAAATGGACGGCATCGGAGAGCTATCCCGTACTGGAAAAATAAATCCTCAGGAGAACCGGAGTTTTCCGGTTCTCCCTTTTTAAACCGAACGAAATGAAACGTTACTTACTCATCCTTTGCGCAATATCCGGTCTGTACTCCTGTTCGCAGCCGGCGGCCGAAACGGCGAACAAAGCCCTGTCCGTCCGCGCAGAACTCCACGACCCCGCCTCGCGGTACGTCGTGGTCGTCTCGCACCGCGGAGACTGGCGCAACTGGCCGGAAAACTCCCTTCCGGCGATCGAATCGGTAATCGGCATGGGAGTCGATATCATGGAGCTGGACCTCAAACTCACCAAGGACAGCGTACTGGTGCTCTGCCACGACAAGACGATCGACCGCACGACCAACGGCCACGGCCGCGTCTGCGACATCACCTACGATTCGATTCAGCGCTGCGTGCTGAAAACCGGCCACGGCGTGAAGACTTCGCTTAAAATGCCGACCCTGCGCGAAGCGCTCGCAGTCTGCAAAGACCGTATCGCGGTAAACATCGATCAGGGGTACGAATATTACGACCTCGCGCTCGCCATCACCGAAGAGCTGGGCGTTACGGATCAGGTGCTCATCAAAGGCAAACGCCCGGTAGACACCGTCGCCGCAAAATTCGCGGAATACGAACACAACATGATGTATATGCCGATCATCGACATCCTCAAGCCGCAGGGCCGGGAACTCTTCGAAGAATACGCATCGAAAGGCGTGCTCCCGATCGCTTACGAAGTGTGCTGGGACAACTATACGCCCGAAGTGGAGGCCTGCATGCGGCAAGTCGTCGCAGGCGGTTCGAAACTGTGGGTCAATTCGCTCTGGGATTCGCTCTGCGGCGGACTGAGCGACGACAGGGCCTTCGCCGAATCGCCGGACGAGGTGTACGGCCGCCTGCTGGACATGGGCGCTTCGATCATCCAGACCGACCGTCCCGAACTGCTGATCCGCTATCTCGAATCGCAGGGACGGCGCAAATAACGGAACGATATGAAGAAATTACTGATCTGCATGGCCGTCGCATGCGTGACGGCCGTCAACGCCGCGGCGTAAAGCTTCTCGGCCGCGACCTACAATATCCGCCAGCTCAACGAAAAGGATACGGCCGAAGGCAACGGCTGGGAACGGCGTCTTCCGGTGATCTCGTCGCTGATCCGATTCCACGACTTCGATATCTTCGGGGCACAGGAGGTCTTCCACAGCCAGCTTGAAGGCATGCTCGCAGCGCTGCCGGGCTACGATTACACCGGCGTCGGACGCGACGCCGGAGCCGCGGGCGGCGAATACTCCGCGATCTTCTACAAGCGCGACCGCTTCAAGCTGCTCGACTCTGGCCATTTCTGGCTCTCCGAAGACCCCTCGAAGCCCGGCAAGGGCTGGGATGCCAAATACGTCCGCATCTGCTGCTGGGGCCGGTTCTACGACAAGCTGAGCCGTCAGCGGTTCTGGTTCTTCACGACCCACACCGACCACCGCGGCGAACAGGCTCAGGCCGAGAGCTGCCGCCTGATACTGGCGAAGATCGAAGAGTTGTGCCGCGGCGAGCGGGTCATCCTCACGGGCGACTTCAACGTGGGCGAGACGAGCCGGAGCTACGCGATCCTGCGCGACTCCGGCATTCTGTCCGACACCTACGACACGGCCGAAATCCGCTATGCCGAAACGGGCACCGAAAACTGGTTCGACACCGACATCAAGACCTTCCGCCGCATCGACTATCTCTTCGTAACGCCGGGTTTCCGGGTGCTCCGCTACGGCATCCTGACCGACACCTACCGTTCGGAAAACCCGGACGGCGGAGAGCGGAAATTCCGGGCCCGCACTCCGTCCGACCACTTCCCCGTGCAGGTCGAACTGGAGTTCACGAAACGGTAAGATTCCGATTAACCTGACAACTCAACCAACCTGCTTATGTCAATACTCTCATTTTTCAGAAAAAGCGCACCGGCGCCGCGTCTGCAAAAAGACGATGCCGCCCTGATGCGTCTCTACAAAAAACTCCGCTGGCAGAGCTTCATCGCCGGCACCGTCGGCTACAGTCTCTATTACGTCTGCCGCACGAGTCTCAACGTGGTGAAGAAGCCCATCCTCGAAAGCGGGGCGCTGGACGCCACGCAGCTGGGCGTCATCGGCTCGGCCCTGCTGTTCGCCTACGCCATCGGTAAATTCGTCAACGGATTTCTCTCCGACCACAGCAACATCAAACGCTTCATGGCCGCAGGACTTGCGGTATCGGCAGTGGCCAACCTGCTGGTCGGCATCCTCGGCTTCGCCAACGGCGGCGGAATCGTCGGCAACATGGTGCTGTTCGTCGCCTTCGCCGTCATGTGGGGCATCAACGGCTGGAGCCAGTCGATGGGCGCTCCCCCGGCCATCATCGCCCTCTCGCGGTGGTACCCGCTCAGCAAACGGGGCACCTACTACGGATTCTTCAGCGCCAGCCACAACCTCGGCGAATTCCTGTCGTTCCTGTTCGTCGGCGCGGTCGTCGGTTTCTTCGGCTGGCAATGGGGATTCGTAGGTTCGTCGGTGGCCGGCGTGCTCGGCGTACTGGTAATCGTACTGCTGCTGCACGACACCCCCGAATCGA
Organism: Alistipes sp.; assembly: GCA_021204515.1. Taxonomy (GTDB): domain Bacteria; phylum Bacteroidota; class Bacteroidia; order Bacteroidales; family Rikenellaceae; genus Alistipes. Next base: position 33,703 of record JAJPZH010000184.1, on the reverse strand, counting down.
AGGGCCTGCCCCCGATCGAGGAGCTGACCGGCGAAGAGACTCCCGGTACGGCCCACGACCACGGCAAAACGTCCGACCTGCAGCGCTCCGTGATCCGCAATCCGCTGGTCTGGGTGCTGGCGCTGTCCAGTTCGTTCATGTATATCAGCCGCTATGCGATCAACGGCTGGGGCGTGCTTTTCCTGCAGGAGATCAAAGGTTATACGCTGGCCACGGCCACGCAGGTCATCTCGGTCAATGCGCTCTGCGGCATCGTGGGCACGGTCTTTTCCGGCTGGCTCTCCGACGCCTTCTTCCACGGACGGCGCAACGTGCTGGCCTTCGGCTTCGGCGTACTGAACACCATCGCGCTCTGTCTGTTCCTCTACTCCGGCGACGGACTGGTCGTCAATATCCTCAGCATGATCCTGTTCGGCGTGGCGATCGGCGTGCTGATCTGTTTTCTGGGCGGCCTGATGGCCATCGACATCGTACCGCGCGAAGCCACGGGCGCGGCGCTGGGAATCGTCGGAATGGCGAGCTACGTCGGCGCCGGCCTGCAGGACATCGTCAGCGGATGGCTCATCAACTCCGGCAAAACGGAGCTGGAGGGAGTGACAAGCTACAATTTCGACTCGGCCATCATTTTCTGGATCGCCGCATCGGCCGTATCGTTCATTCTCGCGCTATTCGTGGCGAAAAAATCGCACCGTTAGTCCGCCGCAAGCACCACCGTCGAATCGGGCGGCAGGAGATTTTCCTGCCGCCCGATTTTTATGGGTTCGCGCGGCGCAGAATCCCGCCAAATTCCGCAGTCCAAAGTCCCGTTCCGCTCCATCCTTATAAAATCCCGGTCCAGACGCACGAACACGGCGTTCCTGCCTGTCCGCCGGTTCTCCGAGTTCACGCGAACCACCTGAAAAAAACAAACTCTAACACAACACCGGTCCCCGTTACACAGCATCTCTCCGGTCATTCCGCCCGCTTTATTTTTTAATATATAATTTGATATTTAATTAAAATATAATTATATTTGATTTCAAAACACTACTTTTTAACATTAAAATAGGTCGCTATAACACTGCTTTTTCTATAAAACCAAAGATACGGCGTCACTCCGGAATCTTTACTCTTGTTCAACTAAAACCCATTTATTTATGAGGAAATTAACCAACCGAGCACTTTTCATCTGCTTTGCTCTGATGACGTCCTTTTGCCTCATTGCGCCGACTACCGCTCTGCGTTCCTACGCGCAGGGGGGGGTACGGGCACCCTTGAAGGCCTGATCAAAGACGACTCCGGTCCGCTTCTCGGAGCAACGGTGATTGTGAAGAACACGACGCGCGGAACGACAACCGACATGGACGGCAAATTCCGTCTGGAAGGGTTGCAGCCCGGCGACGTACTGCAAGTAACCTACGTAGGATACGACCCCTACGAGGTGACCTACACAGGTCAGACGACACTGGACATCCTGATGACGACGACCGCCAACCAGCTGAACGCAGTCGTAGTGACTGCCATGGGTATCGAACGTCAGTCGAAAACACTCTCCTATGCTGCCGAAACGGTCGGCGGCGACGACGTAGCCGACATCAAGTCGGTCAATATGATCAACGCGCTGCAGGGCAAGGCCGCCGGTCTGCAGATTACCCCGAACTCGACGGGCGCGGGCGGATCGTCGAAAATACTCTTCCGCGGTAACAAGTCGATCAACGGCTCGAACCAGCCGCTGGTCGTCGTCGACGGCGTCCCCCTGATGATGAACATCACGTCCGATCAGGTCGACAGCAACTGGGGCGCCCAGCGCGACGGCGGCGACGCCATGTCTACGATCAACCCCGACGACATCGCCTCGATCTCCCTGCTGAAAGGCGCGTCGGCCGCCGCCCTCTACGGTGCGGTAGCCGCCAACGGCGCCATCATGATCACGACCAAATCGGCCATGGCAGGGCGTCTGGCGGTGAACGTATCGAGCAACACGACCATTGACACCCCGCTCTCGCTGCCCGAATTCCAGAACACATACGGGGCGAGCGGCCAATACAGCTGGGGCGACAAACTCGCGTCGAAGGCTCCCGATTACGCCGAGAAGTTCTTCCGTACGGGCTGGACGACCAACAACTCGATCTCGATCAACGGCGGCGCCGAAGACCTGCGGGCCTACTTCTCCTACGGCAACGTAACATCCGGCGGCATCACTCCCGAGAACGACTACTCGCAACACACGCTCAACGCCAAAGTCGGTTTCGACCTTTTCAACGACCACATCAAGGTCGATTTCAACGCCAAATACGTGAACCAGCACATCTCGAACCAGCCGGCCGGCGGTTTCGTCTTCAACCCGCTCGTCGGCACCTACACCTTCCCGCGCGGCGACGACTGGAACGGCTACAAAAACAACTTCGAGACCTACAACGGCGAGCTCAACGCCAACGTCCAGAACTGGGTGACTACCACCGACGAGACCAACAGTAACCCCTACTGGCTGCTCAACCGCGAACGCCCCGTGGTCGAACGCAACCGCTACGAATTCGGCGGATCGATCAAATACCAGATCATCGACGGACTTTCGCTCACGGGCCGCATGCGCTACGAGCGCGCCGACGAACACTACGTACGCAACCACTACGCGTCGTCCTACGGCAATAAATACACCTACGGCAAAATGGACGACAACCGCTACTTCAGCGAACAGCTCTATGCGGACCTGCTCGCCCAGTACAACCATACGTGGGATGATTTCTCGCTCAACGCCACCCTCGGCACCAGCATGATGCAGACACGTTCGAACAACGTGAGCCTGCTCTACGAGCAGAGCAAGTTCGTCGCTCCGGGCAACGGCGGCGCCTACTATCCCAACATCTTCAACCCATCGAATTTCTACATGAACGGCACAACCATGGGACTGGAGCGCAAACGGCTCAACTCGGTCTTCGGAGCTGTCACGTTCGGCTTCAAAGAGGCGCTCTTCCTCGACGTGACGGCCCGTAACGACTGGTCGTCGGCCCTCGCTTACACCGACGGTTACTCGTTCTTCTATCCTTCGGTGGGCGCCAGCCTTCTGCTCAACCGTTTCGTGGACATGGGCCGGAATATCGACCTGTTCAAATTCCGCGGTTCGTACTCCATCGTCGGCAACGACGTCCCCGTCTACAAGACCAATCCGCGCTATACCTACGGCGACCAAGGCGCCATCAACCCGCCCGAATCGGTGCCGTTCCGCACGCTGAAACCCGAAAAGACCCACTCGTTCGAGGTCGGTTTCGACGGAGAGTTCTTCCAGCACCGTCTGCACGTAAACGCCACCTATTACAAGACCAACACCAAGAACCAGTACTTAGAGGTGACGCTGCCGTGGGAGAGCGGTTACAAATCGCAGTTCGTCAATGCGGGCAACGTCCAGAACCAAGGCTTCGAACTGTCGGCCGGCTGGTTCCAAGAGTTCGGCAACGAATTCACATGGTCCACCGATCTGAATCTCTCGTACAACGACAATAAGATCATCGAACTCTTCGACGGTATCCAAGACGGCGTAACGGTCTCCAATCTGGGCGGCGCCAAAGTGATCCTCTATGAAGGCGGCCAGTATGGCGACCTCTACGTCCGCACGCTCAAACGCGACGAGAGCGGCAAACTGGTGACGGAAACCCCCGAAGGCGCCGACTACCAGATCCCCGTAAACGGCGGCGAGCAGAATTCCGACCTGAAATACATGGGCAACATGAACTCGAAGTGGAACATGGGCTGGAACAACACGTTCCGCTACAAGGACCTGACACTGAGCATGCTCATCGACTTCCGCATCGGCGGCAAGGTCGTTTCGATGACCGAGGCCACACTCGACGGATACGGCGTATCGGAACGCACGGGCCGGGCGCGCGACCGCGGCTACGTGATGCGCGAGGGCATCAAATTCTCGAACGTCAAGGCTTACTACGACGTGGTGGGCGCGACAAGTTTCAACTCGGTCTACAACGTCGAGGATTACGTATACGACGCGACCAACGTCCGTATGCGCGAGATTTCGCTGGGCTACACCTTCCGTAACCTGTTCGGCCAGTCGAAGAACCTGACCCTTGCGTTCATCGCCCGCAACCTTTTCTTCTTCTACAAAGACGCCCCGATGGATCCCGACGTGTCGATGGGTACGGGCAACGGCCTGCAAGGCTTCGATGTCTTCAACCTGCCGACCACGCGCAGCTTCGGTCTGAACGTGAAACTGAATTTCTAATCAAAAGCGTTTACACATTATGAAACTCAAGAATATTCTTAGAAACGTTACCGCAATGGCGCTTCCCCTCGCACTGTTGGGAAGTTGTACGGGAGATTTCGAAGAGCTGAACACCAATCCCTACGAGATCGACCCCGAAGAACTGCCGTTCGAAGCACAGTTCTCCACTCCCCTCTCGTTCAGTTACCCCCCCCCGACCAGAACCTGTTCCAGTACTGGACCTCGTTGTCGATCGACAACTACGGCGGTTATTTCGAGGTGCCGCACAGCAACTGGACGATGGCGCGTTACGACCTCGCCCGCGGGTTCTGCGGCGGCATGCACGAGAACTTCATGCAGAAAATATTCAACAACACCCGCCGGCTGATCAAACAGTGCGACGCCGCCGGACAACATGACTTCGCAGCCGTAGCCCGCATCGTCGAAGCGTACAACCTGCTCCAGTATACCGACACCTACGGCCCGGTTCCCTATTCGTCGGTCCTCGCAGCGGACGAACTGGCCGAACGCCCCAGCAGCTACGCCTACGACAAACAGGAAGACATCTACAAGGCGATATTCGCACAGCTGGACAAAGCGCTCGAAGGACTGGATACGGAGACCGCAGGTCTCGCATCGTTCGACTGCTGGTGCAACGGCGACCGCACGCTCTGGAAGAAGATCGCCAACCAGCTCAAGCTGCGCATGGCGCTGCGCATCGTCAAGGTAAACCCCGCCGATGCTGAAAAATACGCCAAGGAAGCCATTCAGGCCGGAGTCCTCGAAGACAAGGACATCCTTATCAACAAGTCCTACTCGAACGAACTGCGCCGCATGATGGACTGGCTGGATTCGGGCATCGGTTCGTCGATCGTAGCGTTCATGAACGGCTACAACGACCCGCGCCGCCCGCTCTATTTCACCACCAACGTCCGCCATCTGGTCAAGGAGACCGCCGAACCGACAGGCGAGAAAGACCAGAACAACGAGGACATATACAACGAAAGCGACATCCTGATCCGCAAGGGAGCGCAATACATCGGAGTTCCCGTAGGCTGCGAATTGGGCAATAAGACCGGCGGCAACGACAACCAGCGCGTCTACTACTCGTTTCTGGCCGGCGGATATGCGACGCCGCAGCCCATCATGTTCGCCGCCGAAGGCTGGTTCCTGCGCGCCGAAGCCAAACTTCGCTGGACCGACGCCGGGCAGCAGAGCGTAAAGGAACTCTATGAAAAGGGTATCGAGGTTTCCATCCGCAACCAGAAGAGCTACCGACAGTCCGACGCCGCGGCAGCATGGACCGAGAAGAAACTGACGGCCCCCGACTGGGCGGCTATCGACGATGCGGCTATCAGCAGCTACATCAACGACGATACCTCCTCGCCTGAGGGTTATACGGACCCGTGGAAGCCGGAATACAACTCCGATCCGACCACCAGTATCACGGTGAAGTGGGACGAAAGCGCTTCGAATGAAGAAAAGCTCGAACGCATCATCACCCAGAAATGGATCGCCAACTTCCCGCTCTCGACCGAAGCGTGGGCCGATTACCGCCGCACGGGCTACCCCAAACTCTTCCGTCCGAAGCAAAATCTGGCCCCCTCGATCATCGACACGCAGCTCGGCCCGCGCCGCCTGCTGTACAACGAGACGGAACTAAGCTCCAACACCGTCGAGGTGAACAATGCCATCCAGCTGCTGAAGGCTGAATCTTCCGAAGTGAAAGGCGACGGCGACACCGGCGGCACCCGTCTGTGGTGGGACCGCAAGGACAAAGGCAATTTCTAACCCCGCCCGCTCCGTTCACTCATAAACCGGGACTCCGTCGTTATACGACGGAGTCCTTTTTTCCATCCGACACATCCGAATCGGACTCCGGCGCATTTCCGACCACTATCATGCGGCCATGCCGTTTTTCCATGCCCCTCCCCGAACGGCTCGTACCGGAAACGGACAGACGACGGCCCCGAAACAAAAAAAAGCCTTTCAGAAATATTCTGAAAGACTTTTATTGGTGGGAACAAGCGGATTTGAACCGCTGACCTCCTGCTTGTCGAGCAGGCGCTCTAAACCAACTGAGCTATGCTCCCATAATTTTTCCGCATAAAAAAACCATCCTCTTGGATGGTTTCAACTTAGTGGGAGCTGAGGGATTCGAACCCCCGACCCTCTGCTTGTAAGGCAGACGCTCTGAACCAGCTGAGCTAAGCTCCCGTTAAAAATGGCTTGGGACTGCAAAGGTAATTCAATTTTCAGGAACTCCAAATTTTTCGGCAAAATTTTTCATTCTCTTTTCATCACCTCTTTGCAGGCGTTTTTGAAAGAACCTTACGCAACCCTCGCGCATCTGCGCCTGAACAAGGACTTGAACCTAGGACCCCATGATTAACAGTCATGTGCTCTAACCAACTGAGCTATTCAGGCATTCGAAACTCGGTATTCAACCGTTTCGGAGTGCAAATATATAGCAAAATTTCATTCCCGCAAAATTATTGCACGATTTTTTCACAAAAAATGTACCTTTGCAAAACCGACATCCATACGCAACATGACGACACGACGACATATCTTACTCATAATCTTGGCCCTTTGCGCTTTCGCGGCGCCGGCGCACGCCCAGTTGATTTTCACGCCCGATTCATGGGACTTCGGCACGATTTCCGAAACCGACGGGCGCGTAAGCCATACGTTCACGGGCGAAAACCGCTCCGACAAACCCGTCGTGATCCTCGACGTGGTGACCACCTGCGGCTGCACGGTCCCCGAATTCACCAAGCGGCCGATCCGTCCGGGCGAGAAAACCACCGTCAAGGTAACGTTCGACCCGACCAACCGGCCCGGCACTTTCACCAAAGAACTGGGCGTCTACTCGTCCGAACGGCGCAAGATCGCAACGCTCACCGTGCGCGGCTCCGTTACCCCGCGCCCCAAAACCACCGAAGAACTCTACCCGGTCGATGCGGGCGGCGGCCTGCGGCTCGCATCGACGCTCTGCACCTTCTCCTATATCCGCGAGGGCCAGCAGGTACAGTCGGCCATAGGCTGCACCAACACGTCGAACAGAACGATCCGTCTGGAGCTGTATCCGAAGGAGTCGAGCGGGCTGCTCACCACCGACTATCCGCGCGAAATCGCTCCCGGCCAAACTGCGGAAATCAACCTCATGTACCTCAATCCGGTGAACGCTCCCCGTTACGGTTCGCTGCGCGACGCGCTGGAGGTCCGGACCGACGGCCGCAGCAACGGGACGCTGATCGTGGCTCACGGCATCGGCATCGACAAATCCCCGGCGAACACAGAACGGGCGCCGAAAGTACAGATAACCGAAAATATTATTAAATTTGGCCCGGTAAAACACAGCGCGCCAAAACAGCAGCGCACTTTCACGCTCACCAACACGGGCGACGGCGAACTGATCGTCCGCGCCGTGGAGACGGGCGGCAAGGTCACGACGACGCTCACGCCGGGACAGCGCATCCCGGCCGGCAGTTCGTTTACGGCCAAAGTGACGCTCGACCCCGGCAGGCAGGAGTACGGCGTGGTGACCGATTTCGTGACGATCATAACCAACGACCTCACGCGCCCGATGCGGCGGCTGCGGGCGACGGCGATCGTCGAAGACTAAAGATACGACAATGCGGCTTTACCGCTCAGGCGGCCCGAAGCCGGAAACCCATTTATAAATGTACCCGATACTTGAAAAAAGACTCCTCGCAGAGGGCATCTGGCTGATGAAGGTCCTCGCGCCGCGCGTCGCACGCTCGGCCCGGCCGGGACAGTTCATCATCGTCCGCGCCGACGAACACGGCGAACGTATTCCCCTCACGATCTCCGACTTCGACGCCGAAGAGGGCAGCGTCACCATCGTAACGCAGGCCATCGGCGCTTCGACGCGCAAAATCTGTTCGCTCGAAGCGGGCGAAGCGTTCGCCGATTTCGCAGGCCCGCTCGGCCACCCCTCCGAATTCGTCGGAATGCCGCTCGACGAACTCCGCAAACGGCATTACCTCTTCGTCGCAGGCGGCGTGGGCACAGCCCCCGTCTATCCTCAGGTCAAATGGCTCAAGCAACACGGCGTCAGGGCCGATGTGATTATCGGCGCCAAAACCCGCGATATGCTCATCTATACCGACGCCATGCGCGCCGTGGCCGAAAACCTCTATATCGCCACCGACGACGGCTCCGAGGGCTTCAAAGGGCTTGTCACGCAGCTAATCGGGGAACTCGTCGAAAAGCAGGGCAGACATTACGACGAATGCGTGGCCATCGGTCCGATGATCATGATGAAGTTCGTAGCCCTCACGACGAAGAAATACGCACTGAAAACGACCGTTTCGCTCAATGCGCTGATGGTGGACGGAACGGGCATGTGCGGCGCCTGCCGCGTGACGGTTGCCGGCAAGACTCGCTTCACGTGTGTCGAAGGCCCCGAATTCGACGGTCACGAAGTCGATTTCGACGAAGCGATGCGTCGTCAGGGCATGTACCGCACGCAGGAACAGCGCGCCGCGGCCATCGAGGCCGAGCGCCAAGCCGGACACCAATGTAAAATAGGACTGGACAAATAAACGCACGGCGGAGGCGTGCACACCGCTCCGCCGACACCCGAAAAACAACGACGACAATGGCAAACAAGATACCGCGCGTTCCCGTGCGCGAACAAGACCCGAAAATTCGTGCGACCAACTTCGAGGAGGTCTGCTACGGCTACGACCTCGAAGAGGCGGCGCTCGAAGCGTCGCGCTGCCTGCAATGCAAAAATCCCCGCTGCGTAGCGGCCTGCCCGGTCAATATCCGTATCCCGGACTTTATCGGAGCCCTGCACCGAGGCGAGCTGCAGCAAGCGGCCGACATCATCGCCGAAGACAGTTCGCTGCCTTCGATCTGCGGCCGCGTCTGCCCGCAGGAATCGCAGTGCGAAGGATCCTGCATTCTGGGCATCAAGAGCGAACCGGTCGCCATCGGCAAACTCGAACGTTTCGTAGGCGACTGGAAACTCGAACACGGCGCCGCGGCGTCCCGCACCGCACCGCGCAACGGCCGCAGGGTCGCCGTCATCGGCAGCGGCCCGGCGGGACTGGCCTGCGCCAGCGACCTTGCGAAGATGGGTTACGGAGTCAAGATATTCGAAGCCCTGCACAAGGTGGGAGGCGTACTGGTCTACGGCATTCCCGAATTCCGCCTGCCCAAACAGCGCATCGTGGCGCGCGAGATCGCCGAAGTCGAGCGGCTCGGCGTGGAGATCGAAACCGACGTCATCGTGGGCCGCACCGTCACCGTTGATTCGCTGCTCGGCGAGGAGGGGTACGACGCCGTATTCATCGGCTCCGGCGCGGGACTTCCCCGCTTCATGGGCATTCCGGGCGAGAACCTCAACGGCGTGGTTTCGGCCAACGAATTCCTGACGCGCGCCAACCTGATGCGCGCCTACGACGACACGTACGACACCCCGATCTACGTCGGCAAGCGTGTGGTCGTGGTCGGCGGCGGCAACGTGGCGATGGACGCCGTGCGCACGGCCAAACGGCTGGGCGCCGAGGCGACGATCGTCTACCGCCGCAGCGAAAAGGAGCTTCCGGCACGTGTCGAGGAGGTCCATCACGCCAAGCAGGAGGGCATCTGTTTCCGCATGCTCACCAACCCCGCGGAGGTCCTCGGCGACGAGCGCGGCTGGGTCACCGGCATCCGGTGCGTGGAGATGGAGCTGGGCGAACCCGACCAGAGCGGCCGCCGCTCGCCCGTAGTGAAGCCCGGCTCGGAGTTCGACATCGCCTGCGACGTGGTCATCATGGCGCTGGGCACCTCGCCCAATCCCCTGCTGGCCGCCACGACCGCAGGACTGGAGACCGACCGCCGCGGCTGCATCACGGCCGACGGGCAAGGCGCCACGTCGCGCGAAGGGGTCTTCGCGGGCGGCGACGCCGTAACCGGCGCCGCAACCGTCATCCTCGCCATGGGCGCAGGCCGCACGGCAGCACGGGCCATCGATGAATACATCAGAAAGCGTTAAACCCATAAATATCTCACAAGCAATGAAAAGCATCAAGATCATGGCCGCCGCCATCGCTTTATGCGGCATGACAGCCTGCGGCGACAACACGCCCAAAACCTTTACCGGCTTCATCACCGACGCATCCATGAACACCGTAACCGTCGAGAACGCCGAAGGGACCTTCACCTTCTCGACTATGGACGCCGACAAGAGCGAAGCCAACGGCCTGCTGCTCGGCGCCCCAGTCGTCGTGGACTACAAAGGCAAGCTGGAGGACGGCGCCGCAGCCGCTAAAGTCGCCACCGACCCGACCTATGCCGAAGCCGTCGGCAAGTGGACCATGCCCGACCCCATCGACCCCGAAGGCGTAATGGGCATCGAGATCCTGATCGAAGGTCAGGCCCGGTCGATCAACATGGCCACGCTGCCCTACACCTCGTGGGAGCTGCAGGGCGAAACCGGCAAAATCCTACTCAAAGGCCAAAGTATCGGCAACGGCCAGACCATCGACTTCACCGAGACGGGTATCATCGCCAAGGACGCCGACGGCGTATACACGCTGACCATCGAAGGCAACGGAGCGGTTTACACAAAAGCCAACTAATAACCGGCGCGGATTTCCGCAGTCAAAGCACATCCCCGACCGTCCGGATCGGGGATTTTTCATGCGTACCCGGCAACGGCAGCAATTTGGCGAACCGATTTAAATCCTTAAATTTGTATCCGTCAATTTCATCTATAATTATGACTAAATTCCTTGCGGGAGCCTTCCTGCTCCTCTTTTCTTTTACGGCCGCGGCCCAGACGCCCGAAGACTCGGTCGCTTTCGCCTGCGCCCGCTGGCAGATTACGCCCCTCGCGGCAGGCGCCGAATGCCGCCGCGCCCAGATCGACATGTTCGGTTCACGGCAAACCGTCTCGGTGGTCGCCTACCCCGCCCGTAATTTCACGACGGAGATCATACAGCTCGACGGCAAAGCATGCGCCACGAGCGAATTGGGCAAAACCGCCGGAGCCGACGCCGCCCTGAACGGCAGCTATTTCAACATGAAAACACTCGCCCCCGTAACCTTCGTACTGATCGACAAGCAGATTCTGGGCCGGACAACTCCCGATGAGACGATGCGCACCAACGGCGTCATCGCTTTGCGCGACAAACGCGGCCGCAAAATGGATATTTTCTTCTGCGACACGACCCAATATTCCCGCATCGCCCGCCGCTACCGTTCGGCGCTGGCCGCAGGTCCGGTACTGGTCCGCGACGGCCGGAGCGTCGGATACGACTCCGAAGACAGTTTCTACACCCGCCGCCACCCCCGCACGCTGATCGGCAAACGGGCCGACGGCACGGTCGTCATGGCCGTCATCGACGGCCGCTTCAAGGGGCAGGCCGACGGCACGACCATCGCCGAAACGGCCTACATCGCCCATCAGCTGGGACTCGTCGATGCGCTGAACCTCGACGGCGGCGGTTCCTCGACGCTCTGGACAGCGCAGGAAGGCGTGCTCAACCACCCCTACGACAACAAACGTTTCGACCACGAAGGCGAGCGCGGTGTTCCCAACTGCATCGTGATACGCCGCAACAAATAGAGCCGGGAAAACGATTCCACGAGAAAAAGCCCGCCGGTTCCGCCGCGGCACACGTCCCGACACATGAAAAGCCCCGGAGATTCCGGGGCTTTTCATATTCCGTCCTATTGTCATTTGCCGACGATCTCCTCGACCCGCTCCGCGATCATGGCGGGCGTTACGGCATGCAGACAACGGTAATCTCCGTAACGGCACGGCTTATTTCCGAAGACCGAACAGGGCCGGCACTCCATATCGGCCTGCACGATGCCGCGCGGATCGCAGCCGTACCCGAAAAATCCCAGACCGGGATGCGTCGCGCCCCATACCGACACCACGGGCGTCGCCACGAGCGACGCCAAATGCATGACCAGCGAATCCATCGACACCACGCAGTCCAGATTGGCGATCAGGTCGATCTCGCCCGCCATCTTAACCCGTCCGAACAGCGCCGTGACGTTGGGATACAGACGCTCCATCTCCTGCGCGAACTCCGCCTCGGCACCGCCGCCGCTGTGGATGAACACCCGGTCGTAACGTTCGGCAAGCAGACGCACCGCTTCGCGGGCCAGCGGCTCGGGATAGGTCTTGCCCTGCTGCGCCGAGAAAGGCGCGAAACCGATCCACGTTCCCGTCTTTTCACCCATCGGATTGGGATGCCCGCGCCGCACGGCCGGTTCGGGGTCGTCGAACACGAATCCCAGCTTCCGGAATACGTCGCAATAACGGACGACGGTGTGTTTCGCGGGTTTGACGCCCCGGCCGCCGCGCCGTATAAATTCGCCCTTTTCATCCCGGCCTTTTTCGATGGCCGCGAAAGGAATACCGTGCAGCCACAGAGCGGTGCGAAACGTTACCGAACGCAGCACGCCGTGCACGTCGGCCACGGCATCCGCCCCCAGCCGCCGCGCTTGGGCGGCCAGCCGCCATATTCCGCACAGCGAATGATGCGCGCCCTTGACATCGACGTCCAGAAAGCCGATGTCGAGTCCCGTGAAAAAGGCCCGGAACAGCGATCGTGTGGCAACCGTGACCTGCAGGTCGGGATAGGCCTGTTTCAAAGCCCGCAGCGCATGCGCGAGCATCGCCACGTCCCCCATCGCCGAGGTCCGGTACACGATCAGATGACGCGGAAGTTTCTTACTTTTTCTGACCATAAAGAACCGGGTTCAACGCCGGATCATTATACATTTTCATCTGTTTGTAGGTCTTCATGTACTTGCGGCCCGCCTCGATGTCCTCGATCAGCTCTTCGATCGCTTTCGAAAGATCCGCCTGCTGCGCCAGCAGCACGTCGAGCTTCTTCCGGCACGCCGCGCGGTGGGCATCGTCCACATCCGCACGCTCCGTCTCGCAGGCCATGTGGTAAATCTTGAGCGCCAGTATCGACAGCCGGTCGATGGCCCACGCCGGGGTCTCGGTGTTGAGCCGCGCGCCGGGCAGGGGTTCTACGTCCTTATATTTGTCGAGCAGGTACGAATCGACGTACTCCACCATGTCCGTACGCTCCTGATTGGACTTGTCGATGCGCCGTTTGATGGCCAGCGCGGCCACGGGATCGATCTGCGGATCGCGGATGATATCCTCGAGATGCCACTGCACGGTATCGATCCAGTTCTTGTGATAGAGCAGGTGGTCGATGGTTCCCGGCTCATAGGGATTCTCGATGGGATGATCCACGTCGTCCCAGCGATGGTACTCTTCGATAACCCGGTTGAAAATGCGGTTTGCGTTTTCGGTAAACATAGTTCAGCGATATACTTTAATTGTAATTTTCGTGGGAAAATTATACCTTTGTCCGTATAAGATTAAACAAAGATAATGAATTTTTCCAAAAATGCAATACTGCTCGCAGGAATCCTCCTGACGGCATTCGGAAGCCTGCGGGCGCAGGTCCGGCAGACCCGCGAGGAGTATATCGACCGTTATAAATCCATCGCCGTCGCCCATATGGAGCGTTACGGCATCCCTGCGAGTATCACCATGGCGCAGGGCATCCTCGAATCCGACTGCGGCAACAGCCGTCTCTCGATGATGTCCAACAATCATTTCGGCATCAAGTGCAAACGCGACTGGACAGGCGGGAAGGTCTACCACGACGACGACGCCAAAGGCGAGTGTTTCCGCAGCTACCCCACGGTCGAAGCCTCGTACCAAGACCATGCCGAGTTCCTCGATTCGCAGCCCCGCTACGACTCGCTGTTCGCCTACTCCCCGACCGACTACAAAAGCTGGGCGCGGGGATTGAAGGCCGCCGGCTACGCCACGGCGTCCGACTATGCGCAGCGGCTGTGCCGCATCATCGAGGAGGCTCAGCTTTTCCTGCTGGACCAGCCCGACGGCGAACGGCTTTACGCCTCGCGTTCGGGCCGCAAGATCACCGACCCCGAAGGCTGGTTCACCGACCAAAGCAGCGTGGAGCGCACGGCCGATGCTTCGTCGGCCGTCGATCCGGACAACTACCGCGTGACGATCAACGCCCACAACGGCTATAATGTCTATGCGACCAACGGCGTGCATTACGTGCTGGCCAAGGAGGGCGACACGTTCGAGAACATCGGGAAGAAATTCCGCATTTCGGCACGCAATCTGCGCAAGTTCAACGACCTGAAGGACAAGAAAGCCCAGCCGATGACCGACGAAGTGGTCTACATCGAACGCAAGAAGAAACGCTGGGAGGGCAACGCCCACACCCACATCTGCCGTCAGGGCGAAACGGCCTACGCCGTGGGCCAGTCGTACGCCATCCGCACCCGCTCGGTCGAGAAGCTCAACAAACTCAAGCCGGGCGACACGCTCGAACAGGGCCGCCAGATACGTATAAAATAAAACACACGATACCACATGGAAACCACACCGCTAAGAAGCAAGATCCTCGATACGATCATCCGCAAATCGACGCTCAAGCAACGGATTTTCGACAACACCTTCTCGGCCTTCAACGAGCTGAAAGAGACGCTGCTCGAAATGGCCTCGGAGATGGACGACGAGCTGGACGGCAAACTCGACCGCCGCGTGCGGCTCGAATACCGCGACCGCGGCAAATTCGAAGCCCAGCTGCAGGTGGCCAACGACATCCTGATTTTCCAGATGCACACCGACATCTTCGAATTCGACGCCAACCACCTGATCTGGCAGAATCCCTATGTGCAGAGCGACCGTGAAAACTCCTACTGCGGCCTTATCAACATCTACAATTTCCTCTCCGACTCGTTCAAATTCAACCGCAACGCCGACGAAGGCTACCTCATCGGCCGGATCTTCATCAACCGCGAACGCCGCTACTTCGTCGAAGGTAAACAGCAGTCCTCGATGCGGGCCATGGAGTTCGGCAAAAGTGAAATCGGCCATGACGCGCTCATCGCCATCCTCGAAGCAGCGATCTGGTTCGCTCTGAACTTCGATCTGCTGATGCCGCCTTACGAGGACAACAAGCGCGTAACGGTCGATCAGTTCAATACCAAGATGGACAACTCGAAATTCGTCACGGGCAAACGGCTCGGCTATGATTTCGAAGTGGAGGATATTTAAAACGGAATTTACATTGAAAGCATCGCTAATTACGCTCCTTGCGGCCGCGCTGCTCGGAGCGGGCACTCTTCAGGCCCAGAACGAATACGCCGAAATCGCCCGCCTGCGGGGCATGAACCAGACCGTCCGCGGCATCCGCTCGATGGCCGACGGCGAGCACTACACCACGCTCGAAGGCAACAACGTCATCCGCCACAGCTACGCCGCGGCAGGACCGGGCGAGCGGATGCTCCCGTCGCCCGCGGCCAATCTGACGATCACCGATTACGCTTTTTCGCCCGACGAGCGGCAGATACTGATCGCTTCGGGGGCCAAACCGATCTACCGCCACTCCTATACGACCAGCTATTTTCTGGCCGCGGGCAACAGCCTGACGCCCATGCTCCGGGAGGCAGAAGCCCCGCGCGACGCTTCGTTTTCGCCCGACAGCAAACTGATCGCCTATTCGGACCGCAACGATCTTTACGTTTACGACACCGCCGCCCGGCAGACGCGACGCATCACCGACGACGGAGCGTGGAATTCGGTCATCAACGGCACGACCGACTGGGTTTACGAAGAGGAGTTCGGTTTCACGAAAGCCTATGTCTTTTCGCCCGACAGCCGCCGCATCGCCTACCTGCGCTTCGACGAATCTCAGGTGCCCCTGATGGAGATGATGCGCTTCGACGGCAAACTCTACAATCAGGCCTACTCGTTCAAATATCCCAAGGCCGGCGAGCGCAATTCGACGGTCGAAGTCTGGGTCTGCGACCTCACGACCGGCGCCAAAGAGCGCATCGACACGGGGCGCGAAACCGACCAGTACATTCCCCGTATCGGCTGGACTCCCGACGGACGACTCTACTTCTCCCGGCTCAACCGCCGCCAGAACACTTTCGAAGTCATCCTCTGCGAGTCCAACGGCGCCCAGCGCACGATCTACGACGAGCGGTCGCAGCAGTACGTCGAGCGCGTGGACGACTCCTCGCTGACGTTCGTGGACAAGGACCGCTTCCTCGTACGGCAGGAGAGCCACACGGGATACATGCACCTCTACCTTTACAGCATCCGGCGGGGCTTTCTCGAACAAGTGACCAAGGGTGCTTGGGAAGTGACCGACGTCGTGGGCACCGACGGCAAATACGTGTGGTACCTCTCGACCGAGACTTCCCCCCTGCGCCGCAACCTCTACAGCGTGCGGCTCGACGGCACGCAGAAACGCCGCCTGACCACGGGCGAAGGCTTCTACACGATCGCACCGAGCGCCGGCATGAAATACTACATTTCGACCTTCTCCAACGCCGCGACCCCCAACCGGGTCGAAATCTGCGACGGCGAAGGCAACCCGGTCCGCCTGCTGGCCGACAGCAAAGCCCTGCGCGAAGAACTGGCTGCCACGGGCCGCCCGCAGAAGGAGTTCTTCACCTTCGCCACCGAGCGCGGCGACACGCTCAACGCCTACATCGTCAAACCCCGCGGTTTCGACCCCTCGCAGCGCTACCCCGTCCTGCTGACGCAGTATTCGGGTCCCGGCTCGCAGTCGGTGCGCGACCGCTGGTCGCTCGACTGGGAGGACGCACTGGCCGACAAGGGCTATATCGTGGTCTGCGCCGACGGACGCGGCACGGGCTTCCGGGGCGAGAAGTTCAAGAAACAAACCTACGGACGATTGGGGGCGCTCGAAGTCGAAGATCAGCTCTCGCTGGCCCGCTACATGGCGGCGCAGCCCTATGCGGACCCGGCGCGCATCGGCATCTACGGCTGGTCGTACGGCGGATTCATGGCCCTGAGCTGCGCGCTCAAAGGGCACGGGCTGTTCAAGATGGCGATCGCCGTGGCGCCCGTCACTTCGTGGCGCTACTACGATTCGATCTACACCGAAATCTACAACAACCTGCCGCAGTACAACGCTTCGGGCTACGACGACAATTCGCCGCTCAATTTCGCCCGGATGCTCGACGACAGCAAAACCCGTCTGCTGATTATCCACGGCACGGCCGACGACAATGTCCACTTCCAGAACACCGTCGAGATGACCCGCGCCCTGAACCGCTGCGGCAAACAGTACGACATGATGATCTATCCCGACCAGAATCACTCGATGCTGCCCCACGACACGGCGAACGTACGGCAGAAAATGATTCGTTACACGCTGGACAACCTTTAAAACAAGACGATATGGAACGGATGCTCTTCATCGAAACACCCGTCGGCAAACTCGGCATCACGGCCTCGGACGAAGCCGTGACCCGCATCTTCTTCGGCCGCGAATACCGCAACCGGCGCAAGCCGCGCAATGCTCCCGAGCCGTGTACGCGGGAAACCGCCGGTCCCCTGCTTCTGCAGGCGGCGGCCGAACTGGCCGAATATTTCGCCGGGACGCGCCGCGAATTCACCTTTCCGCTGGCGCCCGCCGGCACTTCGTTCCAGCAGGCCGTGTGGGAGGCCCTGAGGACGATTCCTTACGGCGAAACCCGTACCTACGGTCAGATCGCGGCGCAGATCGGCCGCCCGACGGCCTGCCGCGCCGTGGGCATGGCCAACAACCGCAACCCGATCGCCATCGTCATCCCCTGCCACCGCGTGGTCGGCAGCACGGGCGCACTGGTCGGCTATGCCGGCGGTCTGGGCGTAAAAACCCACCTGCTGAATCTCGAAAAAGCCCACGAAGGCTGACGGCGCGACGGTCCCGGGCAACGGCAGGTGCCCGGTTTCCAAAAGCACACGAGACGACATCAGCCGGGCAACGGAAACAGCGGCAGGGCCCTCCGGAACCACGCAGGCAAAAAAACTCATCCGCACAAAGAGGGCGGCATCCGCAGAAGATGCCGCCCTCTTTTCGGATTCATCCGGTTCGTCAAAGCCCGAACGCGAAAGCGTTTATGCCGTCGTAAACGGCGCTGACGATTCCCAGCAGCAGGACACCCGCCATGCAGAGCGCAAGACTGATGCGGGTATAGCGGTCGCTGCGGAACGGCGCGACGGGCACATCGCTCGGAGTAATATACATCGCCTTGACCACCAGCAGGTAGTAATAAAGCGAGACGACCGTGTTGATCAGCGCGATGAACACCAGCAGGTGGAAACCGCCTTTGAACGCCGCGGCGAAGACGAAGAACTTCGAGAAGAACCCTGCAAAGGGCGGAATGCCCGCCAGCGAGAAGAGCGCGAGAGTCATCATCAGCGCCAGCTTGGGATTGGTGCGGTACAGGCCGTTGTAATCTTTGATCCCGACCTTGCCGCCGCTGTGCTGCTCGACCGTCGAAACGACACCGAAAACCGCAAGATTCGCCGCCATGTAAACCAGCACGTAAAAGACCAGCGAGGTCATGCCGAAGGCGCTCCCGCCGATTACGGCCAGCATGATGTAACCGGCCTGCGAAATGGACGAAAAGGCGAGGAAGCGTTTCAGGTCCTTCTGCCGGATGGCGAAGAGATTCGCCACCGTGATCGTCAGCACCGTCACGGCATACAGCAGCATCTGCCACTGCCCGATCATCGGCCCGAAGACCTTCATCAGCACGGTCATCAGCACGAATGCCGCCGAACCTTTCGACACCACCGACAGATAGGAAGTCACCGTCGTCGGCGCGCCCTGATAGGTGTCGGCGGTCCAGAGATGGAACGGAACCAGTGAAATCTTGAACCCCAGCCCCGCGAAGAAGAAGACCATGGCCATAATCTGCAGCGGCGACCCCGTAATACGCGCCGCCATATCGTCGAAATAGAGCGTTCCGGTCGTCCCGTAGAAGAACGAGATTCCATAGAGCATCAGTCCGCTGGCGAAAAGGGCGCAGAGAATATATTTGACGCCCGCCTCGGCCGAATAACGCTTGTACTTGTCGAACGCCACCAGACAGGCCATCGGCACCGAAGCCAGTTCCATGCCGATAAAGAAAAGCAGGAAGTTGCCCGCACCGATCATAAAGTACATACCCAACAGCGTCGAAAGGGTCAGGATGTAGAACTCACCCTGCTTGTGGGCCGTATCCTCGCGGCGCAGCCACGTATCGGCCTGCAGGAAGACGATCAGCGTCCCGACGGTCAGCACGCTCTTGACGATGGAGTGCATCGGCACGTACTGGAACATGCCGCCGAACACTTCGCCCGGGGTCCCCGGCACGATATTGACCGCCGCCTGCAGGACGAGCAGTCCGCAGGCAACGGCCGAAAACCGGCGGCGCCCCCGCTCCCCTGCGATCAAATCATAGAGAAACAGCAGGACGATCACCGCGACGAGCGTCACTTCGGCCTGCATACAGGTAAATATGTTGCTGTAATCCATAATCGCTTAACTCATTAATTGCGCAATGATGCCCGTAACGCTCTCCCGGATCATGTCGCTCACCCACAGCGGCGCGAGACCCATGCCGGCGATGGCGGCGACGAGACAGATGACCGACAGCCGCTCGTCCCACGTGGCGTCTGTCAGTTTGAGATGATGTTCATCGGTGCAGGTACCGTAAAGAATCTTCCCCACCACACGCAGGATGTAAACCGCCGTAATCACGATGCTCGTGCAGGCGATGATCGTCACCACGCGGTGGAACGTATCGTCGTTCATGAACGCACCGTTGAAGATGGTCATTTCGGCCACGAAGCCGCTCAGCCCCGGCAGTCCAAGGTTCGCCAGACCCGCGATGACATACCCCACCGCAAGGAAGGGCATGACCTTCATCAGGCCGCTCAATTCGCGGATGTCGCGCATATGCGTACGGCCGTAAATCATGCCGATCAGGGCGAAGAAGAGGGCCGTCATCAGGCCGTGGCTCAGCATCTGCAGAATCGCTCCCGTTCCGGCCGTGGTGTTCATCATCAGAATGGCGAAGAGCACCAGCCCGCAGTGCGACACCGACGAATAGGCGTTGATGTATTTGAGGTCGGTCTGCACGCAGGCCGCCAAAGCCCCGTAGACGACCGAGATCGTCGTCAGGACGATGAATATCCAGCTCAGTTCGTGCGCCGCTTCGGGCATCAGGAACATCGCCACGCGGAAACAGCCGTAACCGCCCAGCTTCATCAGCACCCCGGCATGGAGCATCGACACCGCCGTCGGAGCCGAGGCATGACCGTCGGGACTCCACGTATGGAACGGGAACAGCGCGCCCAGCACGCCGAACCCGACGAAGACCAGCGGGAACCAGACATACTGCTGCGCGAGCGGAATGCTGTGCTGCTGCGCGATTTCCAGTATATTCATCGTCGTCGCCCCGGCGCCGAAATAGATGCCCAGAATACCGATCAGCAGCAGCGCCGAACCGCCCATAAGCATCAGCGTCAGTTTCATGGCGGCGTACTCCTTACGGCCGCTGCCCCAGACGCCGATCAGCAGGTACATCGGGATCAGCGCCACCTCGTAGAACATGAACATCGTGAAGAGGTCCACCGAGATAAAGAACCCGAAAACGCCGACGCTCAGCAGGCAGAACCAAAGGAAGTACTCCTTGACCTGCGTTTTCATCTGCCACGAAGCGAACGTGCCCGTAAATACGATAATGGCCGACAACAGCAGCATGGCGACCGAAATGCCGTCCACGCCCACCGCATAGTGGATATCGAGCGGGGCGTACCACACATGGCTCGCGGTAAAGAGCATGGCGGCCGTCTCGCCCGCTTCGCGCAGGCCGAGGTAGCGCACCGCCAGCACCGCCGCCAGCGCCAGCAACAGCGAAGATCCCGCCACCATCACGGCATGTATCTGCCGCGTCGATTTCGACAGCCAAAGCCCCAGCATCATCAGCAGCGGAACGGCGGGAAACAAGGATAACATATTCATAACAACTTCGGATTAACGGATTAACAGCAGGATGATCGTAAAGCCCAGCGCGCCGCCGAGGAACCAGATGCAGTAACGCTGCACGCTGCCGCTCTGCATGTCGCGGATCGCGTACGCCGCACCGTCGGTCGCCCGGGCCAGCAGATTCATAAAGCCGTCCACGACGTGGCGGTCGAACCATGCGATCGGGGTCGAAATGCAGCGGAAGATCACCTTGTGGGTGACGAACTGATAAACGTCGTCGATATAGAACCGGTTGTAGGCGGCCCTGTGCAGACCGCGGAACCGTCGGGCCAGCGAATCGGCGACGGGCTGCCGCTCACGCAGGTACATCCACGTCGCCAGCGCAATGCCCGCAGCAGCCACGCAAAGACTCACGCCCGCCACGCTCCAGTCGATATGAATCGTGTAGGGCATGCCGTCGCTGCTGACGAACTTTCCGAACGGGATCGCACCCCCGACGAGCGTCACCGCCGCCAGAAACACCAGCGGCAGGATCATCGTCAGCGGAGCCTCATGCGGTCTGTGCGCGGCATGCAGTTCCCGGTTCTCGCGTCCCCAGAAGATATTGTAGTACAAGCGGAACATGTAGAACGCCGTCAGTCCGGCGATGGCGGTCATCAGCCACCCCATAGCGGGGCTGAACGCGAAGCAGGCCGTCAGAATCTCGTCCTTCGAGAAGAAACCGCTCAGGGGCCAGATACCCGCAATGGCCAGACAGGCGACGAGGAACGTGGCGTGCGTCACGGGCATATACCTGCGCAGGCCGCCCATAGCCGACATTTCGTTGGAGTGGACGGCGTGGATGATACATCCGGCGCCGAGGAACAGCAGCGCCTTGAACATGGCGTGCGTGAAGAGGTGGAACATCGAAGCCATGTACCCCAGCCCGCCCGCATGCGGATCAGCCGAGGTGCAGACGCCCAGCGCCACGATCATAAAACCGATCTGAGAAATGGTACTGAACGCCAGCACCCGCTTGATGTCGCTCTGCACGCAGGCCACTACGGCGGCGTACAACGCCGTAAAGGCGCCGATATAGGCCGTCCAGTGAAGCACTTCGGGCGCATAGCCGATAAAGAGCGGAAACATGCGCGCCACGAGGTAGACGCCCGCCACGACCATCGTCGCGGCGTGGATCAGCGCCGACACGGGCGTCGGGCCTTCCATGGCGTCGGGCAGCCAGATATGGAGCGGGAACATGGCGCTCTTGCCCGCGCCGCCGATGAACATCAGCCCCAGCGCCAGCGGAATCATCGTTCCGGCGGCAGCCAGCAGCTGCGTCTCCGGCGTAAAGGAGAACGTCCCGGCATAGTAGCCGTAGAAGAGGATTCCGACGAGGAATCCCAAATCGGCGAAGCGCGTCACGATAAAGGCCTTCTTCGACGCGGCGACAGCCTCCTTCTTCGTATAGTAGAAGCCGATCAGCAGATAAGAGCTGACGCCCACCAACTCCCAGAACAGGTACATCTGGAAAATATTGGTCGCCACCACAAGTCCCATCATACTCATCGTAAACAGCGACAGGAACGCATAGTAGCGCTGGAAACCCCGTTCGCCCTTCATATAGCCAAACGAGTAGATATGCACCATCAGCGAGACGGTCGAGATCACCACGAGCATCATCACCGAAATCGGATCGAGCAAGATACCCATGTCTATATGCAGCGTTCGGCTGATCGGCAGCCAGACCGTATTCCACGGAATCAGCGTCGGGAACACCCCGGCGGCGTCGCGCCCGGCCGTGAAGTACTCGAACGCCGTGCAGTAGCTCAGCAGCGCCACCACACCCAGCACCGCCGTACCGACGAGTCCCGCCGCCGCGGGTTTGAGTTTCATACCGGCCAGCCCCAGAAAGAGGAAACTCAGCAGGGGCAGCAGCAGAATCAGAATCGTATATTCCATAACAGTCGTTTTTCGTTTTTGGCTACCACTTCATCTCCCGCAGACTCTTGACCTCGATGTTGCGGATATTGCGGTAAATATTGATGATGATGGCGATGGCGACGGCCGTCTCCGCGGCGCTGATCCCGATGGCGAACAGCGTAAAGAAGAACCCTTCCAACTGTTCCGGGAAGAGAAACCGGTTGAAGACGACGAAGTTGATATCGACCGAATTGAGGATCAGCTCGACGGAGATCAGCATCGCCAGCAGGTTGCGGCGCGTGACGAATCCGTAAATTCCCACGAACATCATGATCGTAGAGAGGACGAGGTAATATTCCATGTGTATCATAGCCTACTTTTTAGCGTTTGCGTGCGATGAGGATTCCGCCGACGATACATGCCAGCAGCAGGATGCTGATGACCTCGAACGGCAGTACGTAGCCGTACTTGCCGCTGCTCATCAGCGCGTGGCCGATGGTCTGCACGTGCAGTTCGCCGTGGACGAAATGCGAAGGTCTGAAATCGTGTCCGAGCGTCACGTAAAGACAGACGCCGAGACTCAGCAGCGTCGCGGCCAGTCCCACGAAGAGTTTATACCCCCGCAGATCCTCCGACTTGTCGCCCTGACTCGACGTCAGCAGGATCGAAAAGACGTACAATACCGTGATGCCGCCGGCATAAATCAGCAGCTGTACCGCGCCGAGGAACGAATAATTGAGCTGGAAATAGATGCCCGCCGTACCGAACAGCACGAACAGCAGGTAAGTCGCCGCGCGCAGGATACGCTTGGTCGTCACGGCCAGCAGAGCGCTCACGGCCGTAAAGACCGCCAGCACCGTAAAGACGATTAATTCGAGTGTTATCTCCATGACTTATTGTTTGTTCAGGGTTTTGACCAGCTTTTCGCGCGTGTAGACCGCATGTTCGAAATCGGTCGAAAAACGGATCGCTCCGGTCGGACAGGCATTGACGCACAGATGACAGAACATGCACGCGCCCAGATCGTATTCGTAAAGCACCAGCCGCTTGCGGCTCTTGCCCGTTTCGGGATCGGCGACCATCTCGGTCGTGATGCGGATGGTGCCGTTGGGACACGCCGCCTGACAAAGGCCGCAGGCGATACATTTGTTCTTACCTTCGGCGTCGTGCGGCATGGTCAGCTCGCCGCAGAAACGGTCGAACATCTTGAGCGTAGCGCGGTTCTCAGGATACTGCTCGGTGACCTTGGGCGTAAAAAACTCACGGCCCGTCACCTTGAGTCCCGTCAGGAGGGAACCCAGTCCGTGAAAAAATCCTTTGATATAGCTAATCATGGCTAAAAATGCAGTTTAAATACGACGACAACGACCATCAGCAGCAGGTTGGCCAGTCCGATCGGCACCAGATACTTCCATTCGAGCGTCAGTATCTGGTCGATACGCAGGCGCGGGAATGTCCACTTGATCCACATCAGCAGCCACACCACGAAGAACGCCTTGCCGAAGAACCAGACGAAGCCCGGAATGTAATCCATCGCGGCGTTGAAGCCCTCCCAGCCGGGAATATGCAGCGGCATCCAGCCTCCGAGGAAGATCGTGGCGGCAACGCCCGCGACGATGAACAGATTGACGAATTCGGCGACATAGAAGAGTCCGAAGTGCATGCCCGAATATTCGGTATGATACCCCGCCGTCAGTTCCGACTCGGCTTCCGGCAGATCGAACGGGCCGCGGTTCACCTCGGCGTTGCCTGCGATCAGATAGATCACGAAGGCGATCAGCGCCGGGATATGGCCTTTGAAGATGAACCAGCCGTCGGCCTGCCGCGCCACGATTTCGGAGAACTGCATGGTATCGGTCAGCACGACGATCGTCAGGATCGAAAGTCCGATCGACAGCTCGTACGAAATCATTTGCGCACCGCTCCGCATGGCGCCGATGAGCGAATACTTGTTGTTGGAACTCCACCCCGCCAGCAGGATGCCGACCACGCCGATCGACGACGCGGCCATCATGAAGAAGACGCCCACGTTGAAGTCCAGCACCTCCAGCCCCTTGTTCACGGGAAGGCAGGCGAAAGCCAGCACCGACGCCAGAATGACGATGTAGGGCGCGAGGTTGTAGAGGAACTTGTCCGAACGGCGGATGGTGATGATCTCCTTGGTGAGCATTTTGAATACGTCGCAGATGACCTGCAGCGTGCCCCAAGGGCCGACGCGCACGGGTCCCAGACGGCACTGGAACGCCGCGCAGACCTTACGCTCCATGAAGATCATCAGGATCGCTATCACCGTATACATCAGCAACAGACAGACGCCGACGATCACGCACTCCAGAAAGACCGCCAGTCCGAGAGGCATCAGCGACGTGAGCAGCCCGTGAATCCAGCTCGTTACTATACTAAAATCAAACATATCTTTCAAGTTTTTCCTTTTTTCAATCCGTTTTCCGCTCTCCCCGGCTGCAATTCACGGCCTTCGGCCGTGTTTACAAGTCTGCCCTCCCCTCTAAATCCCCTCCTCGGAGAGGACTTATCCGCCTGAGGCGGAAAAACACCGGGAAAAGCCGGCTCAGGCCGACGGAACATTCATCCTGTTACCGGTCTATATCGGGCACGACGTAATCGAGCGTACCGCCGATGGCGATCAGGTCTGCGATTTTCGTCCCCTTGGCTATGGTTTCGAGGCACGACACCAGCGGCAGTCCCGTCGAACGGAACTTCATACGGTAAGGCGATTTGTCGCCCCGGCTCTCGATAAACACGCCGAATTCGCCGCGGCTGCCCTCGACGGCGGCGTAGTAACTGCCTTCGGGAATGCGGATCACCGGTTTCATCTTCAGCTGGTATTCGCCTTCGGGAATATTGTCGATCAACTGTTCGATGATGTTCATGCTCTGCTCGATCTCGCGCATGCGGACCATGTAGCGGGCGAAGCAGTCGCCCTCGGTGAAGAGCACCTCTTCGAAATCGACCTTGCCGTACATGGCGTAGGGATGCCGCTTGCGCACGTCGCAGGCCCAGCCTGCGGCGCGTCCCGTACCGCCCGTGGCGCCGAACGAGATCGCATCCTCGCGGGTCAGTACGCCCGTCCCTTTCAGACGCTCCTGCGCAATGACGTTGCCCGTGAATATCTCATGGTATTCGCGCAGCAGCGGGCGCATGTAGGCGATGAACTCCTTGACCTTGCGCACGAATTCGGGATGGATGTCAGCCTGCACGCCGCCGATGGTGTTGTAGGTCTGTATCAGGCGGCCTCCCGTGGTCTGCTCCAGAATGTCGAGCACCTTCTCACGGTCGCGGAACCCGTAAAAGAACGCCGTCAAAGCCCCCATATCCATACAGAGACACGCGAAGAACAGCAGGTGCGAATCGATGCGCTGCAGCTCGTCCATGATCGTGCGGATATACTGCACCCGCTCCGACACCTCGACACCCAGTCCCTTCTCGATGCACATGCAGAGCGCATGGCGGTTCTGCGCGGCCCCCAGATAATCCAGCCGGTCCGTAAGAGCCAGTGTCTGAGGGTAGGTAAGCCCCTCGCACAGTTTCTCGATGCCGCGGTGGATATAACCGCAGTGCACGTCGAGTTTCCTGATGATCTCGCCCTCCAGCGACACCCGGAAGCGCAGCACGCCGTGCGTCGCAGGGTGCTAGGGACCGACGTTGATGACGTATTCGTCCTCCTCGAAGAGCACGTTGCGCTTGCGGATGAAACTGCCGTCGGAGGTCAGCTCGAAACTCGGAGCGCTGTCCTTCGACACCTCGTTGGTCATGCGCAGCGGATTGAGCGCCGGATCGTAATCCTTACGCAGGGGATACCCCACCCAGTCGTCGCGCAGGAACAGCCGCCGCATGTCGGGGTGGTTCAGAAACCCGATGCCGAAATAGTCGAACACCTCGCGCTCGTTCAGTTCGGCGGCCTTCCACAAATCGCAGACCGAGGGCAGACCGCATTTCTCGCGGCTCGGCGTCAACGTCCGCAGGACGACGTTTTCGCCCGTAGCGGTGGCTTCGAGGTGATAGACGGCTCCGAAGCCCTCTTCACCCCAGTCCATGCCCGTCAGGCTGCGCAGGAAATCGAATCCTTCCGCCCTGAGCCGGGCGGCCAGATCGTGGAACTTCTCCGCGGGCACGGTCCACATGCCGTCGCCCGCCTCCGACCACACGGCCTGAGGTTCCCATGCCGTTATCTTATCTTTCAGCGTCGTACTCATTGCTTTTCTCCTCCTTCCACATTCAAATCGTTCTGCTCCGAAGTCAGGTCGCGGCGCAGCAGTTCTTCATACTCCTCCCGGCCGATCTGCTTGTTCACGCCGCCGAAGAAACGCTGCAGCCTCACCTTGCGCTGCAACTGCATCAGGCCGTAAAGCATCGCTTCGGGCCGCGGCGGACAGCCGGGGATATAGACATCGACGGGTAGAATCTTGTCCACGCCGTTCAGCACGTGATACGACTTCTTGAAAGGCCCGCCGCTGATGGCACAGCCGCCCACGGCAATCACATATTTCGGATCGGCCATCTGGTCGTAGAGACGTTTGAGCACCGGGGCCATTTTATGGGTGATGGTACCTGCGACCATGATGAAATCGGCCTGACGCGGCGAAGCACGGGCCACTTCGAACCCGAAGCGGGCAAAATCGTAACGCGCCGCGCCCACGGCCATAAACTCGATGCCGCAGCAGCTCGTAGCGAACGTCAGCGGCCACAGACTGTTGCTGCGGCCCCATTCGATCAGCTCGTCCAGACAGCCCACGATCACATTCGTATTGTTGTCGCGCAGTTCGGCGACCATCTTTTCGAGATATTCGTTGTCGTTGAAATCCTCGTATTTCATCGACTTGATCTTCGGCTCTTTCTTTACTTCCATTCCAAAGCTCCTTTCCGCCACGCATAGGCAAGGCCCAAAATCAAGATAACCAAAAAGAAGAGGATACTCACCAGTCCGTATGTCCCCAGCTCCTGCACGACGACGGCCCACGAAAAGAGGAACACCGTCTCGACGTCGAACATCAGGAACAGGATTGCGAAGAGGTAGTACCCCACCTTGAACTGCATCCACGACCGACCCCGCGTCGGGATACCGCACTCATACGCTTCGCCCTTCTGAGGGTTGTACGAACGCGGCGACACGGCTCGGGCGATACCCAGCGCGACTGCGACCAGCGCAATGGCCGTCAGAATAACGACCACCAATAGCGTGAAATACATAACCTGTTATTTTACGAATTTATATTCCGGAACACGAAAACACGGGCACACCCCCGGCGGACGCAGCGTCCCTACCGGAAAACAGGCAGCCCACAGCGGGGAGAACCCGGAGCTAAATCAGAATTCGCCCCAGCGAAAAGATGTAGTAATCGACGGGCTTGGAATAGAGCGCACATCGGCCCGAGAGGGCCGAATTCCGCTGCGCCACGGCTTCCGCCGCAGCCGAACGAACCAAAAAACGAGGCCGCACGATGGCTTTATGCTCCGAAGAATGGGCCGGAATTTCGATCGAAGCGTCGCCCGAAAGCATTACGGCGGCCGTGAAATAATTCTGCGCCGTAACGGGTGCGTGGAGTGCGGCCTGCGGACTCATTCCGGGCTGTACCCGGGATGCGCCTCCCTGCAGCATCGCGCCGTCGAGACTCCCCGCAAGGACGAAGAGCAGAACGAACAGCACATATTGAATTCTCTCCAGCATTTCAACAAAATATTTCAGCGCAGCGAAGATATGCTCTTTCTCGCTGAAATGCTACCTCTTGGACGAAAAAATGCACAAAATGATGAATTTTGGTTATAAAATCACTTACCCGGGCCGGACGATCAGGCAGAAACCCCGCCGGACCCGCCGCCATCAAACGCACCCGAACCCGAACCTTCGGGCACGAAAAAACGCCGTCCCCGAAACCGGGGAACGGCGTCCTTTCCGAAGCAGAGAACGCTATTTCTTGGCGTAGCGTTCTCCCACGACCTTCCAGTCGATGCGGTCCCAGAGGGCTGCGACGGCGTCGGCGCGGCGGTTGCGGTAGTCGATGTAGTAGGCATGCTCCCAAACGTCGAAGCACATCAGGGGCTTCATGCCGTAACGCAGCGGATTGCCGGCGTTCTGCTCGCTGACGATCGCTAGTTTGCCCGACTTGTCCTCCACGAGCCATACCCAGCCCGAACCGAACAGTCCGACGGCGGCCTTCTCCATCTGGGCCTTCATCTGTTCGAACGATCCGAAATTTTCGTCGATGGCTTTCAGCAGCGCGCCCGCAGGACGGGTCTGCGCTTCGGGCGAGAGTTCGTCGAAGAAGAACTCGTGATTCCACATCTGCGCGGCGTTGTTGAAGATCGCGCCGTCGGCCGAGACGACGATATCCTCCAGCGGCTGCTGGGCATAGGGCGTATCGAGAATCAGTTCATTGAGTTTGTTTACATACCCCACGTAATGTTTGTCGTGGTGAAAGCGCAGCGTCTCTTCGGAGACCTGCGGTGCGAGAGCGTCATAAGCGTAAGGCAGGTCCTTCGGAGTGAAGCGCACCTGTTTTGCAGTGTCTGTTGCCATAAGCGGTAAAATTAATAGTGAAACAATGAGGTTGAACATAGCCTTTGTCGTTTTTTATTGTTCTCCGAGAGGTTCGAAAGCCCATTTGCCTTCGCCGCAGACCGGGCATATCCAACCGTCGGGCAGATCTTCGAATGCCGTGCCGGGGTCGATGTCGTTCTCGGGATCACCCAGCGCCGGGTCGTAAATGTATTCACAGACGGTGCAACGATACTTTTTCATAACGCGAAAGAATTAAAAAATCCACACCGACTTTCACAAATATAATACCGATATCGAAGTTCTCAAAATATTTTCGTAATTTTGAGCATATGAACAACAAATTATAACCTAAAACGCTCTTTTGTATGACACTTCCGTATGCAGAACCCTACAAGATCAAAATGACCGAGGCCATTCGCACCTCCACCCGCGCCGAGCGCGAAGCATGGATCCGCGAAGCCAGCTACAACCTCTTCAAACTGCGCAGCGATCAGGTCACGATCGACCTTCTGACCGATTCGGGAACGGGTTCCATGAGCGACCGCCAGTGGGCGGCCATGATGACCGGCGACGAAAGCTACGCCAGCGCATCGTCCTATTTCCGGCTCAAAGAAACCATCGAACGTATTTTCGATATGCCCTATTTCCTGCCCACGCATCAGGGACGCGCGGCGGAGAACGTCATCTTTTCGGCGCTGCTCAAAGCGGGCGACATCGTGCCGGGCAACTCCCACTTCGACACCACGAAAGGACATATCGAGTTCCGCCATTGCCACGCCGTGGACTGCACGATCGACGATGCGGCCGACACCCAGAAGGAACTGCCCTTCAAGGGCGAAATGGACATCGCCAAGCTCGAAAAGCTCCTGCGTGAAAACCCGCGCGAGAAGGTTCCGTGCGTGGTGCTGACCATCACCAACAACACGGCGGGCGGACAGCCCGTGTCGATGCGCAACATCCGCGAGACGGCCGAAGTATGCCGCCGTTACGGAGTACCCCTGCTGCTCGACTCGGCCCGCTTCGCCGAAAACGCCTACTTCATCAAAACCCGCGAAACCGGTTACGCCGACAAGACGATCAAGGAGATCGTCCGCGAAATCTACACTTACGCCGACATCATGACCATCTCGGCCAAGAAGGACGGCGTAGTGAACATGGGCGGTTTCGTGGCCATGCGCTCCGAGGAGCTTTACAAAAAGGCCATGACCTTCAGCATCATGTTCGAGGGCTACGTGACTTACGGCGGCATGTCGGGCCGCGACATGGACGCGCTGGCCGTGGGACTGGACGAGAACACCGAATTCGAACAGCTCGACGCCCGCATCCGGCAGGTGAAACTGCTGGGCGACCTGCTCGACGAATACGGCGTACCTTACCAGCGTCCGGCAGGCGGACACGCCATCTTCGTCGATGCGAAAAAGGTGCTGCCCAACCTCCCGAAGGAGCAGTTCATCGCCCAGACGCTCGCCGTGGAACTGTACCTCGAAGCGGGCATCCGCGGCGTAGAGATCGGCTCGATCCTCGCCGACCGCGACCCCGACACGCACGAAAACCGCTATCCGCGGCTCGAACTGCTGCGTCTGGCTATCCCGCGCCGGGTCTACTCGGACAACCACATCCGCGTGATCGCCGCGGCCTGCCGCAACATCTACGAACGCCGCGCTGAGATCACCACCGGCTACCGCATCACGTTCGAGGCGCCGATCCTGCGGCACTTCACCGTGGAACTGGACAAAATCTGACGTCCCGGAATCCGGCGGTCAAACACCCGCCGAATCGCCGGCCCCTCCGTAAAGAAGTCCCGGCGCCAAACACGCCTTACACCGCAAACAACGCTGCAACGCTCCGGGTGCAGCGTTGTTTCCGCTGTAAAAAGCCATACGGCTTCCACATCCGAGCCGGCTTTCGACAGCCAAGACCCGCACCGTCTCCGCGCCGTTCCGGCTGTCCGGCCCCGTCCACCGAAATTATTCACCGAAAAAGCAGAAAAACATGCTGATTTTTTTGTTTTTTCATTTCCTCGCCCTATATTTGTCCTACAAATAAGATTATTCTATTCAATACCGATTATTCAATACTGACAGGACTAACTAATACTCAACAATCATGTTCAAACTATCCGGACTTATCCCCGCCGTCTTCACGCCATTCGACAAAACGGGCGCAATCAATTTTTCGCAAATCCAGCCCTACGCCGATAAACTCATCGCCGAAGGGGCGTACGGCGTCTTCGTCTGCGGCTCGACGGGCGAGTGTACCTCGATGACCGTCGCCGAGCGCAAGAGCGTACTCGAAGCATGGACCAAAGCCGTAGCCGGCCGCATCCTCGTCATCGCCCACGTGGGCGGCACCTGTCAGGCCGACTGCATCGAACTGGCCCGCCATGCCGCCGGGCTGGGGGTAAACGCCGTAGGCGCCGTCGCCCCGTTCTACCTCAAACCCGACTCGGTCGAAGAACTGGCGGCCTTCTACAAACCCATCGCCGCCGCATGCGCTCCGCTGCCGTTTTACGCCTACCACATTCCCTCGATGACGGGCATCAACCTGCCGATGAAAGAGTTTCTGGAGAAAGGTTCGAAAGAGATTCCCAACCTGAACGGCATCAAGTTCACGTCGAACAACTTCATGGAGATGATCGAGTGCATCCGCTTCGACGGCGGCCGCTTCGACATTCTCAACGGTTTCGACGAAATGCTGCTCTGCGGCATGGCCGTCGGCGCACGCGGCGGTGTGGGCAGTACCTACAACTATTCGTTGCGCACCTACCAGAATATCTACGACGCCTTCATGGCCGGCGACCTCGAACGGGCCCGCACGGCACAGCAGGAGTCCGTGGACATCGTGCATGTGATCATCAACCACGGCGGCGGCATCCGCGGCGGCAAAGCCATCATGAAACTCGTCGGCATCGACTGCGGCGACTGCCGTCTGCCCCTCGCTCCCTATACCGAGGCCGAAATAGCCCGGCTGGACGAAGAACTCCGGGCGATCGGGTTCAAAAAGTAGCCTGCATCCGCATACAGAGCTGACAATCAATACACAACTGGCTCTTTGACACATCCCGTCCCGGTGGCCGGTCTCTCCGGCCGCCCCGGAACGGAATGAAATATGCTTATCCCGGGCCGCAGAAAGCGGGAGAATACAGCCGCAACAGCTTCTGGGAAGAGGCCGAACGCCCCGGCCGCAGAAACCAATATTCGTATCATACTTACGACAACTATTACAGATGGAAGGACCGAAACTGGATAACCGCAACACCACGCTCGTAGACAGCGTAGAAGAGAGTCTGATCCGCTTTTTCAAGGAGCAGGGACTTCGTCCGGGCAGCAGCATCCCCAACGAAGCGGAACTGGCGGCGTCGCTGGGCGTCGGACGTCCGGTGCTGCGCGAAGCGCTGAGCCGCTTCAAGATGACCGGCATGATCGTCTCACGCACCAAGAAAGGCATGGTGCTGGGCGAACCGTCGCTGCTCGGCGGCATGAAACGGTGCATCAATCCGCTGCTGATGAACGAATCGACGCTGCGCGACATTCTCGAATTCCGCGTGGCACTCGAAATCGGCATCAGCAGCAACATCTTCCGTAACCTCACCGATGCCGACATCGAGGAGCTGGAACAAATCGTCGAGATGAGTCAGGTCATCGGCAACAACAAATACGCCCCCGTCAGCGAACACCGCTTCCACACCAAGCTCTACGAAATCACGGGCAACAAGATCATCACCGAATTTCAGGACATCATCTACCCGGCGCTGGACTTCGTCAAGGAACAATCCCGCGACTTTTTCGAGCCGATCGAACGGGAACTGAGCGAAAACGGCGAACCGGTAACCCACCGCCACCTGCTGGAATTCATCAAACGCGGCGATCTGGAGGGGTACAAACACGCCATCGTGGACCAATACGATCTACCTCGAACGCCACAAACGGTAAACGCCCGGCGCAGCATCCCTCCGGGCGCAAACCGGCCGCTACCGGATGCCGTACTTCTTCAGAATCTTCACGATCCGCGGCTGAATGGCATTGGCCCAGCGCCAATATCCCAGATCGTCGGGATGCGTGCCGTCGAGCGAAGTGATATGATCGGTTCCGGTCAGGTCGGGTTCATCGACGAAATAGATGTCGTCATAGACTTCGGCCGCCTCTTCGAAGACCTCGCGGGCAGCCCGGCGCTTCGCTTCCTCGTTGGCCCGCTCCTTGAGATCGAAGTTGGCCCGTTCGCGGAAGATCAGTCTCTTATACACATCAACGCGCCCACGAGACTAGGCATAAT
>JAJPZH010000012.1 GCA_021204515.1 Alistipes sp. | reverse complement strand
GCAATATTATTACACGGCAGTCGTTTCTATTATGACAGAAAGCTATTTTTCGACCTCTTTTCATTCCGAATATTCTTTTCAAGCGCATAGCCGGACCCACCCGTGGTCTTTTCGGTCCTCGGAACTATGCCCGGAGGTAGATCGTCCCTCCGTCTGCGCAAATCTTTATCGGGCATCGTGCGGCCTTTGATTTGCGGTTTTTTATCTTGTGCACGATTTCACACTAAATTTTATTCTATGACGTATTCACCAGATTTAGTCGGCATGCCCCGACACACGTTTATGGGGCGGCCTGCATTCACGGGGCAGACCCGCAGTAAAACACGCTCCGACTTCATGTCCTGCTTCGCCCTCCACGTCGCCGAGTGCGAACAGACGGGAAGAGACGGTTCCGCCGCAAATTACCTGATGGCATATCGTATGCTTGTCAGATACATGAACGGCCGCAAACTGCTTCCCGAACAATTTACCGCCGAATGGCTCGAACGTTACGAACGATGGCTCCTAGCGAGGGGTCTCGGTACAAATACCGTCGTATTCCATATGCGGTACCTGCGGGCCGTTTACAACAGGGCAGCAGACAAGGGCATATTCTCCGCAATCAACGGCAACCCGTTCTTTCGCAGGCACATCAAGTAGGTGGCGACCCGCAAGCGTGCATTGCCGCGCGAAACTCTCAAGCGGATCAGCGATGCGGACCTGTCGGCCCTGCATCCGAAATATGCACTGGCGCGCGACCTCTTCATGTTCAGCTTCTATACCCGGGGCATGTCGTTCGTAGATATGATCTACCTGCGTAAAAGCGACATCAGCGAAGGCGTACTGACCTACAAGCGAAAGAAAACCGGCCAAATGCTCACTTTACGCATCGAGCCGCCACTGCAGCGCATCATCGACCGCTATAGCAACGATTCGCTCTATGTACTGCCCGTACTGGCCCGCGACGACAACTACCGCGCCTACCGTCAGCAACAGCGCGAACTGAACAAATTTATCCGGAAAATCGGCGAGATGCTGGAAATCACCGAACCGCTGACATTCTATGTGGCCCGCCATTCATGGGCGACGCTGGCACGCGACTGCGGCACGCCGCTAACGGTCATCAGCGCCGGCATGGGTCATACCTCCGAACGAACGACGCGTATTTACCTCGCGCAGCTCGACCATAACGTCATCGATAAAGCCAATCGGAAAATCATCAACCTGTAACAATCAGGCCGACTTAGGCAACGTTCGGATTTTCCAAATATCAGGGATAATTTTTGCAGATACGAGAAACAAGGCCCATTACTATAAATAATGGGTCTTGTTCGTGTAAAGCGCTGGTTGTCAGATGCTAAATAGCAGATTCGGACAGAATTGTGGGAGAAAAAATCGAATGTGATGTCCGTATTTTCGATTTTTTAAATAAGGGGCGGGTTATTGCACTAAAGATCAATCAATTAGATGTTTTGTGCGAATTATTTTGCATAAAATGTTTGGTTGTGATTATAAATAATCTTATTTTTGCCGGTGACGGGAAATGATTATAAAACAATTATTTATGTCCCGGAGACACATTATTTATAGTAACGGGTCTCGGGAATTCAGTGTAACTATCTGATTAAAAGTCTGGTACAATTTGACACTTTCACTTAAAATTTTGTGGGCAGTAAAGATTCTGCTCGCATTGCGCAAGGCGTCGGAAGCCGGCACTCCTCCCATGAAGAGCCGCGAACTGATGTCGGCGTGTCTGAGTCCTGACTCGGATACCTACATGTACCGCCGGGTCCTGCGCGAATTGGTTGCAAGAACCGACTATGTAACCTGCATCATCCAGTCGGGCAGGACTTACTATGAATGGAATTCCAATTTCCGGCCAAGCCTGTACGACCTGATCATCCGACTGGAGAGCGGAGTGCACGAGGTCACGAACGGCTTCTGGTCGTACGAAAACACCTACACCATGCAGCCTTTATACAAGGTGAACAAGCAGTACGAATCGCTGACGCGCAAATATCTTTCCACCATTCATATCGACGAACTCGATTCCCCGGCTCTGTCCGTGCGGAACAAGACCAAACAGCCGCACATATACCTGCAGGCGGCAGAACAAACAGAACAACACATTTAATCACCAATACACATTAAAACATGAAACATCTCCACCTTTGCATTATTCATTCTCGTCTGCGGCGTCGCCTCGGCGCAGGAGAACAGCAACCGGGATGCGCAAAACCGCATCGTACGCGGTCCTTATGAAACCAATCGTTTTTTCGATAATATCTTCGTCGGCGTCGCCGGAGGTATAAACCTCTATTTCGGCGAACACGATTCCGAAGGCAAATTCGGCAAACGTCTGGCTCCGGCACTGGACATTCACGTCGGCAAATGGTTCACCCCCTCGATCGGCGCACGCGTCGGATACACCGGCCTGCAGGCCAAAGGATGGACCACCGCCGGCAGCATGTACGCAAAAAAACAGGACGGCAACTGGTTTCAGGAGAAATTCGGCGTGATGTATCTGCATGCGGACGCTCTGTGGAACTTCTCGAACGCCGTGAGCGGCTACAAGGAGGACCGCACATGGAATTTCGTACCCTTCGCCGGAGTGGGCTGGGCCCGCTCCTACGGCAACGATACCCATGACAACGAGATCGGATTCGACGTCGGCCTGCTGAACGTCGTGCGTCTGAGCAAGGCACTCGACCTCACGCTCGAAGCACGCTGTCTGCTGGTGAACCAGCGTTTCGACGGCGTGACGGGCGGCCGTATCGGAGAAGGGATGCTTTCGGTTACCGCAGGTTTGGCGTATAAATTCAACCGCAGGGGGTTCTCCCGCGCCTCGAAGCCCCAGCCGGTGGATTTCACGCCTTACCTCGACCGAATCAAACGTCTCGAAGACAACAACAGCGACCTCGCATCGAAAAACTCGGTGCTGAGCGACGAGAACGAGAAGCTGCGCAACGCTCCTCCCAAGATCGTAGCCGAAGAGAAAGTCGCCGCATCGCCCGTCGCCCTCTTCTTCAAGATAGGCAAGGCCACGCTCGACAACAAGGAACTCACGAACCTCGAATTCTATGTCAAGAACGCCATGAAGGCCGACAAGGACAAGACCTTCACGCTGATCGGTTCTGCAGACAAAGCTACGGGTTCCAAAGAGCTGAACCAGCGTCTGAGCGAACAGCGGATGGAGTATGTCTACAACCTGCTGAAGAACAAATACGGCATAGCGCCCGAACGCCTGATCAAGAAGGCCGAAGGCGACACGAACAACCGCTTTGCCGAGCCGGAACTGAACCGCGCCGTTATCGTGGAATAATCCGAAAGAACAAACCATTAATGTCCCGAACCCTAACATCCGCAACAAATGAAACCCGCTATCCGGCGACGCATCATCTGCTGGCATATCTGGAGGAAGGGAGAGTACGCGTGTACGCTCCCCGCAGGCAGAGCCTCTGGATCATACAGCAGCTTCCTAAAGCAGAGGAACTGAGGATCCAAGCCCAGCTCCGCGAACTGCACCGGACCGAACGGAGAACGGCTGTGGTGGAAATACAGCTTCTCAGGGACGAAGAGATATGCCCCGTAAGAGTGCTCTGCGTAAGAGCCTGATGCGCAGAAATGCAGAAAGACCAAATAAACAGATAAACAAAAGCAACGTCACACTCAACAACAAAAAAAAGTAATGACTATGAAAAAACAATCAATGCCCTATGAAGCTCCGGAACTGGTTCAGATCTCCGTGCGCGTCGAAAAAGGATTTGCCGTAAGCAGCGACATCGAACCGGGAACCGGCGGCGGTGAACTGGGCGGCACGCGATCGCTCTCTTATGACGATTACGAATAGCAGTCCGAAGTCTTGAAAATTAACATTCAAAACAGAAAAGCCTTATGAAAAAATTATTTGTTATAGCAATGCTCGCCGCAGTCGGCATGAACGCATGCAGCAAGGAAGAGGCTGCGACGGCTCCGGCAGAGGCGAAATACGTTCAGGTAACCATTCCCGAAGATGCAGTCGCCGGCGAGACCCGTACCGCCGTAGACGGCACGGAGACGACATGGGCACAGGGCGACAAAGTCGCCGTATTCCTGTACAACGGCTCCACGACGCAGAAATTCGAATTCACGGCCGACAAAACGGGCGCTACCACCACATTCACCGGAGACGTACCCGTAGGCAGCTACTCGCTGGCGGCGGCATACTATCCGTACAGCTGCGGCGCCACGTTCGACGCCGTAAACAAGGAGTTCAAAAATACGTGAGGTTCGTCCTATTACACGGCAAATCTCGCCGACTACGACTTCATGTATACGAACGTATGGGAAACCCCGTTCGAGATCAACGAGGACTCGACGGTCCTGCCCGTCAATTTTACGTTCAAGCCGCTGATGGCCCGTATCAAGATGACGCTCGGACTGGACGCCAACGAAACGCCTAAGAAAATCATCATCAGCACCAGCAGCGACGTAATGCCGACTGCCGGTACGATCGACCATCTGGGCAACTTCACCGCATCGTCCGTAATCAACTCGATCACTATTCCCACGAACCAGAAAGAGTTCGTGATCGGCATGCTGCCGGTCAGCATCCACTCGACGATGAACGTACAGGTCATGACGACCGACGGGCTGACCTATTCGGACAAGTCGTTCACCCTTGCCGGCCTGAAGCGCAACCATCACTACACGATGAGCGTTCCCTGCAACAAGAAGGAGGTCACGATCAAGGTTCCCGATGCGATCGACTCGAAATACGGCTCGGACACATGGAAGAACAACGGTTTCTACTATGTCGATCCGCAGTACGATCCGGACGGAATTTTCGACGGATGGTACTTCTACCGCTCAGAGCTTAAAAGCGATAAGAACGGCGACGACAAACTCAAGAAGCACCGTATCCAGCTGCAGGTCCCGGCAGGCACCAACAACGAAAATAACGGCTCGTTCGTTACGGCTCCGATTCAGTGCGAAGGCTCGAAAACCGTGAAGATATCGTTCGAGGTTGCAACCAATCGGGCTATATTCAATATCAAATACCGAATCGGCACAACGGCTAACGGCCCCATCACGGAGGCTTGGCTCCGCGACCGGAACAGCATCATCAGCGGTCAGGAAAAAGAGTGCCGGTCGGATACGCAGACCCATACGTTCACGGTAACGAACGGCCAGCGGATCATGGTCAAGATCCTCAGTACCGGAGGTGCATATCACGTAGAATTCGCTAATTTTACCTACACGGTCGAATAACTTCGATAATGTGAATCAAGAATCGGGACGGAGGTAACAACCGTCCCGATTTATCTATAAAATACATATCTGATGAAAGCAGCTTATACTAAGCCGGAATTGGAGATACTCACGGTCAGAACGGAAGCGGGATTCGCGATCTCCCAGCCCCACGGCGGCGAACTGGGTCCGAGTTCGGTGGATTATTCGGATGACTACGAGTATTAACCAATACGCCAATTCAAACCAGACACTATGAAACACAAACCTATTTTCCGCCTGTTGATACTCACAGCGCTGCTGACCGGTTGCGGTAAAGATATGACGGAACAGCCCGGTCCCGGAAATCCGGCGGCCGGAGGCGGCGCCATCAGCTACCGTCTTACGAGCGGCAACTACTATACGCCCGATCCGGAAAACTAAACCCGCACCGCCTACGGTCCCCTTCCGGACGGTTATTTCCCGATTTACTGGCGCACCGGCGACCGGGTGGGAATCATCTGCCCGCAGACGACTCCGCAGTGGGCCGAAGTCGAAGTCTCCGTAACGGGTGCGACCGAAAGCGAAGCCGACCTGAGCGATACGGGAATGGCGTGGGGCAGTGCCGAGAACTACGACTTCTATGCATTTTATCCCGCAAACGCTGTCCAGACCAACAGCGGTTCGATCATCGTAACGGCGATTCCGGCCGTACAGACCTACAACAACGGTGAATGCAACATGCAGTATGCCTACATGGCGGCCTGCACAAAGGGCGTGGAACGAGGTGCAGAAGTGCCGTTCACATTCCGTCCGCTGATGACGACCGTTACGGTAGACGTAAGGTTTTCGGAAGCGACCGAAGTGCAGAAACTCGTCCTGTCGAGCGAAAACGATCCGGTGGCCGGCGCTTTCACGTTCGATATCGCAACGCATCAGGCCGGCGTCATTGCAGACAAAGGTTCCAAAGTGCTGGCGCTGCACATGCTGACTGGAGAGGAGCCTTATATCCATATCAGCGCCGGATCGAAGATCATGGTCACGGCGTTCATGCTGCCGCAGGACATTCGGGGACTGACGCTGACAGCCGTCACGACAGAGGGCAAAACGTACAGTCACACGACTCAGGCAACGCTTAAGGCAGGACATCGTTATTCGTTCTCGATCAGCGATATGCAGAAGCAGTCGCAGCAAACCGGAGAGGACTATTCCGACTGGATGAAATACCTGCCCGACAACGTCCACCTGTCGCAGGTATCCATGCCCGGCTCGCACGACGCCTGCACGATGTACGGCTCGCATTATGAATACAAGAGCGGCATGCCCGGCGAAAGGTATCATTTCAAATGGCTGCAAAACGTCGTATTCGGCTACATGAACGTAACCAAAATAATCAAGGCGCAGGAACTTTCGATCGAAGAGCAGCTGGCGGCCGGAGTCCGCATGTTCGACCTGCGGCCTTCGGCGTCGGGCAGTTCGCTGCAGGATCTTCCGATTCAGCACGGTATCGCCGCGCTGGGCGACCCGACTCTCGGCGGCTATACCCCGGGCAATTCCGACCGGCAGGAACTGTCGCCCTTCATGCTCTCGCATCTGCTCGACCGCTTCGTGAACTTCCTGAACGAGCATCCGGACGAAACGGTTCTGATACACATGAAATACGAGAATACCAGCGGCACCGGAAAGACGGGCTGGGACAAGAGCGTCGTAGACCTGATAAAGTCGCACTGCGGAGGACACGTCGCCGATTTCCACCCCCGGATGACGCTGGCCGACGCCCGGGGCAAGATCCTGTTCATGATCCGCGAAGATTACAAGTCCGCCAACGGCGGCCGGTATCTGGGCGCCTACCTGAACTGGACGCACGACAAGGTCGTGTTCGAGACCACGCTTCACGGCAATACCGGCGACGCGGCGCCGATCAAGGTCAATGATCTGTACAACATCAAGAACGGTTCGTCGGACGGCGTGAGCAAATACGCCGCGATCGACGAATGCATCGCCTATACGTACAACACGACGGACGTCACGCACTGGTGCATGAACTACGTGAGCTGTTACGATACGGCGCACTGCAGCGTATCGGGCATCAGCCTGTTCGGAGCCGTGGGCGACTACGATTACTGCGCCAACCTGTATAACAGATACACGGCGGACAAGCTGAACCGGAAGACCTTCCGCGGAAACGTCGGCATCGTCCTGATGGACTTCGCCGGAGCCGCGAACGCCACGATGACCTACGGCCAGACCTATTCGAACATGCGGGTATACGGTGACGATCTGGTGAAAGCCGTCATCGATGCCAACAACAAATGGGACCTGCGGCGCAACGAATAGCGGCCCGCAGTTCGTTCCGAACAGTGCATTTCAGCCCATCCCCATCCCGAACACCCTTAACGAAAAAACCTCCCGGCTTTCCCAAGCCCGGGAGGTTTTGCACACACAAACATTAACAATACAAATACAAACAACGCAAATGGCTGAATAGATTTATTTGTCTGATACAAAGGTGCGGGTATTTTTCGGGCCGTACAATCACCAATAATGAGTATTTTCGGGGCCGCCGCTCCCAAATTATGGTGAAAAGGTCGGATGGAAAGAGGTGAACTGCAACTTTTTATTTTGAATTTCGAAATAATGCACTATCTTTGCAGGCGAATTCCAATACACCCGGCGACCGCCGGGATTTTCGAAAAATCACTTTGAAATAGAAATATATGCAGGATTTGAAAGCGCTCGAAGGGAAAAGTCTCGCCGAACTGCGCGAAATCGCAAAGGCTCTCGGCATCGAAGACGTCATGGTAAAGAAGCGCGAACTGATTGAGAAGATCACCGGAGGTTCCGTTCAGGAAGCTCCCGCTGAGAATAAAGACAAACGAGGAAGGAAGAAGGGAACAACCGCAGCGGAAACTCCGGCCGGAACCGCACCTGAAACAGCTGCGGCAGAAGCGGTTGCGAAAACGGCCGAGGCGCCGGCAGCGGAACCGGAACCGATAGCAGCGGCAGCTGCGGCGACGACCGCGAAACCCCGGGGGCGCAGGCCGCGCATCACCAAGGCGGAGAACACCGCACCGGCGCAGCCGCAGACGGCACTGGCTCCGGAAATGCCTGCCGAACTGGAATTCCCGATGAATACTGCACAGGAAGAACCGACGGCGAAACCTGTGCAGGAAACAGCCGCACAGCCGGAACCCAAACGGCGCGGCCGCAAACCCAAACAAGAGCAGGAGCAGGGAGAGACACAGGGGCAAGAGCAGACTCAGGTTCAGGCGGCCCCGGCGGAAGAAACGCCCGCAACCCGTCCATACGAAGAGGAAGTGATTACCAAGGACGACTTCGCCGGAGAGATCGAGGGCGAGGGCGTACTGGAGATCATGCCCGACGGTTACGGATTCCTGCGTTCGGCGGATTACAACTACCTGAACTCGCCCGACGACATCTATGTTTCTCCGTCGCAGATCAAACTCTTCGGACTCAAGCCCGGCGACTCCGTAAACGGAGCCATCCGCCCGCCTAAAGAGGGCGAGAAATATTTCCCGCTGGTCCGCGTGAACGAAATCAACGGACTCACCCCCGAATACATCCGCGACCGCGTACAATTCGAATTCATGACGCCGCTCTTCCCGAGCGAGAAGTTCTGCCTGACGGGAAACGGCCACAACAACCTCTCCACCCGCGTCGTGGACCTCTTTTCGCCCATCGGCAAAGGCCAGCGCGCCCTGATCGTGGCACAGCCCAAGACCGGTAAGACGGTATTGTTGCAGGCCATCGCCAACGCCATCGCAGACAACCACCCCGAAGTATACATGATCGTACTGCTGATCGACGAACGCCCCGAAGAGGTTACGGAAATGGCGCGCAACGTCAAAGCCGAAGTCGTGGCATCGACCTTCGACGAGCAGGCTTCGCGCCACGTGAAAGTGGCCGAAATGGTACTGGACAAGGCCAAACGCATGGTCGAGTGCGGTCACGACGTGGTGATCTTCCTCGACTCGATAACCCGTCTGGCACGCGCCTACAACTCGGTACAGCCGGCGTCGGGCAAAGTGCTTTCGGGCGGCGTGGACGCCAATGCGCTCCACAAACCCAAGCGTTTCTTCGGCGCAGCCCGCAACACGGAGGAAAAAGGTTCGCTGACGATCATCGCCACGGCCCTGATCGACACCGGGTCGAAGATGGACGAAGTGATCTTCGAGGAGTTCAAAGGGACAGGAAACATGGAACTTCAGCTCGACCGCAAGCTCGCCAACAAGCGCGTATATCCGGCCGTAGACGTCATCGCATCGGGTACGCGCCGCGAAGACCTGCTGCTGCCTCGCGACGTAATGAACCGTACGTGGGTGCTGCGCAAATACCTCTCGGACATGAATCCCGTCGAAGCGATGGAATTCCTCCAGAAGCAGATGAGCCTCACGGACACCAACGAGGAGTTCCTCGCCACGATGAACCACTGATAACCGATTCGCCTGCAAAACAAACCCCGAGCATAAATGAAAAAACTGTTTATTTTCCTTTCCTGCGTCCTTTTCGCCCACGGCGCATTCGCATGGGGACAGAAGGGACACGACGTTACGGCCTACATCGCCGAATGTCATCTGACGCCCGAAGCGGCGGAAAAAGTCGATAAGGTACTCAACGGCCATTCGCCGGTCTACTACGCCAACTGGCTCGACATCGCCAGCCACACTCCGGAATACGCATACACGAAAACATGGCACTACCTGAACGTAGATGAAGGTAAAACCGTAGAGTCGATGCCGAAAAATCCGGACGGTGACGTTGTGACGGCCGTCACGACGCTTGTCGCAGAGTTGAAAGCCGGCGGTCTGTCGCCCGAAGAAGAGACGCTCAAACTCAAGATGCTGATTCACCTCGTGGGTGACATGCACTGCCCGATGCACTCGGGACGCCTGTCGGACATCGGCGGCAATCTGCGTCCGGTACTGATGTTCGGCAAGAAAACAAACCTCCATTCGGCTTGGGATACAGCGATTCCGGAGGCCGCGCACAACTGGAGTTATTCGGAATGGCAGGA
Source organism: Alistipes sp. (assembly GCA_021204515.1). Lineage (GTDB taxonomy): Bacteria > Bacteroidota > Bacteroidia > Bacteroidales > Rikenellaceae > Alistipes. The sequence continues at coordinate 3,177 of JAJPZH010000012.1, read as the reverse complement.
GCAGACCGACCGTCTGACGGACGACGAAGCAATACTGATTCAGGCCGGCGAACCCTATGACTGGTTCAAGGAGACGCATGCGATATGTGTCGGCATCTACGAGGATTCGCCCGAAGGCACGAAGATCTCCTACGACTACGTATACAAATATACGCCCGTAATCGAACTCCAGTTCCTGCGCGGCGGATACCGGCTGGCACGCCTGCTGAACGAGATTTACCAATAATACGACGGAGATACAGAAAAATCCCCACAGTTATACTGCGGGGATTTTTGTATATATGAACCGGAAGGGTAGTAAGCATGCCGTTCGCATGAAACAGAATTTCCGGTCAATCAGTCGATTGACCGGAAACCTACGTACTCGGAGCGGGAATCGAACCCGCACGACCATTACTGGTCACAGGATTTTAAGTCCGGCGTGGCTACCTATTCCACCATCCGAGCCACTGTCTTTCAGCGAAAGACGCCGGCAAAAGTACGATTTTTTTACGATTTACCAAAATCTATATAACTTATAATCGCGTCGGTTTCGTCGGGCCGGAACCAGCGGATCTCCCCGTCGCGGCGAAACCACGTCAGCTGGCGCTTGGCATAGCGGCGCGAATTGCGCTTGATAAGCTCGACGGCCTCGTCGTACGAAATACTCCCGTCGAAATAATCGAAGAACTCACGGTAACCGACGGTTTGCAGGGCGTTGAGACTGCGGTAAGGATATACGGCGCGCGCTTCGGATTCGAGTCCGTCGGCAAGCATCCGGTCCACTCGGCGGTTTATCCGGTCATAAAGCTCCTCACGGGGCATATCGACCCCGACCTTCACCACGTCGAACCAGCGCTCGCGGCGCATGCCGGTCCGCAGCTGCGAGTAGGACAGTCCTGTTTGCAGGCAAACCTCCAAAGCCCGCATGACACGCGCAGGATTACTGCGGTCCACTTCGTCGTAATATGTCGGATCGAGGGTTCGGAGTTGTTCGGCGAGCGCTTCCACGCCTTCGGACGCAAGTCGCGCGGCAAGATTCCGCCGCAGGGTTTCATCGGCCTGCGGCAGGTCGTCCATGCCTTCGCACAGAGCGCGGACATAGAGTCCGGAGCCGCCGACGGCCACCACATAATCATGTACGGCAAACAGTTCGCCGAGACGCGCCAACGCCTGCGTCTCATATTCGCCGCAGTTCAAGTTATCGTTTACATCATGGGAAGCAATAAAATGGTGTTCAACCGCCTGCAACTGATCGGCAGTCGGCTGGGCTGTACCGATGGGCAGACCCCGGTACATTTGCCGCGAGTCGGTCGAAAGAATCGGGGCGTCGTAGTTGAGGGCAATACGGATGCTTAGGTCCGTTTTGCCCGATCCCGTCGGTCCCACGATGACGATAAGCCGTTTGTTATTCATCGTCGTAATTGTCGTCCCCTTCGAAATCGTTGAAATCGCTCATCACCTCGTCGAAGATCGAACCTTCGCCGGAAACGGCATTTTTGGACGGATCGTACTGGTCGGGGGCTTCGGCCTGCGCATAAATCTCACGCGGATAGGAGATGCCGGGTTTCGATTCGAAGCTGCCCGTCAGTTCGAGGAAATAGGCCCGGTCGCCGAAGATGTCGAACAGGTAGATAAGCCGGTCGCGGTTGTTGTGGATAATCTGCCCCAGTGTCACCTTTTCCATCGCCACAGGGGCGTCTTCCGCACCGTCGTCCATATCCATCCGCGTAAATTCGCGCAGTTTCTCCCAGCGGTCGTCAGCCGTGAAGAACGACGCCATACACTCCTCGTATTCGAGCGAATGCAGAATGAAATCATGGAATTCAAGCAACGTCGTGTCGTACAACACTTCGTAATCGCGCACGAAGTTGTCGTTTTCATCGCTCAACATCCGAAATCGGAAAACCATCGACATAGCTGTAAGTGTTTGAAATATCTCTATACAAATATAATACTTTTTGTCAATTCAGCGTCGCGAGAAATGCAATTACGTCCCGATCGTCGGGATAATCGGTCAGCGCCGGAGACTGTGCCCGGCCGAATCCGGCGCGGCGGCTGTGGGAAACGCACTCCGACACAACGCATTGCAACTCGGCATCGTGTTCGGCGAGCCACATCCCGACCTCATCGAGCGTTTTATAATACGAGCAGGCTATACGGCTCAGTGCGGCGGGAAAAGCCCGCTCTTCGACGATGACGGCGTTCCCCATATCCCGGAAAGGCCGCCCCGTCATCGCCAGCAAGGCTTTTTGCTGGCGGTAATTGTTCCGATATTTTTCATTCACCGCAGGCATCCGCAGCCGCAGGTCGTACCCCTCCGGGACGAAAAGCAGCGACACGCTGCGGCACCCAAGCCCCGAATAGGCCCATATATCGTCGGCAAGGCCCTCCAACTGCGCTTCGGTCTCGCGGCCCGACAGTACGGCGACCGACTGGCGGCTGCCGCGCAGCAGGGCGGGAATTCCGGCGTACTGCGTCCGGAAATAGCGGTTGGCGTTGTCGCTGCCCGTGGCGATCACCGCATCGACCGGCAACAAGCCGTCGTAAAACCCGACCGGAACTTCGGGGTCGAGCTCCCGCAGCAACCCGACGACGTATTCCGTCAGGACCCGGTCCTTGGCCGAAGGCTTGACCAGACACCAATGCCCGCTGGCCAAAACGCACAGCAGATCGAAGAAGCCGACCAGCGGAATATTCCCGGCCATGACGACCAGCACGCGGCGCGGCACGGCGACCGGAACGGGGTAGGGGGCGAGCCATGTTTCGAGCCGGTCACGGCGAAGCATGTCATCGGCGATTGCGGCCACGGCGCGGCAGACGTTCGCAGGCGTAAACCAGCCGTTGGCCCGGCAGGCTCGGTCTGCAATCACCTGCGTACGGGCGTCCTGCCCGAAACCCGTCAATCGGCATCCTCAAGCGGAAAAAAGTTCTACAGCACTTTTCATGGGGGCAAAGATAGTGAAAGCCGAACGGCAAAAAGAAAACTCGTTTGCATTTTTGCCTCAGACGCATCCTATTTTCTGTAAAGATAGCGGAATCTGCACAAATTATCCAAAGTTGTGTTATATTTGCATTATACGGACAGTAAAACACACAACTATGGAAAAAACATTCAAAGAAGCGCTTCGCCACCGCCGCAGTTATTACGCATTGGCCTCCGAATCGCCCGTCGAAGACGCACAGATAGAAGAGATC
>JAJPZH010000007.1 GCA_021204515.1 Alistipes sp. | reverse complement strand
ATATTAAATAAGCAATAAAAAGCAATTACAATCATTTCTTTTTTTATGTTTTATCCTATCCATGCAAGCGACAAAACGCCGGATGCACTCCGGCCCGACTACAAAAAAAAGCCGCGGCACGAAGCCGCGGCCTTTCGCATACCTATTTATATAAATCAGTACTCCATCTTGGCCAGACGCTGGTAGCTGTTGTAGCGCCACTTGGCGTTCTCCTCGGCGGCAGCGAACAGCTCTTCGGCCTCGGCCGGGAACGACTTCTTGAGCGAAGTGTAACGTACCTCCTTCATCAGGAAGTCGCGGAACTTCGACCAGTCGGGTTCCTTCGAATCCATCACGAAGGGGTTCTTGCCCTGCTCTTCGAGCTGCGGATTGTAGTGCCACAGGTGCCAGTAGCCGCAGGCCACAGCCTCTTTGCCCACGGTCTGCGTGCGCGTCATACCGCCCTTGATACCGTGGTTGATACACGGTGCATAAGCGATCACGAGCGACGGTCCGGGATAAGCCTCGGCCTCCTTCAGCACGTTGAAGAGTTGCATCTGCGACGCGCCGATCGAAACCTGCGCCACGTATACGTAACCGTAGGTCATGGCAATAGCGCCGAGATCCTTCTTGCGGATACGCTTACCGGCCGACGCGAACTTGGCGACGGCGCCCACGGGCGTCGATTTCGACGACTGACCGCCGGTATTCGAGTAAACCTCGGTATCCACGACCAGAATATTCACATCCAGACCCGAAGCCAGCACGTGGTCCACGCCGCCGAAGCCGATGTCGTAACCCCAGCCGTCGCCGCCGATGATCCACTGCGACTTCTTCACCAGCCAGTCCTTCATTTCGAGAATGTCCTTGCAGTAGTCGCAGCCGCAGGCCTCCATCATCGGGATCAGGCGGGCCGAAACCTCGGCCGACTTGGCCGACGAACCGCGCGCGGCGATCCACTCCTGCATGACGCCCTTCAGCTCGTCCGAGCACTTCGTGCAGTTGGCGATCGCCTGCTCCATCGACTCCTGAATACGGTCGCGGAGTTTCTCAACGCCCACGTGCATACCCAGACCGAACTCGGCGTTGTCCTCGAAGAGCGAGTTGGCCCATGCAGGACCCTGTCCCTTGTCATTGGTGCAGTACGGCGTCGAAGGAGCCGAACCCGAATAAATCGAGGTACAGCCCGTGGCGTTGGCCACCATCATCTTCTCGCCGAACAGCTGCGAAATAGCCTTGATATAGGGAGTCTCGCCGCAGCCTGCGCAGGCGCCTGAGAACTCGAAGAGCGGTTGCGCGAACTGCAGGTTCTTGACGCTCTTGGTCTTGTCCACGACCTGCTTGTAGCCGATGTTCTTTACGATATAATCCCAATTCCTCTGCTGGGGCAGCTGCGATTCGAGCGGTTTCATCACCAGCGCCTTCTCCTTGGCGGGGCAAACGTCCACGCAGTTGCTGCAGCCCGTACAGTCGAGCGGCGAAATCTGGATGCGGAACTTGTAGTCCTTCGTCTCGCCCAGACCCTGCTTCCACTCTACGCCCGAAGCGGCAACTTCGGCCTCCGTCGCGAGGAACGGACGGATCACGGCGTGCGGGCAGACATAGGCGCACTGGTTGCACTGGATACAGTTCTCGATTTTCCATTCGGGCACGTTCACGGCGATACCACGCTTCTCGTAAGCGGCCGTACCGTTCTCCCACGTACCGTCCTCACGCCCCGTAAAGGCCGATACGGGCAGGTCGTCGCCCTTCAGGCCGTTGATCGGCTCGACGATCTTGCGCACGAATTCGGGGCACGAAGCATCCGAAACGTGTGCGAAGCCCTTGTCCTCGATCGAAGCCCACTCGGCGGGAATCTCGACCTTAACGACGGCGTCGCCGCCGGCGTCCACGGCCGCATAATTCATGTTGACGATATCCTCGCCCTTCATGCCGTAGGACTTCTGGATAGCCTTCTTCATCTGCTCGACGGCCTTGTCGAACGGAATGACGTTGGCGATCTTGAAGAACGCCGACTGCATGATCGTATTGGTACGCGAACCCAGACCGAGTTCGGCGGCGATCTTCGTGGCGTTGATGATATAGAAGTTGATCTTGTTCTTGGCGAGGTAGGCCTTCATGTGCGCGGGCAGCGTCTCGCAGGTCGTAGCGGCGTCGTGCACCGAGTTGAGCAGGAACGAGCCGCCGGCCTTCAGGCCCTTGAGCACGTCGTACTTGTCCACGTACGAAGGCACGTGGCAGGCCACGAAGTCGGGCGTGGTGACCAGATAGGGCGAAGTGATGGGCAGATCGCCGAAACGCAGGTGCGACGAGGTGTAGCCGCCCGACTTCTTCGAGTCGTACGAGAAGTATGCCTGACAGTATTTGTTCGTCGTGCCGCCGATGATCTTGATCGAGTTTTTGTTGGCGCCCACCGTACCGTCGGCGCCCAGACCGAAGAAGAGCGCTTCGAACGTGCCGGGCTTGGCCAGCGAGATCTCCTCGCCGACGGGCAGCGAACGGAACGTCACGTCGTCCACGATACCCACCGTGAACTGGTTCTTGGGTTCGTTGGCCCCGAGGTTCGCGAACACGGCCAGCATCTGTGCCGGCGTGGTGTCCTTCGAAGAAAGACCGTAACGGCCGCCGATGATGAGCGGCTTGTTCTTGCACGGGCAGGAGGCGAATGCCTCCACCACGTCGAGGTAGAGCGGATCGCCATTGGCTCCCGGCTCCTTCGTGCGGTCCAGCACGCAAATACGCTTCACGCTTTCGGGCAGCACCTCCATCATGTATTTCACCGAGAAGGGACGGTAGAGGTGAACGGTTACGACGCCCACCTTCCCGCCTTTGGCGTTCAGATAATCGACCGTCTCTTTGAGGGTCTCCGTCACCGAACCCATCGCGATGACGATGTTCTCGGCATCTGCGGCTCCGTAATATACGAACGGCTTGTACTCGCGGCCCGTGATCTTCGAAATCTCGCGCATCGCCTCGGCGACCATGTCGGGCACGGCGTCGTAGAAGCGGTTGGCGGCTTCGCGGGTCTGGAAATAGATGTCGGGATTCTGAGCCGTACCGCGCGTCACGGGGTGCTCGGGGTTGAGCGCACGCTGGCGGAAGGCTTTCAGCGCGTCGCGGTCGAGCATCGCCGTCAGGGCGGCTTCGTCGATCAGTTCGATCTTCTGAATCTCATGCGAGGTGCGGAATCCGTCGAAGAAGTGCAGGAACGGCACGCGCGACTTGAGCGACACGAGGTGCGCCACGCCCGCGAGGTCCATTACCTCCTGTACCGACGAGGTGGCGATCATCGCAAACCCGGTCTGGCGGGTAGCCATGACGTCCTGATGGTCGCCGAAAATCGACAGCGACTGCGCGGCCAGCGCGCGGGCCGATACGTGGAATACGCCGGAAAGCAGCTCGCCGGCGATCTTGTACATATTCGGAATCATCAGCAACAGGCCCTGCGACGCGGTAAACGTCGAAGTCAGAGCGCCGCTCTGCAGCGAACCGTGCACGGCGCCTGCGGCGCCCGCCTCGGACTGCATCTCAACGACTTTCACCGTTTCTCCGAAAATATTTTTACGACCCTGCGCGGCCCACTCGTCCACCAGTTCGGCCATGGTCGAGGAAGGCGTGATGGGATAAATCGCCGCAACTTCCGAGAACATGTATGCAACATGCGCCGCAGCGTAATTACCATCACACGTGATAAATTTCTTTTCTGCCATTTTGTTAAAATTTTAGATGATATTGTGTGTTTTTTCTGAATTCCGGACAGAATGCGTTGCAAAGATAGCAAATCCGGCGGAAAAAACAGTCCGATTCCGGGACAAAAAATCAGGAATTTTCACCATTCCGGGTGTTAGCGGAATAACACTCGGAGCTGTTAATTTTTTAACACAAAACCGCGGGAAATCACGGAGTTGCAAAAACGGTTTACCCATAGCGCGTTACCCCGGCGGCGCTCTTTCCGGCGCTCCGGCGGCGTCTCTCCGCCCGCCGATCCGCGCTCCCGAAGCATGCACATATTCCATGCCGCACCAAAATAACGGAAAGCATCCCGGATAAAGCAAAATCCGGTTTTATAAATAGGATGTTCGGACACCGTAATTGCAGATCGGGAAAATTTTTCTACTTTTGTTCCGCGTATCCGTTCTTTACATATCGTCATATGTCAACGATGTATTGGGACCCTAAAATCTGGTAAATTTTTTGCAATCCCACAATATCCGTCGTACCCAGAAGGGTGCGTGCTGTAATTTGTGGGATTGAAGGCTTACCAGAGCCGTAGGATCCGCAGATTCGGCAGCACTCTTCCCGTTTTCCTGCCGCAGTGCATCGGGCCGTATGCGGCGGCAGGATTTATGGATTCACAATCCCCAAACTTCATAGTCACGGAATCCATCAAACAAATGAGGCGTCACTACTATTCCTGCCGCCGCTTTTTTACTATCTTTGCATCCATGATCGAATACAAGAAGAAAACACTGGCGAACGGACTCACGGTCGTCGTCAACCGCGACCCGGTCTCGAAACTCGCCGCGGTAAATATCCTTTATAAAGTAGGCGCACGCAACGAAAACCCCGAACGCACGGGGTTCGCACATCTGTTCGAACACCTCATGTTCCGCGGCACGCACGAAATTCCCAACTTCGACCTGCCTGTGCAGATGGCCTGCGGCGAGAACAACGCCTTCACCAACAACGACTACACCGACTTCTACATCACCCTGCCGAAAGACAACGTCGAGACGGCCCTGTGGCTCGAAAGCGACCGCATGGAGGGTCTCGACATCACGCCCGAGAAACTCGAAACCGAGAAGCGCGTGGTGATCGAAGAGTTCCGCCAACGTTACCTCAACCAGCCCTACGGCGACCAGCCGATGCTGCTGCGGGCGCTGGCCTACAAGGTCCACCCCTACCGCTGGGCGACCATCGGACTGACGCCCGAGCATATCGCCCAAGCGACGCTCGACGAAGTGCAGGCTTTCTACCGCGCCCACTACCGCCCTTCGAACGCGATCCTTTCGATCTCGGCCGACATCGACGAAGAAGAGATGCTCGATCTGGCCGAAAAGTGGTTCGAGCCGCTCGCCAACCGCCCTGCTGCGCCGGCACGCATCCGTCAGGAACCGGTCCAGACCGCGCCGCGCCGCGAAGTCGTCGAACGCAGCGTCCCCGCCACGACGGTTTCGCTGGCCTACCATATGGGCGGACGCACCTCGCCCGACTTCTACACCGCCGACCTCGTGTCGGACCTGCTGGCGGGCGGCGACTCGGCACGGCTCTATACGCATCTGGTCAAGGAGCAGCGGCTGTTCTCGTCGGTGAACGCCTACATTTCGGGCGACGTCGATCCCGGACTCTTCGTTTTCACGGGCCAGCTCCTGCCGGAGACAACTCCCGAGCAGGCCGAAGCCGCCTTCAGCGCCGAGATCGAGGCGCTCCGGACCCAGCCTGCGACGGATTACGAGATCGAGAAGGTCAAAAACAAGTTCGAAGCCAACACCCTATTCGGCGAACTGAACGTAATGAACAAGGCGATGAACCTCGGTTTCTACGAAATGCTGGGCGACCTGCCGCTCGTCAACCGCGAGGTTGCGGCCTACCGGGCCGTCACCACCGACGACATCATCGACTTCAGCCGCCGCACGTTCCGGTCCGAAAACCGTTCCACCCTTATTTACAAAGCAAGCAAATGACACAACCGCCTCTCGTAATACCCGCGGCCGTCGAGGTCCCGCAAGCCGAAAAGACGACGCTCGCCAACGGCGCCACGCTCTATACGCTCGCTTCGGACGACTTCGAGGTGCTGCGCATCACTTTCGTATTCCGCGCCGGATCGGCCGTGCAGCGGGTCCCCTTCTCGGCATCGGCCGCCGCAAACATGCTCTCCGAAGGCACGCGCGACATGACGGCGCAGCAAATCGCCGAACAACTCGACTATTACGGTTCCTATTTCGACGTCAACATCGACCGGGATTACGCCTATATCAGCTTCTGCACGCTCTCCAAATTCTTCGAACAGACGCTGGCCGTGGCCGAGCAGGTGCTCCTGCACCCGACATTTCCGGAGGAGGAGCTGCGGACCTACTGCGCCAAACGCAAACAACGGCTGGCCATCGAGCGTACGAAAGTGGACGTCGAAGCCCGCGAGGCGTTCGCCCGGACGATGTTCGGGCCCGAACACCCCTACGGCATTTCGGCCGACGAAAACGATTACGACCGTCTGACGCGGGCCGACGTCGCGGAATTCTACGCCCGCCATTACACGGCTGCCAACGGCTTCGTGGTGTGCAGCGGACGCATCGGCGACCGGGAACGGGAAGCCGTAGCCGCACTGGCGGAACAACTGCCCCGGTCGGAGTCCGAAACCGGGACGCCGTTTCCGGCGCCCATAACCCGGCACGAAGCCTTCGTCGCACATCCCGGCGCCGTGCAGTCTTCGATCCGCAGCGGACGCATACTCTTTCCGCGCCAGCATCCCGACTTCTTGGGCATGCAGGTCGTGGCGTCGGCTTTGGGCGGCTATTTCGGATCGCGCCTGATGCAGAACCTGCGCGAAGAGCACGGCTACACCTACGGCGTGGTGGCCGCCATGGTCAATTTCGAGCAGGCGGGTTACTTCGCCGTCGCGACGCAGGTCGGTACGGACGTCACACGGGACGCCCTGCGGGAGATCTACGCCGAAATCGAACGGCTGCGCACGGAACCGATGCCCGAAGGGGAACTTTCGCTGGTCAAGAATATCATGATCGGCGAGATGATGCGCATCCTCGACGGTCCGTTCGGCATCGCCGACGTCACGATCGAAAACATCCTCTGCGGCCGGGACCACACCGTCATCGGCGAGAACATCCGCCGCATACAGGCCATGACGCCCGCCGACGTCCAACATCTGGCACAGAAATACCTCGCGCGCGAGGATCTGGTGACCGTCATCGCGGGCGACGAAGCGCAACAGCCCCCCGCCCCGGAGGAGCGGCAGGCCCCGAAAGAAAAGGCGGATCGCCAGTGACGCGCAGCGGAATTTCACCCCGGCGGCCGCAGCAGCGCATAGACAGAACAGTAAGCGGAATACCCGGCCATACGGAACCGGCGACAAAAAAGCATCCCTCAACGGGATGCTTTTGGTTTCAATGCAGACACATGACACATGGTCGCAGATGCATGATACACGGTACATGGACTCCGAACGGCTACGTTCTGTTCGCCGCGACCCAGTCGGTCAGCTCCACGAAATCGGCGACCGAAAGCTGTTCGGCGCGCTGCGTGAAGAAAGGGTGCTCCGCGCCGCCGAAGTTGCCGAACACCGACCGCAGCGAGTTACGGATCATCTTGCGCCGCTGGCCGAAAGAGGCTTTCACGACCTTCACGAACAGCGTTTCGTCGCAGGCGAGCCGCTCGACGCCGTTGCGGCGCAGGCGGATCACCGCACTCTTGACCTTGGGCGGCGGATTGAAGACCGTTTCATTGACCGTAAAGAGGTATTCGATGTCGTACCACGCCTGCAGAAGCACCGAAAGGATGCCGTACTCCTTCGAGCCGGGAGGTTCGGCCAGCCGCACGGCAACCTCCTTCTGGATCATGCCGACGCACTCGGGCACCAGATCGCGGTTCTCCAGCACCTTGAAGAAGATCTGCGAAGAGATATTGTAGGGAAAATTGCCGATGATCTTCACCCCTCCGGGAAACAGTTCGCGCAGGTTCATCTTCAGGAAGTCGCCTTCCATGAGACGCGGCGTGAATTCGGGGTAATGCGCATGCAGATATTCGACGCTTTCCGGATCGATCTCGGCCCCGTAGGTGACGATATCGCCGCGCCTGAGCAAGAACTGCGTCAGCACGCCCATACCGCATCCGACCTCCAGCACGTCGCACCGCCCGGCGGCCTGCGCCCCCTGCCCGGCATCCGGCGTAACATCCGGCTCTATACCCGACACACCCTCCGGCCCTGTCTCCTGCGCAACATCCCGCCCGGCACCCGCCGCGACATGCTGCACAATCCCCAGCCCTGCATCCGGCATGTCACCCCGTCCGGCAGCAATTTCCGCCACCCGGCCATCGGCAGTGACTGCGGCACGCCCGGCAAGTTCGACCGAACCCCCGGCTTCGGCCGGTGCACCCGTTCCGGCAACGCTTCCGGCTTCCGGTTTCGCAGCGGCGGTTACAACTGCACCCGGCTCCACCGTCCTCTGCCCGCCCGCTCCGGGACCTCCCGCTCCGGGACCACAGGCAGCAGCCGGCAGCCGGATAGCTCCGCCCGCAAGCGAGTCGCAGATTTTGCGTGCGATATTCTGATCGACCAGAAAATGCTGGCCCAGCGCCTTTTTAGCCCTTACTTCACTCATCTTCTTTCAGCAATTCATAATAACACCGTCCGCAACGCCCCGCTTCTGAAAAAGCTCGGCGCAGTGCCCCGGCGAAGCGGAATCCGGCTTTGTCCGACACCCGCCGCGAAACGAGGCCTAAACCTATGCGGCGGCAAAGGTACGAATTATCGGGGTATTTGCGAAAAGTCTCTGCTCTGCTCCGGCCCGCTCCGGCCGGCCCGACACAAAAATCCGCCGGGCGCGATGTCCGGCGGATAACTTCAGCGTTTCTGCTTGCGCGATTTCTTCTTTTCCTGCCGCTCCTTGGCCCGGCGTTCGAGCCGCACGCGGCGCTGCGTCAGGCGGAACGTGTAAAGCAGGCCCACGAAACCCACGCCCAGCAGCGTGATCCAGAACCAGACGGCGATGCCCCGCTCCATGTACTCCAAGGCGTAAATCACGCCCGCGACCGCCACGATCATCATCACGAGGCGGAGGATCTGCATAAAATTCGTTTTACTCATATTACTCCTTTTTTGCACGTTTCTTACTCCGGGCGCCGAGCGCCATAACCGCCGCCGCACAGACAAGCACACACGGCACGTACCATATATCCCGGCCGTCGCAGGCTGCGATACGCCACAGGGACACTGCGGCGCACAGCAGGAAAAACACGGCCATAACAGCCTGAAACCGCTGCAAAGCCCCCATCCGTCAAGGAATCTGATGTCTGTTCACCTCGTCGAGGTGCCTGCACTTGCGCTTGTGGCATTCGTTGTACACCATTCCGGCGCCGGCCAGCGCGAACAGCACCGCCACGATCAGGTCGAAGACACAGTTTTTGTTCGACAAAGCCCAGAATATATTGACACCGAGCCACACGAGCGTCACAATCAGAAAAATCACGGCAACAGTAAAAGTCTTTTTGTTCATAGGCGTATTTGTTAAGTTAGTCCATTCCTCGGAACAGTGACGCAACAGCCGCGGGACAGCAGGTCGGTACAGGGCGTCAGTTACCCTGCTCGCACATGAATTTGATACGCACCAGACGTATCTCCTCCTCGGTATAGTCGGCCCCCAGTTCGTCGATGGCCGCATCGAGCGAGTCGCTCTCGGCGTCCTCCTTGAAATAGAGGTATATGTCTTCGATCTTGTCCTCGTCCATAAACTCCCGGAGATAATAGGAGATATCGAGCTTCGTGCCCGAATTGACGATTCCCTCGATCTCGGTCAGCAGTTCGTCGAAGTCGAGATCCTTGGCGCGGGCGATATCCTCGAAATCCATCTTCCGGTCGATCGACTGGATAATGAAGATCTTGTTGCCCGACTTGTTGCCGACCGACTTGACGATCATGTCCTGCGGACGGATGATCTCCTTCTCCTCGACGTACGCCTTGATCAGCTTGATGAACTCCTCGCCGAACTTGCGGGCTTTGCCCACGCCGACGCCGGTGATGTTCTGCATCTCTTCGAGGGTGATCGGGTACTGCACGGCCATATCTTCGAGCGACGGGTCCTGAAAGATGACGAACGGCGGCAGCCCGTGCTGTTTGGCGACCTTCTTGCGCAGGTCCTTGAGCATCGAAAACAGCTCCTCGTCCGCCGCGCCGCCCTTGCCCATCGGGGCCACAGCCTCGGCCTCCCGCTCCTCCTCGTCGTAATTGTGGTCGAGCGTCACGGTCACGGGGAAAGGCATGGCGATAAAATTCTCGCCCTTCTTGTTCACCGAGATCAGTCCGTAATTTTCGATATTCTTATCCACCAGCCCGAGGATCAGCGCCTGACGCAGTACGGCACCCCAGAAACTGGCGTCGTGCCCGGCGCCCGCACCGAACCACTTGCTCTTGTTGTGGCCGTAACTCTTTATCAGCGCCGTGGTCTTACCCGTCAGCACATTCACCAAATAGTCGCCCTTGAACTTGTCGCCGATGTCGCGCAGAGCCTCCAAAAGCATCTTCAGCGCGGCCTTGGCGTCGATCTTGGGACGCGGATTGCGGCAGTTGTCGCAGTTGCCGCAGTTCTCCTCCGTATATTCTTCGCCGAAGTAGTGCAGCAGCGTCTTGCGGCGGCACATCGAACTCTCGGCGTACGACACCGTCTCCAGCAGCAGCAGTTTGCCGATCTCCTGTTCGGCGATGGGCTTGCCCTGCATGAACTTTTCGAGTTTCTGAATGTCCTTGTAACTGTAGAAGGTCAGGCAGTAGCCTTCGCCGCCGTCACGGCCGGCGCGGCCCGTCTCCTGATAATAGCCTTCGAGCGACTTGGGTATGTCGTAATGAATCACATAGCGTACGTCGGGCTTGTCGATGCCCATGCCGAATGCGATCGTAGCGACGATCACGTCGGCGCGCTCCATCAGGAAATGATCCTGATTGGCGGCGCGCGTCGCAGCGTCCATGCCGGCATGGTAGGCCAGCGCCTTGATGCCGTTGGCCACGAGCAGTTCGGTCAGTTCCTCGACCTTCTTGCGGCTCAGGCAGTAGATGATGCCGCTCTTGCCCTCGTTCTGCTTGATGAAACGGATGATGTCGTGATCCACATTGTGCTTGGGCCGGATTTCGTAGTAGAGGTTCGGGCGGTTGAACGACGACTTGAAGACCGAAGCGTCGGACATGCCCAGATTCTTCTGAATATCCAGTTGCACCTTGGGCGTCGCGGTTGCCGTCAGGGCGATCAGCGGCGCAGGGCCGATTTCGTTGATGATCGGACGGATGCGGCGGTACTCGGGACGGAAATCATGTCCCCACTCCGAAATGCAGTGCGCCTCGTCGATGGCGTAGAACGACACCTTTATTTTACGCAGGAAGGCCACGTTGTCCTCCTTGGTCAGCGACTCGGGAGCGAAGTAAAGCAGTTTGGTCTTCCCCGACAGCACGTCGGCGCGCACCTGCGCCACGGCGGTCTTGTTGAGCGACGAGTTCAGGAAATGAGCGATCCCCGAATCGGCCGAGAAGGTGCGCATGGCGTCCACCTGATTCTTCATCAGTGCGATAAGCGGTGAAATAACGATCGCCACGCCGTCCATAATCAGGGCGGGCAGCTGATAGCACAGGGACTTTCCGCCGCCCGTCGGCATCAGCACGAACGTATCATTTCCCTCCAGCACATTGCGGATCACAGCCTCCTGATTCCCTTTGAACGACGAAAAGCCGAAGTATTCCTTCAGCTTGTCGTGCAGCAGGGACGATTCATTTTGTTTCATTTCGCCGATTCAACTCTTTATTTACGAATTCTTATGTAAAGATAGCAAAAAATTCGGAATTCCGCATCATCTTCCGATAAAAATTAAGCGTCCCCGCCAAAGCGTTCCGAAAGCGAAACGGCAAGTCCCTGAGAGCGGCGGCGAAAGCCGCTGCGGGACTTCGGAGCACACCGGAGCCTCCCGGCGTCTGCAAAAATCCGTTCCGTTTCTTTCCGGTACGGACAAATAAAGGGAGTGGTCCGCAGAATGGCATATTCTGTGCAAAAGAATCCCCCGATCCCCCTGCAATCAGTTTGTTTTCCGCCGCTTATTAACCGACAACAACCAGTCAGCCATGAAAAAACGCTTACTATCCGCACTGCTGTTCACCGCCGCACTGAGTCTTCCGGCCGCCGCGCAGACATTCACTGCGCACCCCATCCCGGAAGCACCCCGAACACAACCGGTATCCCGAACAACCGCCGCGCAGGCAGCATCGGCAACCGTTCCGCAGACACCTCCGGCAACAGTTTCGGAAACGCCCGTTCCCCGTACGGGTCCGGAGACAACTTCGGAGACGGCTCCGGAACCGGCGTCAGCCGCACCTTCGCCGCAAGCGCCACGGCCGGACACCCCCAAGCCCCCAGAGATTTCCGAGGCCGATAACGCCCCCGACGACACCGATGTCAACATCGCCGGCAATGCCGACGCCGACGCTTCGCTGAGAGAGGTTTCGAAGAAGGTCAGCCGGTTCGAGAAAATTCTCGCTGCCCTGCCCAAATTTTCGGGTTACGCCCAAGTAGGCTATACCTATCAG
>JAJPZH010000061.1 GCA_021204515.1 Alistipes sp. | reverse complement strand
CTGGTACGATGTACGGCCCCGGCGGGGAGGGATTCATCCGCCTGAATATCGCCTGTCCCCGGACACTGCTCGCCGACGGACTGGAACGGATGGCCCGTGTGCTTCAATAAAACAAAGCATTTCGGATAAATTTGAGCCTTGCAACAAACACCATGCAGTTGAAATGCGCTATATTTGTGAAAATCAAAGACCGACGATATGGAACGACTGGATGTATTCGATTGCTCGAACGTGCTTATAGCGAGTTATTTCACCGATGATAGGGAATGTGCCCACGAGAACCGGGAACATACGCTTGTTTATCTGTGTTCCGGCGAACTGGAAATAGAGGAGCGCGGAAAGAAAACCGTCCTGCATCCGGGCGACTGCGCTTTCATGCGGCGCGATAACCGGATGTGGCTGCAGAAAAAAGTGGAAGAAGGGAAACCTTACCGCTCTGTCGTGCTGAAATTCTCGAAGCCCTTTCTCCGGGAGTTTTACCAGACGCTCGATCGGCACCGGATTCCGGCCGACTCCAAACGCGAAAAGGTAAGTCTGCGCCTACTGCCGAGCGACAGACCGGACATCCGTTCGCTGTTCGAATCGGTCATTCCCTATTTCGACGCAGGCGAAAAGCCTTCCGAAGATGTACTGAAACTGAAAATGGTAGAGGGGATATACGTACTGCTCAACACCGACCGGAATCTCTATGCGTCGTTGTTCGATTTCGTGGAACCGTGGAAAATCGACATCCTCGACTATCTGAACGAGAATTACATGTACGACCTCTCGATGGAGGAGATAGCGAGTTATACGGGCCGCAGTTTGGCCACCTTCAAACGGGATTTTGCCAAGGTCAGCGACCTCACGCCGCAGAAATGGATTATCAAACGCCGTCTGGAAGCCGCGCACAACCTGATCCGCTCGGGGAAAAAGAAAGTGACGGAAGCCTGCTTCGACGTCGGTTTCAAGAATCTGTCGCACTTCTCCAAAATATATAAAGATACCTACGGGGTTGCTCCGTCGTGGTAGATTGAACTTCACAACAAAATTGTTTGAGCCTCGCAGCAAAATCGTTGCAAGGCTCTCTTTTTACCTTTGCAGCAGAATATTAAAGCAAAGGAATCATGGAGGATATTTTTGAAAGAGACCTGAACGGCGAAATGGTTTCTCTGTCAGACCCGGGATACGACGGGTTGATAAACGCCATCTGGGATACGATGAAAACGGCGGACGAACTGAACGACGGGCATCATACACCGGATGAAGTCCGTCGGATACTGGGGAAAATCATCGGACAGGAGGTGGATGAGTCCGTTACCTTGCTGCCCCCGTTCTATGTGGACTACGGCAAACACATCGAGATCGGCAAAGGCTGCTTTATCCAGCAGTGCTGCACGTTCTTCGGACGCGGCGGCATTACGCTCGGCGAAAATGTGCTGGTCGGCCCGAAAGTGAATATCATTACCATCAACCACGACCCCGATCCGGAGAACCGCAGTGCGACTTACGGCCGTCCGGTCGTCATCGGGGACAACGTGTGGATCGGCATCAACTCGACGATTCTTCCCGGTGTCAGCATCGGCTGCGGGGCTATCATCGGAGCGAACAGCGTCGTGACCAAAGACGTGCCGCCCATGACTGTCGTCGCGGGCAATCCGGCAAGAATAATCAAAACACTGAAAAACAAGCATTATGAAAGAGGAGAACAAAATTAAGACGATCAGCCGTCGCGGATTTCTCAAGACGGCGGCATTGGCGGGTGCGGCATTGGCCATGCCTGCCGGATTGGGCAAGGTTTTCGCTGCCGAAACGAAACAGCCGGAAACCTCCGGCAACGATACCGAGGCCGCCCGTATCAGAGGTCATCGGATATTGGGTACGGGCAAGGCGGCTCTTGAGGTGTCGGCACTCGGTTTCGGCGTGATGGGCATGACCTACAACTGCAGCGGGCATCCGAGTAAGAAAGAGTGTATCCGGCTGTTGCACGAAGCGGTGGATCGCGGTGTGACGCTTTTCGATACGGCGATCATTTACGGGCCGCTGACCAACGAGAATCTGGCCGGAGAAGCGCTGGCCGAGTTCAAAGGGCGGATCGACGTAACGACCAAATTCGGGCACGAAGTGATCGACGGCAAGGCCACGGGCCGTCAGGACAGCCGTCCGGCAACCATCCGCCGTTATTGTGAGGATTCGCTCCGCCGCCTGCGGCTCGATTCGCTGCCGATGTTCTACCAGCACCGCGCCGATCCGGATACTCCGGCCGAGGAGGTGGCGTCGACCATCGCCGACCTGATGAAAGAGGGTAAGGTGCAGCGCTGGGGCATGTGCGAAGTCAGCGCCGAAACGATCCGTAAGGCTCACGCTGTTTGTCCGCTGACGGCTATTCAGAGCGAATACCACCTGATGCACCGTCTGGTGGAGGAAAACGGCGTATTGGACGTCTGCCGGGAGTTGGGGATCGGTTTCGTGCCGTACAGCCCGCTGAACAGAGGATTTCTGGGCGGCTGTATCAACGAATACACGGTTTTCGATGCGAACAACGACAACCGCCAGACCCTGCCGCGCTTCCAGCCGGAAGCGATGCGGGCCAATATGCGCATCGTGAATGCCCTGCAAGCTTTCGGCCGCACACGGGGTATGACCTCGGCACAGGTGGCGCTCGGCTGGCTGCTGCGGAAAACGCCGTGGATCGTGCCGATTCCCGGAACAACGAAGCTTTCGCACATGGAGGAGAACCTGCGTACACTCGATTTCAGCATCAGCTCTGCCGAGTGGAAAGAACTGGAGGACGCCGTCGCGGCCATTCCCGTTGTCGGAGACCGTTACAACGCCGAACAGCAGCGGCAGGTAGGACGCTGAAAAATCGGTAAAAAAGGTAGCATAATCCGTAATAGGTATACTGTCCGGACGGATGAGCGGCCTTACCTTTGTATTGTAAAATAACAATAAAGGATATGAAACTGCAAGCAGCCGCCATACTGACATTTCTGGCCTTTGCGAGTGTCATGGCACAAGAACCAACTATCAAATCAACGGATATGGAACCATTGGAATTGACGCAGGAGTGGGACAAGACCTTCCCGCAGAGCGACAGGGCGGAACACACGAAAATCACCTTCCGCAACCGCTACGGCATCACGCTTGCCGCAGACCTTTACAAACCGAAAAATGCGCAGGGCCGTCTGGCGGCCGTTGCGGTCAGCGGCCCTTACGGGGCGGTGAAAGAACAGGTGTCGGGCCGTTATGCCCAGACCCTCGCCGAGCGGGGTTTCCTGACCATCGCCTTCGACCCCTCGTTCTACGGCGAGAGCGGCGGCACGCCCCGTTACCTCACCTCGCCCGAAATCAGCACGGAGGATTTCAGTGCGGCGGTCGATTACCTGATGACCCGCGAGGACGTCGATCCGCAGCGCATCGGGATCTTAGGCATCTGCGGCTGGGGCGGATTCGCGCTCAACGCCGCGGCCAACGATCCGCGCATCAAGGCGACGGTAACCTCGACGATGTACGACATGAGCCGCGTGAACGCCAACGGGTATTTCGACGCCATGAGCGCCGACGACCGTTACGCGCTGCGCGAACAACTCAATGAGCAGCGAACGGCAGACTACAGAAACGGCAGTTACGAACGCAACGGCGGCGTGGTCGATCCGCTTCCGGCAGACGCGCCGCAATTCGTCAGGGAGTACCACGACTATTACAAGACCGCGAGGGGCTATCACCGCCGTTCCCCGAACTCCAACGAGGGAATCACGAAAACCAGCTCGCTGTCGTTTATCAATATGCCGCTGCTCACCTACATCGGCGAGATCCGCAGCGCCGTGCTGATGATACACGGAGAGAAAGCTCACTCCCGCTACTTCAGCGAAGACGCCTACAAACGGCTGACGGGCGACAACAAGGAATTGCTGATCGTCCCCGGAGCCAACCACGTCGATCTGTACGACAATCTCGATGCGATACCTTTCGATAAAATCGATGTTTTTTTCAAGAATGCCCTGAAATAAAATGGATAAAAGAAAATTAGGACAGCTGGAAGTTTCCCCGATCGGAATGGGCTGTATGGGATTCAGCCACGGTTACGGGCAGGTGCCGCCCGAAGCGTATGCCATCGAAGCCATCCGCAAGGCGTACGACTACGGCTGCACGCATTTCGATACGGCGGAAGGGTATGGCAAAGAACAATTCTACGCCGGCCACAACGAGGAGTTGGTGGGCAAGGCTATCGGGCCGTTCCGCAAGGAGGTGGTACTCGCCACCAAATTTCATATAGGCGAACTCTCAAAACCGGACGAGGCGAATCTCTACCGGGAAATACGCCGGCACCTTGAAGATTCCATGAACCGGCTGCGCACGGATTATATCGACCTGTATTACCTGCATCGGATCAGTGAGGCTGTCCGGCTGGAGGATGTGGCGGCCGTCATGGGACGACTCGTCCGGGAGGGGCTGATACGCGGTTGGGGACTGTCGCAAGTATCGGCAGGGCAGATACGGACTGCGCATGAGATCACTCCGTTGTCTGCCGTCCAAAACATCTATTCGATGGTGGAACGCGATTGCGAAACGGAGATTTTTCCGTTGTGCCTTGAAAAAGGGATCGGAGTCGTACCGTTCTCGCCGATTGCAAGCGGATTCCTTTCGGGCAAGGTAACGGCGCAGGAGCAGTTCGGCTTCGACGACGTGCGGAAATTCGTACCCCAATTATCGAAAGAGAATTTCGAGGCCAACCGGCCCATACTCGATCTCGTGCATCGTTTCGCCGTGGAGAAAAACGCCACCAACGCCCAGATATCGCTTGCGTGGATGCTGCATAAATACCCCAATGTCGTGCCTATCCCCGGCTCCAAGAATCAGGAGAGGATTCTGGAGAATCTGGGAGCATGGAACCTCACGCTTTCCGATGATGAGTTCCGGCAGTTGCAATCGGCGTTGGATGCGTGTACGGTGCACGGACACCGGGGGTGCGTGGAAACGGAGCAGACGAGTTTCGGCAAACAATGGAGTGAAGAAAAATAAGAAGTGAACTTCCTGACAAAACAGATTGAGCCTCGCAACAAAAACGTTGCGGGGCTTTGCTTTTACCTTTGCATCAAAGGAGTAACTTAAAGATAACGGATATGAAAACTTATCCCCTCTAACGAAGATATGTGGATGTTTAATTGTAAAAATAAGAACGATATGAAAAAGTACCTCTATTTCTTGTTTGCCGCTTTTGTAGCGGTAGGATTGAGCGCCTGCTCTCCCGATGACAACGACCCGAACGCCTCCGGTACCGAGGCGCCGGCACCGACTCCCGATCCTGATCCCGAACCTGATCCGAATCCCGATCCCGATCCGAACCCGACAGCGGGAAAAACGCTCATCGTGTATTACAGCTTCACGAACAACGTGCACACCATCGTCAGCGATTTGCAGACGCAGATCGAAGCCGATGTGGTACGAATAGAACCGGCTGAAGACGGTCTTGACTATGCCGCTGACGGTTATGCGCTCGGCAGTGCATTGATCGGCGCAATTCAAAGCAACCCGAACGATGCGGCATCCTATCCGGAAATCAAATCGGTGGAGGTGAATATCGCCGATTACGACCGGATTATCGTGGGCGCTCCCCTCTGGCACAGCCGTATGGCAGCACCTCTGCAAACATTCCTGTTCCATTACGGCCCTCGGATGGAGGGCAAAAGCATCGGACTGATCGTATCGAGTGCGAGCAGCGGTATCAGCGGTGTCGAGTCCGACGCCCGGCGGCTCATTCCGGGCGGCGACTTTCTCAATCCGAGCCTGTGGATACGTTCAGGCCAAACGTCCAACTGCCACTCGATGATTGCCGACTGGCTGGGTCAGATCAATTAAACGACAGGTTATGAAACGGTTATTTGTGTTTTTATTGCTACTCGTTCCGGCAATGACTTTTGCCGGGTGCAGCGAAGGGAACGAAGGTCCGCAGACCGATCTTCCGGAGACTCCCGGCAATCCGGGGACCGACGACGATAATGACGACACACCGGGAACGGTTACACCCGGAAACGGAAAGATTCTGATTGCATGGTTCAGCCGTTGGGGAAACACGAACTATGCGGCGGATGTGGATGCCACGACCGGAGCAAGCATCATCGTCGATAACGGAACCCGTCGCGGTACGACCGAAATGGTCGCCCGGTATATCCGGACGGCCGTGGGCGGCGATCTGCATCAGATAGAGACTTCGGAACCCTATCCGACGGAGTTCGACGACGTGCGCGACCGGAATCATGCGGAGCAGGCTGCCGGAACGCTTCCCGCACTTAAAAATCGCATTGAGAATATAGACCAGTACGACGTAGTCTTCATCGGCTACCCGAACTGGGCGTTGGATGTGCCGCAGGCGATCCGTTCGTTCCTCTCCGCTTACAACCTCTCCGGCAAAACGGTCGTTCCGTTCTGTACGCATGACGGATACGGAGCCGGTCGCACGTATGATTCCGTCAGGGAGGAAGCCGCAGGTGCGAATGTGCTGGAAGGTATTGCTATCGAGGCTGCGGACGTACCTTCCGCCGAATCGCAGGTACAGGACTGGCTCGAACGAATCGGCATCCAACGGGAAGAGCCGCAGGGTGCGTCGGTTCGTATTACCGCCGGAGGGCATACGTTTGACAATTAAAAAATAAATGATGATGACACCACTTTTTATCGGCGGTATCGGCATGCAGGAAGTGCTGCTGATCGCTCTGGTCGTGCTGCTGTTTTTCGGCGGCAAGAAGATTCCCGAACTGATGAAGGGAATCGGCAAAGGCGTTCGTTCCTTCAAAGAGGGGATGAACAACGTAGAAAAGGAGATCGAGGAAATCAAGGAACCCGAACGAAAGGAGTAACAGATGGCGGCCGTGACGAACACACAATCTTTCTGGGAACATCTGGACGTGTTGCGGACGGCGATCGTCAGGATCGTCGCCGTAGCCGTCGTGTTCGGCATCGCGGCGTTCTTCTTCAAGGAGGAGCTGTTCGCCGTCGTTCTTGCTCCGAAAGACAACGGTTTTATCACATATCAGCTGTTCGACCGCATGGCGGCATGGGCAGGAGGTGCGGTAGAGCCGTTTTCCGTCCGGCTTATCAATACGGGACTGGCGCAGCAGTTTATTATCCATATGAAGACGGCGTTGTGCGCCGGGGTGTTGTGCGCTTCGCCCTATATTCTTTACCAGTTGTTCCGGTTCGTTTCTCCGGCATTATACGATAATGAACGGCGGTATGTCACACGGATAGTCGGAGGCGGCTATGCGATGTTCGGATTGGGGGTGTTGGTCAGCTACTTTCTGATCTTTCCGCTGACATTCCGCTTTTTGGGAACGTATCAGGTGAGCGGCGAAGTGGATAATTTGATCACGCTCGATTCGTATATCTCGACGTTGGTGATGATGTGCCTTGCGATGGGCATCGTTTTCGAGATACCGATTCTTTCATGGCTATTCGCCAAACTGGGTTTTCTTTCGGCGGATTTCATGCGCCGCTATCGGAAACACGCCGTCGTGATTATCCTTGTAATCGCTGCGATTATTACGCCGACATCGGATGTATTCACGCTTTCGCTCGTCGCATTACCCATGTGGGTATTGTATGAAGCGAGTATTTTGCTTGTCAAACACTATGGCACAACCGAATAAGCATCGTTTTATTGGAAACGGCCCGAGCGGGTATGACAGAACGGAATCCTCCCGGTTCTCAAATAAAATCCTTTGAAGATTCTTTCGGTCGCCGCTTATCACTCATCTCCGCTCTGCTTTTACTGACGGTGACCAGATATACGCCGCCGAAGATCAATGCGATTGCGAATGCTTTCGTATAGTTGAACGAATCCATGCCCAGATACACCGACACGACGCAGGCCACCGAAGGCTGAATGTAATTATACATTCCGGCGACCGTAGGCCGCAGGCGTTTCTGCCCGACCACGATCAGCATGTAGCTGATGAACGTGGCGCATACGACGATGAAGCATATCGCCCCGACGGCCTGCAGGTTCAGGGCGCTCCAGTCCGTTGCCGTCAGATCGTCGTAGGAAAACGGCAGGATGCAGATGAAGGCATAGGTGAACATCCATTTCATGATGGTTGTGAGGGAATACCGGGTTACGAAGTTCTTGAACAGCACAATATAGAGCGCATAGCTCAATTGCGCCGACAATACCAGCAGGTCGCCCCAGACGTTGCCGTTTCCGCCGGTCGTATCCTCCGGCCCCTGATTGCTGCCCAGAATCAGCAGCAAGGCTCCGGTAGCCCCGAAGGCGATGCCGGCCACTTTTTTGCCGGTAACAGGCTCTTTCAGGAAAAATGCGGCAAGGATCATCGCCCATAAAGGCATACTCGTCGTTATGATGGACGCGTCGCCCGGGGAGGTCAGTCCCACTCCGAAGATGAAACATCCTTGGTTGAAGACGATAGCCAGCAGCGAGGCGCCGAAAAGTTTAACCATATCGCGTGGAGCGACCCGTTCGGGGTTTCGGAAAAAGAACAGAACCCAGAATAAAATCATGGCTCCGAATACTCGCATGTCCGTCAGTACAAGCGGCGTTACGATACCTCCTGCCATGACGATCTTTGCCACGGGAGACATGAGCCCCCACGAAGCGTTGGCCAGAAACATGGAGACATGTCCGGCGAAAGCGGATCTATTCATAGTCGATTATTTTGCCGCAAAAGTAGTGTGCGGCAAACGGATATTATTGTACTTTTGCATGAATTGATTGCAGTATCGTAATATGTGGAAGGAAAATCTGTATCAGCCGGTAGAGGTGCTGACCCGCCGGCGCACGAAGTTTCCCGTGGATGAGCACCAGCACTCGTTTTTCGAAATGGTTTATGTGCGGTCCGGCAGCGGTTCTTTTTACGTGAAAGAGGATGAATGCAAAGTGCAACGGACGCATTATAAATCCGGTGCGTTGTTTCTGATACCGCCCGATACGGTCCATCGCTTTACGGTCGATTCGCCGTGCGAATATGTCTTTATCCGTTTTACAGAGCATTATGCGGCGGATTACCTCGGCAGACAGATCGAACAGGCACTTTATGCCTCTCTCCAGCAATGTGCGATCACGCTCGACAAACAAGACACGGCGACGGTCCGCTCGATGTTCGGACACATCGAGCGGGAGAAATCCCATATGAGAAGGTATTCGAATTTTCTATTACGGCAATGGCTTAACAGCATTCTGGTGATTGTCGCCGCCCGTCTCATGCAGGGAACTTCTGCAGGGTATCTCCCGACCGAGACCGGGGCGGACAAAGCGATGTACCTGTTGCAGTATATTCAGCAGCATATCCATCAGCCCGAACTCCTCAAAACGAAGGCGCTCTGCAAGACATTCAATATGGCTTCGACCTATGTCGGTCAATATTTCAAACGCCATTTTCAGGAGGATCTGCAACATTACATCATCAGGAACCGGCTCAAAACGGTCGAAAATATGCTGACGAATACCACGATGAGCGTCAAAGAGATAGCCGCCAGCATGGGATACACGGACTCCTGCTATCTTGTCCGGACATTCCGTTCCTGCCACAAGATGTCGCCTCTGGAATTCCGAAAACTGCGGCTGCGGCAGAAGTTAGCTTAAGCGGCATTATATTTTATACGGCGGGCTTTTTCCCGGCCGGCTCGTTAGGGATACTTAATTTCGCTGCCGTTTTTTTGTGCCGCTGCACCTGCCCGACTCTGCGGGCCGTGGATGGATATTATTGTCCGGCGGGCGGTTAGAATACGCCGAGGTTGTCGAGGAAGATCAGCAGCAGCACGGCCGGGCAGACATAGCGCAACAGGAAGACGAAGACGCCGTAAATGCGGAATTTCAGCTCCCCGTTGTTCGTGATCTGGTTCCTGAGTATCTGCCGGTCGAGTTTCCAGCCGACGAAGACGCAGGTGAAGAATCCGCCTGCGGGCAGCAGAATATTGGCCGTCAGGAAATCGAGCGAGTCGAAAAGCGAAAGTCCGCAGATCGTCCAGCCGCTCAGCACGCCCAGCGACAGCGACGCCAACGATGCCAGCGCGGCCGTTGCGGCGGTGGTCAGCCATGCCGCGGTCTTGCGGCTCAGGTGCCACTCTTCATGCAGGTAGACCGTCACTACTTCGTGCAGCGAGATCGTCGAAGTGAGCGCTGCGACGACCAGCAGCAGGAAGAAGACCGACGACCAGACCATACTCAGGGGCATGCCGTTGAAGATACTCGGCAGGGTAATGAACACCAGCGACGGACCCGACGAGGGTTCGATGCCTACGCTGAATACCGCCGGGAAGATCACTACGCCGGCCAGAACGGCGACCAGCGAGTCGAGGATCGTAACGTTGAGCGCCGTATGGCGCAGGTTGGTGTCTGGTTTGAAGTACGAGGCGTAGGTGACCATCGTCCCGATACCGATCGAGAGCGAGAAGAACGCCTGCCCCAGTGCGACGAGTACCGTCGTGGGCGTTACTTTCGAGAAATCCGGAGCGAAAAGGAATTTCAGTCCGGCTTCGCCGCCCGGCATCAGCAGTGAGTGGACCGACAGGATAATCAGAATGACGAAGAGCAGCGGCATCAGAATTTTGGCCGAACGCTCGATGCCCTTCTGCACGCCGAGCGCGATCACGAAATGGGTCGCCAGTACGAACAGGCAGGTGTAGAGAACCGGCCGCCACGGGTTGCTGATGAAGGTCTCGAAGAGGTTTTTGTACTCCTCGGCCGTGGAGTAGCGGGCGATCTCGCCCGTGGCGGAGTGCACCATGTATTCGGCCGTCCATCCCGAAACCACGAAGTAGAATCCCAGAATCAGAAATGCCGCCAGCACGCCGTTGTAGCCCAGAAAACTCCATTTGCGGTCCAGTTTCCGGTAGGCGCCCACCGCATTGAGATGCGAAGCCCGTCCCACGGAAAATTCCGCAATCATGAGCGGCAGTCCCAGCAGCAGCACGCAGAAGATGTAGATAATCAGAAAGGTTCCGCCGCCGTTGTCCCCGGCGACGTAGGGAAACCGCCAGATGTTGCCCAGCCCCACGGAACTGCCCGCCGCGACGAGCACGGCGCTCAATTTGCCACCCAACGTGGCGCGACTCTCCTTATGATGCATAACCCAACCCGTTTATTATCGGAAACGGGTGCGCGCCTACATGCGCGCACCCGTCCTATTTCTCCAGCACGACGCTCACCTTCTCGAGCTTTCCGCCCAGCGGCGGCGCCAGTTTCGATACGGTGCATTTTACATGCCGTACCTGTGAGAAGGCGGCGTAAATCGCCTCGATGATGTTCATCGCCACCCGTTCGACGGTGCGCTGCGTGATGCGCATCTGCATCCGCACCACTTCGTAGACCGTCAGGTAATTGACCGTCTTGTTCACGTCGTCCTGTGCGGCGGCGTCTCCCAGTTCGGCCGTCAGTTCCAGATCGACCGTGAAGCGGTTGCCGACCTTGCGTTCCAGTTCGTAGCAGCCGTGCAGCGCCCGGAACTCCATCCTCGACAAAACGATGCGGTACTCCATGCTACTCGGCGATCAGGAGGAAATAATTCTTCTTGCCCTTCTGCACCAGCAGGTATTTGCCGGCGATCAGGTCCGCTTCGGTCACCTCTCGCGCCGCGTCGGCGACCTTCTCCTTGTTGAGCGACACGCCGCCGCCCTGCACCATCTTGCGGCACTCGCCTTTCGAGGGGAAGACCTGCGCTTTCTCGGCGCAGAGGTCCACGAACGGCAGCCCCAGCCCGGCGCGGGCGATGCGGAACTGCGGCACGCCCTCGAACACCTGCAGCAGCGTCTCTTCGTCGAGTTTGCGCAGCGCCTCCGACGTCGATCCGCCGAAGAGAATCGCCGAAGCCTCGACGGCTTTTTCGTACTCCTCCTTGGAGTGGATCATCGTGGTAATCTCCTGTGCCAGCCGCTTCTGCAGTATGCGCAGATGGGGCGCCGCCTCGTGCTCGGCGGTCAGCGTCTCGACGGTCTCGCGGTCCAGCAACGTGAAGATGCGGATATAGCGCTTGGCGTCCTCGTCGCTGACGTTGAGCCAGAACTGGTAGAATTTGTAGGGCGAGGTGTAGCACGGGTCGAGCCATACGTTGCCGCTCTCGGTCTTGCCGAATTTCGTGCCGTCGGCTTTGGTGATCAGCGGGCAGGTGATGGCGAACGCCTCGGCTTCGCTGCCCAGCTTGCGGCGGATCAGCTCCGTGCCGGTGGTGATGTTGCCCCACTGGTCGGCGCCGCCCAGCTGCACCTTGCAGTTCATCGTCTGATAGAGGTGCAGGAAGTCGAAGCCCTGTACCAGCTGGTAGGTGAATTCGGTGAACGACATGCCGTCACCCTCGCCGCTGAAACGCTTCTTGACCGAGTCTTTGGCCATCATGTAGTTGACGGTGATGCACTTGCCGATGTCGCGGATGAATTCGAGGAACGAGATGTCCTTCATCCAGTCGTAGTTATTGACCAGCACGGCTGCGTTCGGCGCGTCCGACTCGAAGTCGAGCAGTTTGGCGAGCTGCCGCTTGATCGCCTCTTGATTGTGGCGGAGCGTCGGCTCGTCGAGCAGGTTGCGCTCCTGCGACTTGCCGCTGGGGTCGCCGATCATGCCCGTCGCGCCGCCTATGAGCGCCAGCGGACGATGTCCGCACATCTGGAAATGCTTGAGGATCATCACGCCTACCAGATGTCCGATATGCAGCGAGTCGGCCGTGGGGTCGATGCCCAGATAGGCCGTCGTCATCTCTTTTTCGAGTTGTTCCTTCGCGCCGGGCATGATCGTATGGATCATGCCGCGCCATTCGAGTTCTTCGATGAAATTCTTTGTTGCCATTTTATTGTTTCTTTGTCTTTATTTTCAATATTGTCCGGCGTCCGGCTATTCGCGCCGGCGGTCGGCATGCGCCTCCGTCTGCGGCCGTTCGCCTGAACCGGTCCTGCGGCGTGCGCCGTAAATCGGTGCGTTATTCCACCTCCAGATCCAGCGCCTTGCGAAGCTCCGCCACCAGCGGGTTCTTCTCCGTAATGTACCGTACCCGGTCTTCGAGTTTGATCGGACGCACCGCCCGGATCTCCTCGTTTACGACGACCTCCAGTTCGATTATTCCCTCTATTCCCGCCAGTTCGGCGATGCGCATCAGCATTCCCGTCTTGCTGCGCAGAATCTCCTCGCGCAGTTCGCTCGTCGGTACGCTCACCGAGATCGTGTTGTCGCGGAACGTCATCAGCTCGAAGGCCGGCACGAAGCGCGGGCGTTTCTCCTTGATGAGGTTCAGTATCCTGCTGCGGGCGTGCTCCAGCTTTTCGGCGCACTCCGGATCGACGGTTACGACTTCGGCTTCGTCGGGCGTTTCGCCGTCCGAAAGCTCTTCGTCGGGATCGCTGCCTGCCGAGGCGAGCAGTTCCGAGAGCGAAGCGCCCGATATGAGCGAACGCCGTGCCGGAGCTGGTGCTGTCGGTCTTACCGCAGCGGGCTGCGGAGCCGTTTCCGGCATCGGGCCGCCTGCGGTTTGTGCCGCCGGGACGGCCGTTGTGCCTTGCGCCGCCGGGCTTGCTGTACCCGGTGCCGCCGGACTTTCCGCCGCGCCTTGCGTCGCCGAATTCGGAGCGGCAGGAGCCGTCTGAACCGTCGAAACTGCCGGAGCGCCCGAAGGCGTTGTCGTCCGGTCGGCCGGTGTTGCACCGGGCATGGCTGCCGCTTGTTCGGTCTGCGCCGTCGTCTGTCCGTCTGCCGTCTGCATCGCGGCCCCGTGTACGGAGACCCCCGAAACCAGCGGTACAGTCGTTCGCATCGTTTGTCCCGTACCCGGCTGAGTCGCGGTTGGCGCGGTTTGTCCGGCATCCGGCTGAACTGTGTTTTGTCCCGTTTGTCCTGCGGCCGGTTGAACCGCGGCCTGCTGTGTGTGTTCGGTACCGGGCCGGGTTGTTGCCGATGCCGTTTGCCCTGCCGCGGAAACTGCCTGCGTCTGAACTGGGGACGCGGCCGGTTGCGGCACGGGTTGTGCCGCTGCCGTCGGAGTCGCCGCAGCGCCTGCGGCCGTACGGGGTGAAAGGGAGGGGAGGGAATACTCCCCTGAGGAGGTCAGATCGTCATTTTTTTTTTGGCCGAGTCCTGCGATTTTCATCAGGCCCAGCTCGACGAGCAATCGCTGGTTCGACGATTGCCGGATCTTCCCGTCGAGCTCCGTCAGAACGGAGATGGCTCCGAACAGGAACTCGACATTGCAGGCGCCCGCCTGCGTCCGGTATCGTTCGAGCAGCGTTCCGGTCATTTCGATCAGCCGCAGCGTTTCGGGGCGCTTGGCCATCAGCAGGTCGCGCATGTGGCGGTTGAGTCCCGCCGTGAAGGTCTGCCCCGAAAAGCCTTTCGAGAGCACCGTGTCGAACGTGACCAGCACATCGACGTAGTTGCCTGCAAGCAGCATCTCCGTAACGCTGAAATAGGTGTCGTAATCCAGCACGTTGAGCGTCTGGGCCACGTTGCGGTAGTCGAGCGTCGTGCCGCAGAACGACACGGCCTTGTCGAACATCGACAGGGCGTCGCGCATGCCGCCGTCGGCTTTCTGCGCGATGAGGTTCAGCGACTCTTCGTCGGCCGTGATGTTCTCCTGTCCGGCGATGTATTTGAGGTATTCGACGCTGTCCTCGACGCGGATGCGGTTGAAGTCGTAAATCTGGCACCGCGAGAGGATGGTCGGAATGATCTTGTGCTTTTCGGTCGTCGCGAGGATGAAGATCGCATGTGCGGGCGGCTCTTCGAGCGTCTTTAGGAATGCGTTGAAGGCCGCGGCCGAGAGCATGTGGACCTCGTCGATGATGAATACCGAGTAGCGGCCCACCTGCGGGATGATGCGCACCTGCTCGATCAGCGTGCGGATGTCCTCCACCGAGTTGTTCGACGCGGCGTCCAGCTCGTGGATGTTCAGCGAGCGTCCCTCGTTGAACGAGCGGCACGATTCGCACTCGTTGCAGGCTTCGGCACCATTGGGGCTAAGGCAGTTGATGGCCTTTGCGAAAATGCGGGCGCAGGTGGTCTTGCCCACGCCGCGGGGACCGCAGAAGAGGTAGGCATGGGCCAGCTGGGCGCGCTCGATGGCGTTTTTGAGCGTCGAGGTAATATGTTTCTGCCCGACGACCGAGGCGAAGGTCGCGGGGCGGTATTTGCGTGCGCTGACGATAAAATCACTCATAGTTCCGCAAAGATAAGAAATATGAATGAAGATTTGAAAATTCGGAATTAAAATTTGTCCCGTCAGCAGACCTGTACGTTCGTCTGCCGTACCGCCAATTTGACGCGCTTTTGACAGCGGATTGTGACAAAAGGTGACACAATGGCCGGAAAATGAGGTTGGCAGGTGTTTTGCGGATGTTGATGACGAATGGTTTGCGTCTGCGATCCGGCCGCAATGCGACGAGTCCCCGCCGAGGCGGGGTGTTAGGAGCGGGTCAGACCTGCATGCGCGGCGTTCCGCCGCGAATTGCAGCCGGCTGCAGCGAACCATCGGACCGTGTGAAATTTAACTTTACGAATTATGAATATAAACACATTGACCATCAAAGCGCAGGAGGCGCTGCAGGAAGCGCTGAACCTTGCGCGGGAGCGCGGACAGCAGGCTGTCGAGCCGCTCCATCTGCTCGCGGTGCTGATCCGCGAGGACGATTCGCTGGCCACGTTCCTGCTGGGGCGCGTCGGCGTGAACGTACGCGGACTGCGCGACGAAACCCAGCGTGCCGTCGGCTCCCTGCCGCGGGTCGAGGGCGGCGGCGAGCAGTTCTTTGCACAGGACACCTCGAAGGTGATCCAGCGCGCCGTGGACTTCACCAAGAACTTCGGCGACAAATATGCGTCGGTCGAACACCTCCTGCTGGGCCTCGTGGCCGAACGCGGGCAGGCGGCCGACATCCTCAAGCGCAGCGGCGCCACCGAGAAGGAACTTCTCGAAGCGATCCGTATCTTCCGCAAGGGTGCGACGGTCGATTCGCAGACCTCCGAACAGCAGTTCGACGCGCTGGGCAAGTACGCCGTCAATCTCAACGAACAGGCCCGTTCGGGCAAGCTCGATCCGGTGATCGGCTGCGACGAGGAGATCCGGCGCGTGCTGCAGATTCTCTCGCGCCGTACCAAGAACAACCCAATTCTGGTCGGCGAAGCCGGCGTGGGCAAGACCGCCATCGCCGAGGGCATCGCCCACCGTATCGTGGACGGCGACGTGCCCGAAAACCTGAAATCGAAGGTGATCTACTCGCTCGACATGGGCGCCCTTATCGCGGGCGCCAAGTATCAGGGCGAGTTCGAGGAACGACTCAAAGCCGTCGTGCAGGAGGTCGTCGCCAGCGAAGGCGAGATACTGCTGTTCATCGACGAGATTCATACCCTCGTCGGCGCAGGCAAGTCGTCGGGCGCGATGGACGCCGCCAATATCCTCAAACCCGCCCTCGCGCGGGGCGACCTGCGGACCATCGGCGCCACGACGCTCGACGAGTATCAGAAATACTTCGAGCAGGACAAGGCTCTCGAACGCCGTTTCCAGAAGGTGATGGTCGACGAGCCGACGCAGGAAGACGCCATTTCGATTCTCCGCGGACTGAAAGACCGTTACGAGAACCACCATCAGGTCCGTATCCGGGACGAAGCGATCGTCGCCGCCGTCGAACTTTCGACGCGCTACATCACCTCGCGTTTTCTGCCCGACAAGGCGATCGACCTCGTGGACGAGGCGGCTTCGCGCCTGCGTCTGGAGATGAACTCCGTACCTGAGGAGATCGACACCCTCGACCGGCGTGTGCGCCAGCTCGAAATCGAGCGCGAGGCGATCCGCCGCGAGAAGGACAAGGAGCGTGTGGAGCAGCTAACCAAGGAGATCGAGGAATTGAAGTCCAGAGACGCCGAGATGCGTGCCAAATGGCAGGGCCAGCGCGATCTTTTGAAAAAGATTCAGTCGAACAAAGACAAAATAGAAACTCTTAAGATCGAGGCCCAGCAGGCCGAGCGTCAGGGCGACTACGGCAAGGTGGCCGAAATCCGCTACGGCAAGATTCAGGAGGCCGAAAAGGAGATCGCCGCCTTTCAGGAGGAGTACAAACTGGCGTCGGCCAACGGTTCGATGATCAAGGAGGAGGTCGATGTGCAGGACGTCGCCGAGGTGGTTTCGCGCTGGACGGGTATCCCCGTGACGCGCATGCTGGCTTCCGAGCGCGAGAAACTGCTGCACATGGAGGACGAACTGCATAAGCGCGTCATCGGTCAGGAGCAGGCCATCGCCGCCATCTCCGACGCCGTGCGCCGTTCGCGCGCCGGGCTGAACGATCCCCGCAAGCCGATCGGTTCGTTCATCTTCCTCGGCACCACGGGCGTCGGCAAGACCGAGCTGGCCAAAGCGCTGGCCGAGTTCCTCTTCAACGACGACTCGATGATGACCCGTATCGACATGAGCGAATATCAGGAGCGCCACAGCGTGTCGCGTCTGGTGGGAGCGCCTCCGGGATACGTCGGTTACGACGAGGGCGGTCAGCTCACCGAAGCCGTGCGCCGCAAGCCCTATTCGGTCGTGCTGCTCGACGAGATCGAGAAAGCGCACCCCGACGTCTTCAACATTCTCCTGCAGGTGTTGGACGACGGCCGTCTGACCGACAACAAGGGCCGTACGGTGGACTTCCGCAATACGATCATCATCATGACTTCGAATATGGGGTCGCATATCATTCAGGAGAATTTCGCGGCGGCGTTCAACGGCGAGAAGCTCGCGCCCGAGGTGGTCGAGAAGACCCGGATGGATGTCATCGACCTTCTGAAACAACAGCTGAAACCCGAATTCCTGAACCGTATCGACGAGATCGTGATGTTCGAGCCGCTGACGCGCAGGGATATCGAGCGCATCGTGGACATTCAGCTGGGCGCCGTGCGCCGGATGCTGGCCGAGAACGGCATCCGCCTCGAATACAGCGACAAGGCGCGCGAATGGATCGCCGCCGCCGGCTACGACCCGCTTTACGGCGCGCGTCCGGTCAAACGTACGATCCAGCGTTACATCGTCAACGAACTCTCGAAACGGATTCTGGCCGGCGACGTCAACCGCGCAAAGCCGATCAGGATCGGCGCCGACGACGAGGGCCTGACCTTCGCCAACTGAGAGCGGCCGCAATACCGCCGGAGCGGGACTTTGGATACGCCGCTCCCTGAAAACGAAATGGTTCCGGATTTTTCCGGAACCATTTTTTTATTGCCGCCTGCGGTCGGAGAACTCCTCTTTCGGCCCTGCGGGGCCGTTCCGCCTACTTTACGAACCTGCTGAAAAATTTCCACAGCTCCTCGCCCGTGTCGATGTCCTGCTCGCCCCAAGAATGTTTGCCGCCGACGATTTCGTAAAGCCACACCTCGCTGCCCCCGGTGCCGCCCGTGAAGCGGTGTGCGATCACCGTGCGGCCGCCGGGTGCCTTTGCCGGCAGCGTGTCGGTCTGCATGACGGTACAGCGGTTTTTCGCCGCCCAGTAATGTACGGCCAGCGGTACGGGCAGGTAGGCTCCCCAGCCGCCTTTGTTCTGCGGGTCGCCCAGCCACGCCGAGGTCTTGTCCTCCGTACCGTGGATTTCGAAGAGCGGAACCGGCGCCGTACTCCGGTCCTCCTTGTAGAGCCAGTCGAGCATCAGCCCCGAAACCGGAGCCACGGCAGCGAATAGCTCCGGCCGCTGGGCCGCCAGCTGGTAACACATCTCCCCGCCGTTCGACATGCCCGTACAGAAGACGTTGTGCCTGCTCAGCCCGTGTTTTTTCTGTAAATGGCGCACCAATTCGGTCAGGAACCGCACGTCGTCGACAGTCATGTCGGCCTGAAAGGGGTATCCCACGTTCCAGCAGTTCTTGCCGCGTCCGTCTTTCGCGCCCTGCGGATAACAGACGGCGAAGCCGTGGCGGTCGGCGGTGGCGTTCATGGCGAAACGGTCGGCGGTGGCGTTCATGGCGAAACGGTCGGGGTCGTTGTTGCCGCCGTAGCCGTGCAGGACGACGACCAGCGGAGCGTTCTCCGGCAGGCCGGCGGGCAGGTGCAGTTTGTAGGTGCGCTCCATGCCGCCCGAACGCAGGATGTAATCCGGGGTTTCCGATGCCGCGGACTGCGCCCGGCAGGCGATTGCCGCGAAGAGCAGGAGGAGCGTAAGAAGAAAGCCCTTTGCGGCGGCGGATTTCAGCAGGTGTTCCATTTTGTTCCGTATTCGATTTACAGCCCTTTGCGGGCGATGCGCCATGCCAGACTGTTGTACAGCCCGATCAGCGGCGCGCGCCAGCTGCGGGGCAGGGCGTTGAGGATGCGGACTTTGCGCAGCGTGCGGCGGTAGGTCTTGGTGTAGCCGAAAAACTCCGCGGCGCGCGCCGCCTCTTTCGTCCCGCCCTTGGCGCTGATGATAAGCGCTTTGCCCAGTGCCGCGCGGGCCACGAATTCGTTGTATTCCTCGGGCGCCGAAGGGTCGTAAAGCTCCTCGAACGAATAGCGTGTCCGCTCGGGCGTGTAGCTCGACGCCGAGCGGTTCGAGGCGACCTTCGAATAGTTCGCCAGCGGCTTGGGCGAGAAGCAGACCGCATAGCGGCGGGCGATCTTGATCCACATGTACATATCGCCGCCGATCTTCATCCCTTCGGGAAATCCGCCGACCGTCTCGAAGACCGCGCGCGGTACGGCGCTGGCCGACGGGATCGAGATGTACCGGTGCGCCGAGTCGCGGAAGAAGTTGGCGACTACGCCGCGCTCCGAAGGGGTGCGGGCCGGGAAACGCCCGTCGTGGCTGACGATGTTGAAGGCCGTCGAGTAGACCCCGCAGCCCGGAAATTCCGCGATCATCGCGGCGATCTCCTCCAGAAATCCCGGTTCCCACGTGTCGTCGGCGTCCAGCA
This sequence comes from Alistipes sp., assembly GCA_021204515.1. Taxonomy (GTDB): domain Bacteria; phylum Bacteroidota; class Bacteroidia; order Bacteroidales; family Rikenellaceae; genus Alistipes. The sequence continues at coordinate 26,615 of JAJPZH010000061.1, read as the reverse complement.
GGGCGATGTAATCGCCCGTCGATTCGGCGATGGCGCGGTTGCGGGCCGCGCATTCGCCGGCATTGGGCTGCGTGATCAGCTTCACGAGCGGCGAGCCGATGGCGCGCACGATTTCTGCGCTGCGGTCCGTCGAACCGTCGTCCACGACGACGATCTCCGCCGGCTGCAGCGTCTGGGCCAGCACCGAACGCAGGGTGTCGCCGATTTCGCATTCCTTATTGTAGAGGGGTATGATGACCGAGATGGTTACTGATGCCATTGTAAGCAGTTTTATTGCGAAGATACCGATCTGTAATTTTATTCCACGATTATCTGATCCGCATACAGACTTGTCAGATCGACCGGCCGGATTCTGAACCCGCTTCCATGGTCATGCGGTTTGCCGTAGTTGCGTTTTGCAGGATTCTTATAGGAGCCGATTCTGATGTCGTACATGATTTTTCCTTCGTCTAGCAGGCGGAGGAAGTTCTCCAAAGAGGGATTTTCGTAAATTTCGGCTCTCTTGTAGTGAAAATGCTCCCGTCCGTTCAGTATTGCGGTATCCGCAAAAACGAATAGCAGCTTGTCGAGTTTGTTGTTCAGGGCGTATTCGATGTCGTCGTAAGTGTAATATATGGCATTGTCGAGGATTTCCCCCGTTTGCAGGCTGGAAATCGCGATTGTTATGCGCCGGCAGTCCCGATCGTTGACGAGCCTGAAAGAATGCAGTCCGTAACAGCTGTGCCCTTGATGGGCGAATATGGAGGTGTGAATTTTTTTCAGCCCGGGAAATTCCTCATAGGCCTCTCCGTATCTGTCCCGCAGATACGCATTTGCTCTCTTGGGATACGACGGACTTTTAGTAAATAGTGTCGAGTAGGATGTGGAAGTCTCTCTTTTGGTCTTTATTTCGTATCCGTTCAGGTCCGGGCGGCGTTCGTTGTTTTCGATGATCCCGATTAGATCTTCAAAGGTTTTCCCGATACCCGTGTCGTGTGTTCTGTGGCTTGGAATAAATCCGCGCTGTTTAATTTCTAGGAAGGCTGCGATAATTTTTTCTCGATTATTCATGAGATTGGGTTTGTGATGCTAAGATACCTCTTTTTTTGTATATTTGTATCTTGTTTGATGGAAAAGATGTATAAGAGATTAGAGACCGATGAGTGGGACTTCAAAGGCTTCGACACCAAAGAGTATACGCATGGGTACCACAACTACCCTGCGATGATGATCCCCCAGATCGCGAGGAGATTGATCAAAGAATATTCTCCGTCGGGAAAAGTCGGTCTGCTGTTCGATCCCTATATGGGGTCGGGAACTTCATTGGTCGAGGCTTCGATCGCAGGAATAAACTCCATCGGAACGGATATAAACCCTTTGGCTTGGCTTATTGCCAAGGTCAAGACGACATCCTACGATCCGAACGAAATCGAGACGGCGTTCGGTGTGTTGCAGAAGGCGTTGTCGGGCTATGCGGAGGACAATGTCCGGAATAAGGATTTTACGCACATAACCAATTGGGAGTATTGGTATAGCAGGGAATCTTTGCTGAAGCTCTCTTTTATACAGCAGAACATAGATCTTTTATCCGAAGACATCAGCCCGTTTTTCGAACTTGCATTGGCGGAAACCGTCCGGGATGTCTCTTTTACGAGAAACGGAGAGTTCAAAAGATTTAGAATGAAGGAGGAAAAGATACGCTCCTTCGCTCCGGATGTATTCGGACTGTTTAAGGCGAAGGTCCGTAGAAATGCGATAGGTCTGTCTGAGTATTGCAGGATAGAAAATAAGGGGAGTGTGACTACCTATGCGTTCGATTCTTCGATGCCTTTCCCGGATAATGTCGTTGCAGACGGCTCTGTGGATATAGTAGTGACTTCTCCCCCCTATGGCGACAGCCGTACTACGGTCGCCTACGGACAGTTTTCCCGGTGGGCGAACGAGTGGTTTGGTTTTGAGCATGCCAAAACGCTGGACAATTATCTGATGGGGGGTAAAACGGCCCGTGAGGTGCTGTTTGAAACCTTCTCCATAGAAAATGAACTGGAGGCAGTTCGGAAACTCGATAAAAAAAGGTATCTGGAAGTCGTGTCTTTCTTAAACGACTACAATGCTTCCATAAAGAATATCGCAAGGAAATTGAGACGCGGCGGCAGGATGTGCTATGTCGTAGGGAACAGGACAGTGAAGGGAGTCCAAATTCCCTTGGATTATTTTACCGCGGAAATGTTCGAGCAAAATGGTTTTCAGCATGAAATAACTATCGTGAGAGCTATTCCCAATAAAAGAATGCCGAGTAAGACGAGTCCGACCAATGAAAAGAGAAAAAAAGTCAATACGATGGTCAAAGAGTATATCGTGATCATGACTAAACGGTAGCATTTCCCGAGCCGATAAAGACAATCGGTATTTTTTCCTAGTTACTGGTAATCGTGCATGGATTTTATTACTTTTGCAGACAATTAACGGGTGCGCGGCAGGTTTCGCCCGGTTTTCCCGGCCGAATCCGGCCGGTTGCATGCGCACGGTATCCGTCCCGCCGCTCCCGTTCCGACCCTTCCGCTCCATGCGGGAATTAACGAATAACGAACCATGACTGCAGCCGAAAAACTCATCGTTTTGATCCGCAACTCGTTCGACACGGCGTTGTATTTCGCCGTCATGGCCGTCAAGGAGGACTTCCGCAACTACGTCGGGCGCACCGGACCGGTCGGCCGGCCGGCGCAGTCGATGGTGATCCTCGGCAACGGGCCTTCGCTGGCCGGCGACCTGCCGCGGCTGATCGAACGCCGCGAGTACGAAACCAAAGATTTTCTTGCGGTCAATTATTTCGCCGAAGACGACCGCTTCGAGGTCGTGAAGCCGAAGTACTACGTCCTCTCCGACCCGATGTTCTTCCGTGACAGCGCGTGCCGCGACCGCGTCCGAGCGCTTTACGAGACGCTCGCCCGCAAGGTTACGTGGCCGATGAACCTCTACGTGCAGTACTACAACCCCGAAGGTTTCGACTACCGCGCCGCACTGCCCAATTCCAATATCCGCATCGTCCGGTTCCATACCCAGATGTACCGCGGTTTCAGGAGTCTCGAATTCCGGCTTTTCCGCCGCGGGCTGGGAAGCGCCAATTTCGGGACCGTGGTGCAGGTCGGCGAATACGTCGCCCTGCTGCTGGGGTATAAACGGATCGAGCTTTACGGCGTGGACCATACGCTGTTGGACGGACTTTGCGTGGACGATGGGAACCGTCTCTGCCGTATCGACCGCCACTATTACGACGGAGCGGAAGCCGCCGCACCGCAGCCTATTTACAAGAAGGTTCCCCACGTGCCCTATACGATGGCGGAGTATCTGGCCGAAGTCGCCGAACTGTTCCGCGGACACGAAGTCCTGCGCGACTATGCCGCTGCGCTCGGAGCGCGGATCGTCAACCGCACCCGCGGTTCGATGATCGACGCCTATGAACGGGACCCGGAGTAAGATTCCCTTTTTGTGTCGCCCGCTGCGACGACAAGTACACCGGATATTTTCCGAGACGGGCTTCTCCCTGTTATTTCTGTCGGACCTTCCTGCTGTTGCTGTCTGGTGCCCTTGTTGTCTATGTCGAACCTTCCCTGCTGTCGGGCACGTCTGTTATCTTTGGCGGGACTTTCCTGCCGCTCTCTCTCCCTGCCTTGCGTACCGGATCGGAATCTCCGCTCCGGTTTTATTTGGGCAGGTTGCGGCTTGCGGCGATGATCTCGGCCATCGTGAAATCCTCCGGATAGTCGATATCCAGCCCCTCGATGCGGTCCACTACCGCCATGTAGGGCCTGTCTCCGATCCGGCGGTGCCGCCCGGTCCACAAGGCCCGCGGGAAGATGAAGAACGCGCTGGTTTCGATATATACCGGCTCGATGGTCTGCGTGCGGGGGATATTTTCGGGCGAATAGTTGAGCGGCCGCCCCTCGTACCATGCGAACGTCTGTATCTTTTCGGCGCTGAACGCCGAGTCGTATTCGCCCGAAACCACTTTCCGAAGCGCATCCGCGACGGTCTCGGCGCGGATGAAGGGCGACGTGGCGTGCGCCAGCACATAGAGGTCGGCTTCGACCTCGGCAGTGAAACTGTCGTAAATCTCCCGTCCCAGCGTCGTGTCGCGGTCCAGCTCTTCGCTGCGGCGCAGGAACCGTACGCCTTCGGGCAGGAATTCGCGGATCCGCTCGTCGCTGCAATAGACGTAAACCTCGTCGATGCCCTCGACCTCGGTCAGCGTCCGGAGTATGTGGCACATGAGCGGCGATCCGCTCAGCGGACGCAGGTTCTTGCCGCTGACGCGCTGGCTGTTGAGCCGTATGGGGACGAATGCTGCTGTTTTCATAATTCGGTTTTATGTCGGGGCCTGCCCGCCTTGCGGCGGAAACCCGTTTCGGTTTACTGCACCAGTAAGTTGCACCCTCTGATGTCGCTGTGGTCGATGCGCCCTTCGACGACGAACGCTCCGCCGGCATCGACCCGCCCCACGTCCTGCGTCTGAATGAACGCGCACGACCACCAGTTGGCCAGATCGGCGATGTTCAGTCCTCCGCGTACGCCTGCGGGCTGCGGATCGAACGGGTCGTTCACGTCGCGGGCCGTGACGCGCATCCACGCCGGACAGCGGAAGAGGTTGCCGCCCTGCGAATAGGCCTGCGAAGTCAGCTCGGCCATGCCGTATTCGGAGTGTATCGCGCCGACGCCGAATGCGCCGCACAGGATTTTGTGAAACTCCTCTTTGGGAATCTCTTCGCGGTAGCCCTTCATGCCGCCCGTCTCCATTACGACCGTATTTTCGAGCTTCGGGGCGTAACGCTCCGCCAGATCCCACAGCGCGTAGCTTACGCCCAGCAGGATCTTGGGCTTCGGATCGGCTTGCATGGCCGCCAGCAGCGCGTCGTAATCGTCCAGATAAAAGCCGCCCGAGCCGCAGTCGGCGATCAGCCGGTCGGCCATGTAGACCAGCGACGATCCCTTGCGCCGCAGGTAATTGGGCAGCAGGGCATACAGACTCCACTGCGCCGGATCGCCGTAGAACGTGCGGAACGCGGCGCGGAACGTCCGTTCGTAAAGCGCCAGCGAGCGCATCGGATGGCGCGACGGCGTCATGCCCGTCGTGGCCGACGAGGTGAAGACCGCCTCAGGCTCCGTGCAGCCGCAGTAGACGTCGTGGGTCTTGAAGATTTCGATCGGCAGAAACGGAATCTCGCGGGCCGTGCGCACCTCTTCCGGCCGCACTCCGGCCAGCGCGAGATACTCGCGGTAGGGCGGGCACTCGGCGGCCTGCCGCCTGAATACCTCCAGCGCAGCGGCGTCGAACGCCGCATCGTCGGCAATTCGGAATATGTCGTCCTGCGTAATCATTTCGTTACAAAGGTAAGTATATTTCGAAATTCGGCATACCGTTCAAATTATTTTTTCCACCTTTGTTTCACTGTTTGTCTTGCCGTCCGTTTTTCGGTTTCCCCGGCTTTCGCGGGCGGCCTTATCTCTGCTGCAAAAAAACTGTTCCCGCCGTATCGACTGTTTCTGTATCGACTTTTCGTTTCGTCGGAAGGTGCGTCCGCTGCCCCTCTCCTCCTGATTTTGGCTTAGTTCGGGGATGCCGCTGCGGGCAGGATGCAAAAATCCATAATCGGAGGCCTGCGGGTCCCCGATTACGGATCGTTATTGTGGTCTGTTGGACTACTGCTTTTTGCTGACTTTGGGAGCCAGCATCATGTTCATCTTCTTGCCGTCGAGCTTGGGCATCATCTCCACTTTGGCGACCTCTTCGAGGTCTGTGGCGAAGCGGAGCAGCAGGATTTCACCCTGCTCCTTGAAGACGATCGAACGCCCGCGGAAAAAGACGTAAGCCTTGACCTTGCAACCTTCCTTCAGGAAATTGGTGGCGTGCTTGAGCTTGAAGTTGTAGTCGTGGTCGTCGGTCTGCGGACCGAATCGGATCTCTTTGATCACGACCTTCACCTGATTGGCTTTCAGTTCCTTGGCCTTCTTTTTTTGCTGGTAGAGGAATTTCTGGTAATCGGCGATGCGGCATACGGGCGGCTCGGCCTTGGGCGAGATCTCGATCAGATCGAGTTCCATGCTGTCGGCGAGCTTCAGCGCCTCGCGGATCGGTAAAACCAGCGGTTGTTCGACATTGTCGCCCACGATACGCACTTCGGGAGCCGTGATCTGCTCGTTGATACGGTGCGGATTTTCCTTCTCGGGCGGGCGGCGCCCGTACCGGTTGTTGGTGCCGGCTGCCGGTTTCGGCCGATTATTCCCGGGGTTGAATGGCCTCGGCGGGAATGGTTTCGGTGCTGCGATAATTGTAAAGTATTAAAGTGGTTAATTACTTTTGTTTCTCTTTGCCCGGCTGCCGGAGCGTGAACTGCGGCCTGCCGTGCGTAAACCCGTCCGTCCGGAATTTCCCCCGGAAGGGAAGTTCCGGATGCGGACCGGAGTCGTTATTTCTTTTCCATTTTGTTGGCCTCGATCTCCTCCTTCACCATTCCGGCGATGAAGTCGCGGAAGCCTTCGAGCGTCATCTGACCCTTGTCGCCTTCGCCCTGCGCGCGTACCGACACGAGTCCTTCGGCCTCCTCCTTCTCGCCGACGATCAGCAGGTAGGGTATACGCTTGAGTTCGTTGTCGCGGATTTTGCGGCCGATTTTCTCGTTGCGGTCGTCCACCTCGGTCCTCACGTCGCTACGGTTGAGGTAATCCGCAACCTGCTGGGCGTAGTCGTTGAACTTCTCCGAAATGGGAAGCACCACGACCTGCTGGGGCGAGAGCCACAGCGGGAACTTGCCGCCCGTATGCTCCAGCAGGACGGCTACGAAGCGCTCCATCGAGCCGAACGGCGCGCGGTGGATCATGATCGGACGGTGCAGTTTGTCGTCCGCGCCCTTGTACGTCAGGTCGAAACGCTCCGGCAGGTTGTAGTCCACCTGAATCGTTCCCAGCTGCCACTTGCGGCCGATGGCGTCCTTGACCATGAAGTCGAGCTTGGGACCGTAGAACGCGGCTTCGCCGTACTCCACGACCGTATTGAGTCCTTTCTCCTCGGCGGCCTGCATGATAGCGCTTTCGGCCTTCTCCCAATTTTCGTCCGAGCCGATGTACTTCTCCTTGTTGTTGGGGTCGCGCAGCGAAATCTGTGCCGTATAGTTGTCGAACTTCAGCGTCTTGAAGATGTAGAGCACGATGTCGATCACCCGCTCGAACTCTTCGAGCAGCTGGTCGGGACGTACGAACAGGTGGGCGTCGTCCTGCGTGAATCCGCGTACGCGGGTCAGTCCGTGCAACTCGCCCGACTGCTCGTAGCGGTACACGGTGCCGAATTCCGCCAGACGGACGGGCAGCTCCTTGTACGAACGGGGCTTCGAACGGTAAATCTCGCAGTGGTGCGGGCAGTTCATCGGCTTGAGGAGATACTCCTCGCCCTCGATCGGGGTGTGAATCGGCTGGAACGAATCCTTGCCGTACTTGGCGTAGTGCCCCGAAGTCACGTACAGCTCCTTGTTGCCGATATGCGGGGTGATGACCTGCTGGTAGCCGTACTCCTTCTGCACGTTGCGCAGGAACTGTTCGAGCCGGTCCCTGAGCGCGGCGCCTTTCGGCAGCCACAGCGGCAGACCCTGTCCCACGCGCTGCGAGAAGCAGAACAGTTCGAGGTCCTTGCCCAGCTTGCGGTGGTCGCGTTTCTTGGCCTCCTCCAGCATCACGAGGTATTCGTCGAGCATCGACTTCTTGGGGAACGAGATGCCGTAGATGCGCGTCAGCATCTTGTTCTTCTCGTTGCCGCGCCAATAGGCTCCGGCCACCGAAGTCAGCTTGAGGGCCTTGATATAGCCCGTGTTGGGGATGTGCGGACCCCGGCAGAGGTCGGTGAACGCACCGTTGGTATAGAATGATATGGTTCCGTCCTGCAGGTCCGAGATCAGTTCGACCTTGTACTGGTCGCCCTTCTCGGTGAAGGTCTTGAGCGCTTCGGCCTTGGGAACCTCGCGGCGGACGAGCTGCTCCTTGTTGCGGGACAGCTCCTGCATCTTCTGTTCGATCTTCGGAAGGTCGGCCTCGGTGATCGGCGTCGGCGAATCGACGTCGTAATAGAAGCCGTTTTCGATGGCGGGGCCGATGCCGAACTTGATACCCGGATAGAGGGCTTCGAGGGCTTCGGCCAGCAGGTGCGACGAGGTGTGCCAGAAGGCGTGCTTGCCCTCTTCGTCGTCCCATTTGTAGAATTTGACCGAGGCATCCTCCCCGATCGGGCGCGTCATGTCTACCGTTGCGCCGTTTACCGAAGCGGCAAGAGAGTCGGCAGCTAAACGAGGGCTGATGCTCTCTGCGATCTGGTAAGCAGTAGTCCCTTCGGCGTATTCTCTTACGGAGCCGTCGGGAAAAGTGATTTTGATCATAAAATATAAATTAAGTTTTCGGGGCCTTCGGCGCTTCCACAATTACGAGACGGAATACGCCTCCGGTTTGCCCTGTTTTGTTGTTTCTGTTCTTGCTGCGCCCTGCCCGCAATCTCTTGGCGGATACGGCGGATGTCGTTTCTTCCTCTTTCTCCGGTCCTGATCCCGGTTTTTCGTCGCTCCTGCGCTAATCCTCCTTTTCGGTCTGCGGCAGGTCCTTGACCGAGACGTCGCGGCCGCCCTTTTCGCGCTCGGCACGCTGCAGCGGATTGCGGCTCCATTCGGCCCATGCGCGGCGGTGCTCGACGATGTCGATCGCGGCGTATATCGCCGAGCGCATCGACTGCGGGTCGGCTTTGTCCTGCCCTGCGATGTCGTACGCCGTGCCGTGGTCGGGCGATGTGCGGACCTTCGAAAGTCCGGCCGTAAAGTTCACCCCGTCGGGCGAAAGCGTCTTGAACGGCGCCAACCCCTGATCGTGGTACATGGCCAGTATGCCGTCGTATTTGGCGTATCCTCCGCCGGCGAAAAGTCCGTCGGCCGCAAAAGGTCCGAACGCCAGCACGCCCTGATTGAACGCCTCGACGATGGCCGGGCGGATGATCTCCTGCTCTTCGCGTCCCAGCAGTCCTCCGTCTCCGGCGTGCGGGTTGAGGGCCATCACGGCGAGACGCGGCTCGACGATGCCGAAATCCTCGATCAGCGTACGGCGCAGCGTATGCAGGTCGCGCACGATCTTTTCCCGGGTGATGCTGCGGCTGATCTCCGACACCGGAATATGTTTGGTGACCAGTCCTACGCGCAGGATCTCACTGCACATGATCATCATCGGTTCTCCGCCCAGCTCGGCCCCGATAAATTCGGTGTGGCCCGTGAAGTGGAAGTCGTCGCCCTGCACGCTCTCCTTGTTGAAGGGAGCCGTCACGATCGCGTCTATCTGCCCCTCCTTCAGTTCCTGCGTCGCGCGGCGCAGCGCCTCGACGGCGGCGCGTCCGGCTTCGGCCGAGGCTTTGCCCGGCTCGATCTGCTCCGCATCGCCGCATGCGACGAGGTTCACCTTGCCGCGGCGGGCGTCGCGGGCCGACGCTACGGTGTTGAACTGCACCGGTTCGGTCTGTGCGAGCGTATTTCGGTAATAGGCCGCGGCCTTGGGCGAGCCGTATACGACGGGCGTGAAAAGCTCCGTCATGCGCGGATCGGCCAGCGCCTTGAGGATGACCTCCCAGCCGATGCCGTTCGTGTCGCCCTGCGTGATGCCTATTTTCAGTTTCTGTTCTGACATGGATACAAGTATTTCAATCTACAAAGATACATATTATTCAGAATCTGCAATAGGCCGGATGCAATTAAAATGTTTTTTTGCACCGCGGCGATCCGTAATGTTTTGCGGATGGACTATTTTTTCCTACCTTTGTTTTATGCAGCCTGTTAGGGCTGATGACATATTCGGATTAAAGCGCATCGGCTTTTTTCTTACCGTCGAAAATTGGACACTTTCGCGTAACGTAAGGAACAAAGGTTGATGCTCTCGCTGTTTTCGGCGTGGGCATTTACCGTATTCTACGTTACAGGTCGTCCAATACCTCGATGGTGGATTCGGTGATACAGCCCGCGCTTTTTTCGATAAACCGCCCGAAAGATGGAACCTTGCGCACAAAAGACGACTAAAAAACACAATCCGGAACTGGTCGATACGGTTTTCCGGCTGATGTTCGAAATATTATGGGTGGCTCCTTACGACCGGCGCCGGAGCAATGCGGCGCTTTCGGGATTCGAACGCTGCGGCCGGGAGACTGCCGTGCTGCTGGCCGCCACCGACTTGCGCTCGGCTTCGTCCGGTGAACTGCAGACGCTCTCGCAGGCCGTCGATCGGCTCGTACAGACCATCGGCCAGCTCGAATCGGAGTCGCTTTTTTCCCGCTGGCAGTGTGCCGAAGCGCTGGCGCAGGTGCGCCGTATCGCCGCAATCGTGCAGGAGCATGCCGCCGTTGCCGTCGGCTGAGCCTTTTGCCGGCGCCGGTCTGTTGACGGTTTGTTATCGGTCTGTTGCCGGACGGCATGCGTTGAATCGGTTTTGCGTTGCGCCTGCCTTGTGCCGAATCTGCCTTGCGTTGAATCCGCCTTTGCAGAACCTCCCTTACATCGACCTTTTTTGCGTCGTGCCGCAGGCGGTTCCCGCGCCGCCGGTCTTGCCGGATGCTGCAAAAAATAACTGCCGGGAGCAATCCCGGCAGTCTTTTTTCCTTTTAGCCCTGCGGCCTATTTTCCGCTTCCCATGGCTGTCCGCCGCCGGAATTCCGAGCAGATGATACCCGTGGCCATCGCCACGTTGAGCGATTCCGAACCCCGTCGGTCGGCCGGATAGGGCGGGATGAAGAGCTTGTGCGTCACGGCGCGCGCCGCGGCCTGCGAGATGCCGCGGCCCTCGTTGCCCATGACGACGACGCCCGCTTCCGAAAGCGTCGTGCCGTAGATATTCTCCCCTTCCAGAAACGTTCCGTAGACGGGCAGTCCGGCAGCTCCCGCGTCGTGCAGAAACGCCCCCAGATCGGTGTAGTGAACCCTCACGCGCAGGATCGCGCCCATCGTGGCCTGCACGACCTTCGGGTTGAAGCAGTCGGCCGAAGCCTCCGAACAGACGATGTCGGCGATGCCGAACCAGTCGGCCAGTCGGACGATCGTGCCGAGGTTGCCGGGGTTCTGCACGTCGTCGAGCGCCAGCGTCAGCCGCCCCGCGAGCGACCGCATGTCCAGCCCGTAGCGGGGTATTTCGACTATCGCCAGCGAGTTGGCGGCGGTTTTGAGCAGCGACAACCGCTCCATGTCGCGCGGGGCGACGGTCTCGACCTCCGGTCCTGCGAACACGCCCTCCAGCGCGAAGATCCTGCGGACCTTCAGGTGCGAGCCGCGCAGTTCGCCGATGAGTTTCTCCCCTTCGGCCACGAACAGTCCGTGTTCCGTGCGGCCGCGCTTGTCGGCCAGCGCGCGGACGAGTTGTATTTCGGCTTTCGTCATCGTTGTTTCTCTATGGTGAAGGTGACGCCTTCGGTGGCCGGATAGGTCTCCGGGAAGATCGCGCGGGCCTCTTCGACCAGTACGTTTTCATTCTTGTAACGGGACGAGTAGTGTCCGATTATCAGCCGCTTGGCTCCGGCCTTTAGGGCGGCTTTTGCCGCGTCTACGGTCGTCGAATGGCCCCGTTCCTTGGCCGCCTTCTGCTCGGCGGCGGCGTAAGTCGCCTCGTGGTACATCAGGTCCGTGCCCTTGGCCAGCGTCGCGGCCTTCGCCGAAAAATTGGTGTCCGAGAGATAGGCGTACGACCGGGGCGCATAGGGGCGGTAGGTCAGCTCCGCATTGGTCACGACCTCGCCCGTCGGGAGCGTTATGTCCTCGCCCCGCTTGGCCGCGGTGATCTGCGCGACCGAAAGGCCGTATTTTGCGATCTTGAACTTCTCGACGTTCAGCGGCGGCTCCTTCTCGCGGAAGAGGAATCCCGCCGTCGGCACCCGGTGGCGCAGCGGAATGCTCCACACTTCGAGCGTGCGGTTTTCCAGCAGCAGTGCGTGCTTGGTCGTGTCCACCTCGGTCCAGACCACCGGATAGGGCAGCTCGCTGTCAAAAAACCGCAGGTGGCAGGCCAGTATCTCGCCGAAAGGCGCCGGGGCGAATACCCGCAGCGGGGTTTTGCGCCCGTAGAGCGCCAGCGTCGAGATCAGCGGAAAGAGTCCGAAGACATGGTCGCCGTGCAGGTGCGAGATGAACACGGCGCGCAGTTTCAGCGGGTTGATCCCGCAGCGGATCAGCTGCTGCTGCACCCCCTCGCCCGCATCGACCAGATAGTACTGCTCGTGCACATTGACCGCTTGGGCCGACGGATGGCGGCTCAGGGTGGGCTTGGCGGAGGACGATCCGAGTATGGTGACGCTGAAACTCATGCGTGGTGCCTGTTTTTGTTCGCTCTGCGTGATTCGGTTTACTCTGCGCGGCTCAGGATGAAGCGTTCGCAGTCGATCGCCGCGATGCAGCCCGACGCCGCGGCCGTTATGGCCTGCCGGTAATGCGGGTCGCGCACGTCGCCCGCGGCGAAGACCCCTTCGATATTGGTCTTCGAGGTCCCCGCTTCCGTTTTGATGTACCCTTCCGCGTCGAGCGTCAGCTGATCGGCGAAAAGCTCCGTATTGGGATGGTGCCCGATGGCGAGGAAGAATCCCGCGATGTCGATCTTGATCTCCTTGCCGTCGTTGCAGCGCAGCAGCGCGCCCGTCACGCCCGACTCGTCGCCCAGCACCTCGGCGGTGTTGTGGTTGAATATCACTTCGATATTGGGCGTGCTGAACACCCGGTTCTGCATGGCTTTCGAAGCGCGCAGATGGGGCTTGCGTACGATCATGTAGACCTTGCGGCAGATCGAAGCCAGATAAGTGGCCTCCTCGCAGGCGGTGTCGCCGCCGCCGACCACGGCTACGTCCTTTTTGCGGTAGAAAAATCCGTCGCACGTGGCGCATGCGCTGACGCCCATGCCGCGGAACTTCGTTTCCGACGGCAGGCCGAGGTATTTCGCCGAAGCTCCCGTGGCGATAATGAGCGTTTCGGCCTTGATCTGCGTCGTGCCGTTGATCACCACGTGGAACGGACGCGACGAGAGGTCCACGCTCGTCACGGTTCCGATGCGGATGTCGGCTCCGAAGCGTTCGGCCTGACGGCGCATGTCGGCCATCATCTGCTGGCCGCTGACGCCGTCGGGATACCCCGGAAAGTTCTCCACGTCGGTCGTGGTCGTGAGCTGTCCGCCCGGCTCGATACCCTCGTAGAGTACGGGCTGGAGGTTGGCGCGCGAAGTATAGATAGCTGCGGTGTACCCTGCGGGGCCGCTGCCGATAATCAGGCATTTGATCGTTTCTTCCATTGTCGTATGTTTTGTGACGTTGTTATCTGCAAATTTCGGACCTGCACGGTTCCTGCCGGACAGGCTCCTGCATATCCTCCCGGCCGAACTCCGTCAGACGGCGGCCCAGATAGTCGAACAGTGCCCAGCGTCCGCCGTGGCGGACGTGCACGATGCTGACCGCCGGGTCGTAATCGACGATTTCGTATTCGGGCGGGATGACGTAGCCGCCTTTGCGGTCGATCAGCCCCATGCCGGTTTGTGTCTGAACCTCGGCGCGGCCTTCGTGGAAGTCGCCCGCCCAGAGGAACTGCGACGGAATTACCGGGTTGTTGTCCGTATCGACGAATCCGAATCCGCCTTCGTCCTCGACGCATACCAGTCCTTCGAAGACGTGACTTGTCCAGCGGTGGCCGGTCAGCTTTCGCGCCGGATTGTAGGCCGCTCCGACGTCGTTTACCGACTGGCGGGGTGCGGGTGCTTCGGCGACCCGGCGTTTCAGCGCTTCGAAAGCTTCCGCATCGGTTTCGCAGTTTTCCGCCGCGCCTATGCGGGCGTCGTAATAACGGATCGGGACGAGCCGTCCCCGGTACCAGCGGAGGTTGCTTTCCCGGAGGTTGTTGTGCGTGAATTCCAGTTCCCGCAGTGCTGTGCGCAGCGTGTCCAGCGCCGTGAGCAGGACGGATTTGTCTTCCGTCAGCAATGCTTCGGAGAACTCCCGGCCCGGAAGCTGCTGCAGGACGAGTCCCGTGCGCCGCTCGTTGCCCAGCGCGTCGGTCCATCGCATTTCCTCCGGCAGGATGCGGAACTGCGTCAGATGTTCGGTGTTCATGCGCCGCAGGACCGAAACCGTGCGTTCGATGCGGGGCAGTGCGGCCGGCGTCAGGGGCATGGCGGCGAGCCACCGCTCGCCGCGCCATTCGATTTCGGCTTCGGCGAACCGCGTGGTGCGTACCAGACGGGGCATGCCGTTGCGGTCGGTGACGGCGCGGGCGTCGGAGAGCGTCGCCAGCGACAGATCGGGTGTCAGCAGCGCCCGGGTGAAGTGTTGGAGAGTCGCTGTCATGGCTATTCGGTTTTGACGCTGATGGAACCTATGTTGAGCATGGTGACCAGCTGGGCCGCCGACGCGTTGTAGCTCATGCCCCGGAACGGAGGTGCCGCGCCGGGACCTTTGGCTTCGCGTATGGCTTCGTTGAATACCGCCGGCATTTCGCTCGAACAGTCGTAGAGCAGCGCCGCATAGCGGTTCGTGTAGTTGGCTTCGTGGGCTTCGGGGAAGAATACGTGCCGTCCTGTGTCGCCGGCGGCGATGTGGATGTTTATCAGCAGTACGTTGCCGTCGGCGGTTCCCAGCGCCTTGATCTGGTTACAGACGGCGCGCAGTTCCTCGTCGTCGCAGTCGGTCGCCTCGCCGTCGGTGATGTTGAATACCACGGGCGGGAAACTCTCGGCGTTGGCCGCACGTGCGGTCCATTCCGAAGCGATGTCGCGCACCCTGCGCAGCGCTTCGCACATGGGCGTCTGCCCGGCCGACTGCGGCTCGATCCACGACGGCGCGGGAATCTCGCGCAGGGCGATGCTGCCGTCGGGAAGGCGGTGTTCGATCACCTCCGTACGTACCGGCATCTCCCGCGCCGCGAGGGTGCTTACCGGCATTAGTTCTTCGCCGTCGGGCAGCAGCGAGCGCACTTCGTCGTCGCCCGAATAACCGAGTACGGCGATGTCGTAATAGTCGCGTATGCCGTCGCTGCGGCGGGCGCGTTCGACCAGCTCGAACAGCAGGTCGTTGGTGATGCCTGCCACCGCTTCGGCCTTGGTGAGCCTGCGTCCCCGGAAGAGGATGCTTTCGGCCATCGACCCCGAGCAGTCTATAGCTAGGATGAATGCCGTACGGTGGTTGCGTGTGATGCTCTGTGTATACATGCTGCGTCTATTTTAATCCCCGGACCGAGTAGTAGTCGTCGCGTACTTCGCCCTCGTCGTCGCTGTCCAGCCCGTAGCTGACGGCCATGTCGAGCGAACAGTCGCGGTCGCGGTCGGCGTCGGTCGTGCGGCGCATCGCCTCCCGGGCGTTGCGTCCCGCCTCGACCGCGTCGCTGAAATCGGCCGCGGTGGGCACACGTCCCAGCAGCGAAGCGTAAATCCCTTCGGCCCAGCTGTGGGCGTAGTCGTCGTAATGCACGAAAAAGACCCTGAAGCGGTTGTCCACCTCTTCGGGTGTCATTAGTTCGCCGCGGTCCACGGCGTCGAGGATCGCTTCGACCTCGCGTTTGGTGATATACTGCCCTGCCACGTCGAGCCAGCGGCCGCTGCCGTCGTACCTGCCGGACGATTCGCCGCGGTCGAGCATGGCGCCCAGCGCCGCGACGACGAATTTGTTGTAAAGGCCGATGCCCCGCTTGAGCGCCGCGGCGCGGATGACCGCCTTGCGGTAAACGTACGACGGCGCGTCGGGGTCCTCTTTGGCCAGCGTGTGGAGCGTGTCCACGGCCCTGAGCATCGCTTCGGTTATGTAGGGGTTGTACTCTTCGAAGTTGATGACGTCGCGTTTGCGTTCGCGGCGGTCGCGCGCCGGCCACTTCTCGATGTCGCGCACGGCTCCGTAGCTGGTGAGGTTCGCTCCCGGCATCAGCGTCGTGCGGCCCTCCTTCTCGACCAGATAGGAGTAGGGGAACGCCGAGGTGTCGTGGTGGTACGAGTGGTGCCCCATAATCATCGTGAAGGCCCCTTCGAGCGCCGGCGACATGATGTAGGCCCCGCTGGCGAATTTGCATCCGCGCAGATGCACCGACTGGTGCACGGCGCCGCTCTTGAAGAGGTGGTTGCTCTGGTTCGAGCCGCTTCCGGCGTTGAAGAACGAGAACATGCCGGCGATCAGGAGCGACGACTTGTGGTGCGAAACGGTGTAGGGACCCGCGAAGATCGAGGCCGCCTCCCCGTTCTCGCAGTGCGAGTTGGCGAAAAAGAGCGACTCGGCCGCCGTGAAAGCCTTGTCCAGCCGGCAGCTCTCGCCCACGAAGCAGCGCTCGACGATCGAGCCGTTGTCGATGCGCGCCTTTTCGGCGGCGATGAAGTCGTAGGCCTTGACGTCCACGCCGATATGCGCCCCGTCGCAGAGGGTGCCGTTTTCGAGCATCGACGCCCCGTCGATGGTCACCCCGTCGCCGATGCGGACTTCGCGGATGAATTTCGCACCTACGATGCGGGTGTTGCGGCCGACGCTGCCCACCTCCGACGCGCCTGCTTCGGCATAGGCGTCCACCATGCGCTCCAACGCCGCGACGGTTTGCGGACGGTGGCGGTAGACGGCCATCAGATAGGCGACCTGAGCCGACATCCGGTCGAATATTTTGACCGTACGGCCCCCGCACTCGTTCATCGTGGCCACGCCCACGCCGTTGCCGAACGTGCTCCGGCGGCGGCATTCGAGGGCCGTGACGCCCTCTATGAGCGCGCCCTCGCCGATCCGGTAGTTGCATACGCGCGAACGTATGATCCGTGCTCCCGAACCTATCTCGACCGTCCCTTCCAGATGGCTTTGCAGCAGTTGAAACGGCGTGAAATCTTCGGAAACCTTCACCTGCGACCACGCTTCGGCCGAGGATCCGAGGGATTCGGCGGCGGAGATCTCCGCCGGAGTCATATATCTGAGTTGAGGCATCGGTGTCGTATTAAGCAGATGCAAATATAACGATTTAAGGCTAAATATCAAACTCGCGGCCCGTCCGGTCGATCACCCGCCGCCTTCCGCCGCGGACGACCGAAGCGCGTCCGTTGCGGAACGGCTTCACGGCCTCGCATCCCGGACAGCTGATCCGGGTCCGGCCCGCGCCGTCGATATAGTGCCACGTCGCTCCTAGACGTACCGCCGCCAGCCCTTCGGTGAAGTCGAATCCGCAGTCGTAAAGCGGCGGGACGACGATGTGTTCCGGCGTGCGGTAACCCCACAGGCCGTTTTCGACGAAGAGCTCGGTCTCTTCGGCGACGGTTCCGTCCGTTGAACGGACTGCCGCGCCGGAATTTCCGTCTGCGGTTTCTTCCGTTTCCGTTGTTTTCTCTGCTCCCGCCGTTTCTTCTGTCCTGTCTGTTTCTGGTGTTTCTGCCGTTCCCTCTGTTCTTGCTGTCTTCACTGTTCCGGCCTTCTCCGGTCTTTCTTTAGTCCCCATTGTTTCCGCCGCCAGTGCCAGTAGTTGCGGCAGTTGCGGCAGTCGGAGCGAAGGCGAACGGAGCAGCCGCGCAATCCGGTACTGCGCCGCGAGTCCCGCCTGCTCGAAGAGCGCGAGTGCTTCGCGGAGCGCCGTGTCGGTCCGGATTTTCTGCGGCGAGAAAAGCAGTCCGTCGGCATCGGAATAGCGTGCGTAAAGCGTCGGGTCGAGCACCAGCGCATGCAGCGCCGTGGAGATCAGCGCCGCCGGATAATCGTCGAGCGAAGCGTCGAAATCCCGTACCGTGCGCGCTGGATGCTGGAAAGCCGCCGTACCCAGTTCCGGGCTGGGCTGTCCTGCGAAGGCGGGAAGAAACATGGCGTCGAAATCGATCAGGTGGAGCCGTCCTTCGCCGTCGGCGACGATGTTTTCGGGTTTCAGATCGCCGTGCGCCCAATCGTCCGCCGTGAGCGCCGCGGCCATGCGGTCGAATGCGGCGGCGAATCTTCTCAGCCGCACCGTGTCGCCCGCCTCGGCTGCTTCGACGATCGCTTCGTGAAGCGTAACGCCTTCGATCCAGTCGCCCAGCACCACGTCGGTCCAGACTCCGCCTGCGGGCGAGGTGTAGATGAAAAGCTCCTGCGGCAGCAGTTTCTCTCCGTAGATTTCCGGCAGATGACGCGGATGGTGCATGTAGCAGCGCAGCGAGCGGATACACCCTTCACGGCGGATGCGGAAGACGATGGCGCTGTTGCCTACCGTGTAGCGCATGCGCCCCTCTTCGTCGCGGCATACCTCGATCTCGCCCAGCGTCCGGGTGAGACCGTGCGTATCGGCCAGCGAGGTCAGGTATTGGCGCAGTGTGAACACGGCTTTACTGATTGCGGATCTTGTTGCCGAGGATGAAGCCGAAGATGCCGGTGAGCAGGATGCCGATCGTCGTCTGGACGACGTTGAGCATGTCCACCAGCGGGGATATGCCGCTGAGCTGTTCCGAACCGACGCCCGCCATGTTCTTCAGGCTGATCCAGAAAGCCTGCAGGTAGGAGGGCAGCGAAGCGTTCCCCTGAAAGACATAGGCGAAAAAGAGCACCAGCACCACATAGGTCGTGACCATACGGAACAGGCTTTCGCCGTAGCCGAATAGAAGGTCCATCAGCGTATTGGTCGCTATTTTCCATGCCAGCTGCGGTTTGCGCGACAGCGGTGCGCCGCGCCAGTCGGCCAGCATGCGCCGGCGTTCCATGCGGCGGCCCTTCACATAGGCCCAGTTCGCGTCGCGCAGGAATCCCGCGCCTGTCCACAGGCCGTTGAAGTTCTTGTATATCTCCTCGGCGTCGGCCCAGCGGGCGTGAAGCGCCGCATCGGGACTCCACTCCGACTGTCCCGCGCGGTCGTTTCGGCGGACTCCCGTGCCGGAGGTGTTCCATTCGATCAGAAACCGCCTGTAGGCGTCGCGGTCCTGCTGGAGCAGCCTGCCGCCGGCGATGTTCTCGCGGCGTATGTTCACCCCTTCGCCGAAGTAGGCGTAGTAGAGACTCGTCTCTCCGATCAGGGCCTTGCGCATGATGACGATCCCTGTGAGCATGGCGCGGTAGAAGTCGCAGAACCGGATTTCGGCCTCTTCGAAGGTGGCCCTTTCGATCTCGCAGTAGCGGAAGTCGCTCCATGCGATCTTCGCCCTGCGGAAACGGCAGTTGCGCAGCACGGCCTTGCGGAAGGAGACGCGCTCCATTCCGCAGTTGTCGAAATTGCACTCCGTGAGCGTGCATTCGTCGAATGTCACGTTTTCCACACGGCAGCCTTTGAAATCGATGTTCTTCAATTCGCGGCCCGTCAGATCGAGGTCCCGTACGGCGCCGCTGCCGATCATCGTCAGAAGTTCGGTCTGGGTCATGGCAGAGTTGGTTTGGGTTTAAAAAAGCGGGGCTTCTGCAAGTCCCGCTTTTTCGTTAATGGCAGTCGCAGTGCCCTTTTTCGTGGTCGCAACCGCCTCCGCAGTCGTCTCCGCAGTCTCCGCACGAGCAGCCGCCCTGCAGATCTTCGGGCGTTACGTCGCGCACCGATACGATCTCGACGTCGAAGTTGAGCGTCTTGCCGGCCATCGGGTGGTTGAAGTCCATTTTCACGGTCTCCTCGCCGACCTCCTTGACGATGCCCATCATGCGGTTGCCTTGGTTGTCGCTCATCGGGACCTGCGAACCCACGAAGAGGATGTCTTCGGCGAGTTTGCCGTCCACCATGAATATATTTTTCGGCAGGTCTACCACGGCGTCGGCGATCAGTTCGCCGTAACCGTCCTTCGGCTCAAGGGTAAACGAGACGGCTTCGCCGACCTCCTTGCCCAGAATCGCCTCTTCGAATTTGGGGAGCAGCATGCCTGTTCCGAAGATAAATTCGAGCGGCTGGCCCGGACGCGATTGGTCTGCGATCTGTCCGTCGACGGTGAGCTTGTAGTCCACGCCGACCATCTTGTTCTGTTCTACTTTCATAATAATCTGTTAAAAAATGTTGTTCGTTTTTCGTTGTTCCTGTCCGGCGTTCTCGTCGGGTGTTTCCGTTTGGCATTCCCGCCCCGGCATTTCCCGTGTGTTGTCCTTATCCGGCCCCCCCCCGATCGGGTTTGTTTCGCAGGGCCGCACTCCGCCTGCCTTTGCAGGGCTTGTCAGTTTCTGTACGGCTGTTTTCTGCGTGCGGCCGCTTCCGCATACGGCAAAAAACGCGCCTTCCGGAATTCGGACATTCGTTTTATAGCGCTTTGCCGCTTGTCGCCGGGACTGTCCTTTCGAACCGGCCGGCGGCTCCGTCAGCGGCGGAAGCCGGTCCGTACGGGCTGCAAAGTTACATATAATTCCTTAATAATTCCGGCTTTCACGATTTATTCGCAATTCCTGCAGCACAGGTTGCGGTCTCCGTAGCCGGCGTCGATCTTCGAAACATAGGGGAAGAACTTGGCTTGGCGCACCCATTCGAGCGGGAAGACCGCCTGCTGACGGGTGTAGGGATGCGGCCACTCGCCCGCGATCTCTACGGCCGTGTGGGGCGCATTGACCACCACGTTGTCGGGCTGTCCGACGGCCGCTTCGCATTCGCGCTTGATCGCCACGAGGGCTTTGATGAAACGGTCCATTTCGGCTTTAGGCTCCGATTCGGTCGGCTCGACCATCAGCGTCTCGTGCACGGGGAACGAGAGCGTCGGAGCGTGGAATCCGTAGTCCATCAGCCGGTGGGCGATGTCGCCGCAGTCGATGTTGTAGTCCTTCTTGAAGTTGGTCAGGTCGAGGATCATTTCGTGACCCACGCGGCCCGTTTCGCCCGAATAGTAAGTCCTGAACTCCGATGCGAGCGCGGCGGACATGTAGTTGGCGTTGACGATCGCCATTTCCGTAGCGCGGCGCAGTCCGGCTTCGCCCAGCATCTTGATATAACCGTAGGTTATGGGCAGCAGCAGTGCGGACCCCCAAGGGGCCGATGCGACGGCGGTGATGCCTTCGTCGCCGCCCGTCGCCATAACCGAATGCGAGGGGAGGAACGTTTTGAGGTGCTCGGCGACGCAGATCGGACCCACGCCCGGACCGCCGCCGCCGTGGGGCATGGCGAAAGTCTTGTGCAGGTTGAGGTGGCAGACGTCGGCGCCGATGTAGCCCGGATTGGTCAGGCCCACCTGCGCGTTCATGTTGGCGCCGTCCATGTAAACCTGTCCGCCCGCGTCGTGCACGGCGTCCACGATTTCGCGGATGCGGCTTTCGAACACCCCGTGCGTCGAAGGATAGGTCACCATCAGACCGCACAGCTCAGAGCTGTACTCCTTGGCCTTGGCTTCGAGATCCTCCACGTCGATATTGCCGTTGGCGTCGCACGCCACGGTGACGATTTTCATGCCTGCCATGGCCGCCGACGCCGGATTGGTGCCGTGGGCCGACGCCGGGATCAGCACGACGTTGCGGTAGCCCTGCCCGCGGCTCTGGTGGTAGGCGCGGATCACCATCAGCCCCGTATATTCGCCCGCCGCGCCCGAATTGGGCTGCAGCGAGCAGGCTGCGAAGCCCGTGATCGTCGCCAGATCGTTTTCCAACTCCATGATTAGCTGCATGTAACCTTCCGTCTGATCCGCCGGGGCGAAGGGGTGCATGTTCTGGAAGCCGGCCAGCGAAAGGGGCTGCATGAGCGCCGCGGCGTTGAGCTTCATGGTGCACGAACCTAAGGAGATCATCGAGTTGGCCAGCGATATGTCGCGCAGTTCCAGTTGTTTGATGTAGCGCATCAGGGCGCTTTCCGAGCGGTAGGCGTTGAAGACCGGTTCGGTCAGGTAGGCCGACCGGCGGCGCAGGCCGGCCGGGACGTTGCTTTCGGTAACGGGCTTTACGGCTTTGGCTTTCTTGCCTTTGGCGGCGGCGAAGATGCGGATCACTTCGGCGATCTCCTCCGGGGTCGTGACTTCGTCGAAGGACATGCGCACCGAACCTTCGGTCGGGTAGAAGAAATTGATGCCGCTTTCGAGCGCCAGCGACTGTACGACGGCGGCTTCGGCGGTGACTTCGAGCGTGTCGAAGTAGGCCGTCGCGGCGAGTTTATAATCCATCGCTTCGAGCGCCTTGGCTACCGTCGCGGCGGCCAGATGGGCCGTGTCGGCGGCGCGCTTCAGCCCTTCGGGACCGTTGTAGACGCAGTAGAAGCCCACCATCGAGGCCATCAGCGCCGAGGCGGTGCAGATGTTCGACGTGGCGCGCTCGCGTTTGATGTGCTGTTCGCGCATCTGGAGCGCCATGCGCAGCGCCCGGTTGCCCAGACGGTCTACCGAGACGCCGATGATACGGCCCGGCATGTTGCGCTTGAAGGCTTCGCGCGTGGTCATGTAGCCCGCGCTCGGGCCGCCCAGTCCCATCGGGGTGCCCAGACGCTGGGTCGAGCCGACGGCGATGTCGGCGCCCCATTCGCCGGGCGCCTTCAGAAGCGCCAGCGCAAGCAGGTCGGCGGCGGCCGTAACGAGCACGCCTTTGGCGTGGGCGGCGGCCGTGAAGTCCGCGTAGTCGCGCACGGCGCCGTTGGCGGCCGGATACTGGACGATGGCGCCGAACTCCTTGCCCGTGAAGCTGTATTCGTCGTATTTGTCGATGATCAGTTCGATGCCGAACGGTTCGCTGCGGGTGAGCAGCACGTCGAGCGTCTGCGGGAAGATGTTCCGGTCTACGAAGAGCTGGTTGCGGCCCTCCCTGACGGCTTCGCGCGAGCGCAGGGCGAACATCATCAGCATCGCTTCGGCGGCGGCGGTGCCCTCGTCCAGCAGCGAGCAGTTGCCGATCTCCATGCCCGTAAGCGAGATCACGGCGGTCTGGAAATTGAGCAGCGCTTCGAGACGGCCCTGCGAAATCTCGGCCTGATAGGGCGTATAGGAGGTGTACCACGCGGGATTCTCGAAGACGTTGCGCGTGACGGCGGCGGGAACCGCGCAGGGGTAGTAGCCCATGCCGATAAACGACCGCAGGCAGCGGTTGCGCTCGGCCAGCGCGCGGATATGGCCTGCGAATTCGTATTCGCTCATGCCCTCCTTGGGCAGCGCGAGCGGTTTCTTGAGCCGGATGGACTGGGGAATGACCTGCGAGATCAGCTCGTCTACCGACTTGACGCCGATCGTTTCGAGCATGGCTTTAAGCTCTTTTTCGTTGCTGACGCCGATGTGGCGTTCGGAAAATTTGTCGAACATATCTGTTAGTTGTATGAAGTTATGGGGACTTGGCGCCGCGGTGCGGCGGAATTATCGTTTCGGGGCCGGGTCGGAACCGGGCGGTCGTTTATTGTCTTGCATGGTTTGTCGTCCGGACAACGCCGGGGCGTGCGGGCGATTCTTAATATTGAAAACTGCTGCCGCCGATGAATTCGCGCAGGATCGAGGTGGGCGGAATTTCGTCGGGCGGGATGGGGATGAAGTTGTCGAGGAACTTCAGCATGCGGCACGCTTCGTCGTATTCGGGTACCGTGTCGGGGACTTCGCGGAGGATCTTCTCGGCGAAGGGACGCAGGACCGAAATCTCGTAGAAGAGCGACGAGTTGAGCATGATGTCGGCATTCTCCTGATAGGGGAAGATGTGCTTCTCCTCGCCGCGGCGGACCGAAGCCCAGCGCGAGAGCGTGGCCAGCGCGTCGGCGCCCCGCTGCCGGTAGTCGCGCGTCAGGCGGCGCAGCAGGCGGTTGTCGGTGGTGGCGATGCGCGAGAGGTTGTCCATCGCTACCGACGTGAAGCAGGAGATGTAGATGCGGAACTTCTGCTCTTCGGGGACGCCCGGCGTGAGGCGGGGGTTGAGTCCGTGGATGCCCTCGACGATCAGGATCGACCGCTCGTCGAGCGTCAGCGGGTCGTTGTGCTGCATGCGGCGGCCCGTGATGAAGTTGTAGCGGGGAATATCGACGCTTTCGCCGCGCATCAGGCGGCGGAGGTGGTCGTTGAACAGTTCGAGGTCGATGGCTTCGAGCGCTTCGTAGTCATATTCGCCGTCGGCGTCCTTCGGGGTTTTCTCCCGGTCCACGAAGTAGTCGTCGAGCGAGAGCAGCACCGGTTTGAGTCCCAGCACGCCCAGTTGGATGCCCAGCCGTTTGGCCGAGGTGGTCTTGCCGCTCGACGAGGGACCCGAAATGAGCACGATGCGCACGCCGCGCGAGAGGTTGGCGTCGTAGATGGTGTCGGCGACCCATGCGAATTTGCGTTCGTGGAACGCTTCGGCGAGTTTTATCATGGCGCCGGCGTCGCCCGCGAGTACCTTCGAATTGACGTCGCCCACGGGGGGGACGCCCATGATCCGGACCCACGACTGGTACTCCTGAAAGATGCCGAACATCTTCTCCTGCTGGACGTTCTTGTTGAGCAGGTCGGGGTTCGTCCTCAGGGGCAGGGCCAGATAGAAACCTTTGTAGTAGGGTTCGATGCAGAAACGGTCGATGTAACCCGTCGAGGGGGCCAGTGCGCCGTAGAAATAGCCGGCCGTGCCGCCCAGCGTATAGAGTTGGCTGTAAAGGCGCGGGCGGGTGTCGAGCAGGGCTATCTTGTCGTCGAAGCCCTGTTCGGCGTAGATGGCGCGGACTTCGCTCGTGAGTACTCTGGTCCGCTCGATGGGGAGATTCTGCGCCGTCAGTTCGCGCATATGCTCTTCGAGCGCCGCGGCCTGCTCGCGGGTGAATTCGTCGAGTCCTTCGAGTTCGCAGTAGAACCCGCTCTGGCCCATCGAGTGACGGATATGGAGCGTATGTCCCGGAAAGAGCGTGAGTGCGGCCTTCTGGAGAATGAACCATGAGGTGCGCTGATAGACGCGGATGCCCGTGAAGTCGGTGATGTCCACGAAACGGACCGTCACCGGGGTATATATTTTGTAGTTGAGTTCCTTGATGCGGTTGTTCACGAACGCCGCGAGGAAGGGATAGCGTCCCGGCGTCAGCTGCGCGGCCACTTCGGAGAGCGTGGTGCCCATCGCCACCCGAATCGGACCGCCGAGGTTGTCGCATATGACTTTGATGCTGTCTGCCATAAGTTTTTCTGCTGAATGAAGTGTAAAGATATGAATTATTTGTAACTTTGACAAACTCAAAAACGATATTATGGAAAGAATACTCCGCACGGTTCTGATCGTCTTGGCGGCGGTCGCGGCGGCCTGCGCTCCCCGCGAGCGGACGCTCGTTTTGCTGTCCACGAACGACATGCATGCCAAAATCCAGCATTTTCCGCGTCTGGCGACGGCCGTCGAAGCCTGCCGCGACACGGCGCAGCTGGTGGTGCTGGTCGATGCCGGCGACCGCTGGACGGGCAACGCCTACGTAGACCGGGCGGCGACGCCGGGGATGCCGATGATCGCGCTGATGAACGGGCTGGGGTACGACGTGGCGACGCTCGGCAACCATGAGTTCGATCACGGGCAGGCGTTTCTGGGCCGCATGATCGACAGTATGGATTTCGAGGTGGTGTGCGCCAATGTGGTGAGCGATACCTGCACTTTCCCCGAGCTGCCGCCTTACACGGTGCTCGACGAGGGCGGATTCCGCATCGGGTTCGTCGGCGTGGTGACCAATTACGAGGGGCCGGGGCATCCGGCGGGCAATGCGTCGAGTTTCGCGGGGCTGACCTTCCCCGATCCGCAGCAGATGGCGCTGAAATACGCCGCCGAGCTGCGCCGGGAGTGCGACGTGCTGGTGCTCGTTTCGCACATGGGCGACGACCGCGACCGGGAACTGCTGGCCAAAGGGCCTTCGCAGTACGACGTGGTGATCGGCGGGCATACGCACGAAGAGGTCGATACGCTGATCGGCGGCACGCTGCTCACGCAGACGGGCAAAGACCTGCGGAACATAGGCGTCACGACGATACGCATGAAGGGAAAGAAGGTTGCGGGCGTGGATTACCGGCTTATTCCGCTGGCCGATTACGAGCCTGACCCGGCTTATCAGAAGCAGGTGGACGCCTATTACGCCGATCCGGAGCTGAACAGGCCGATGGGCGAGTTTAAGAACGCCGCGAACAAGTGGGGGCTGGCGAACTGGATGGCCGGATCGGTGGCCGACGAGGCCGACGCCGAGATCGGATTCTACCACATCGGGGGCGTGCGGCTCGATTCGATTCCCGCGGGCGGCGTGAGCGTGGCGCAGGTATACGGGCTGGAGCCGTTCGGAACGCTGGTGGCCGAGATGAAGATGACGCCGGCGGATATGCGCCGGATGATTATTTCGAAATACAACGATCCGGTGAACGTCAAGGAGGCGCACCGCATCGACCTGATTTCGACCACGCCCTATGTGATCGTTACCGATGCGGCGGACAATGCGCTCGACGTGGAGTTCCCCGGACTGCGTGAGGGGAAAACCTATAAGATCGCCGTCAGCGATTACGTCTACAAGAATTACAACGACCTGAATTATACCGACGGCAAGATCACCGAAGAGAATGTCTCCGGAATTCTGCTCGAAGAGCTGGAGGACGACTCTCCGCTCCGGATCGACAACACGCCGCGGCAGCGGGTGCGGCGGAAGTAGGCTTGCAGGCGGGTGCTGTCTGCGGGTGCGTCTGCGCTTTGCGGTTGCGGACAGCGACTCGTGATTCGGGGCGGCGTCCGGTGCGGTGGCGGAGTGGGATTCCAACGGTGTTACGGCTGCATAAACGGGCGGGCGGAAGGCTGGCGGAGCGATGCGGAAAAGCGGTCCGAATTG
>JAJPZH010000087.1 GCA_021204515.1 Alistipes sp. | reverse complement strand
TGCTCGCGGGCTTTCTTGTTGACGATAGTCGAGCGGTTCAGCGTGAAAATCTGCTTATGCGTGGGAAGGGGCACAGGCCCGCGCACAACGGCGCCCGTGCTCTTCACAGTCTTCACAATCTTCTCGGCCGACTTGTCCACGAGATTGTGATCGAATGACTTTAACTTGATTCTAATCTTCTGGTTCATATGTTTTCTTATTCTATATCCTTACGTTTACCACTCGCTTTCTCGATGATCTCCTTGGCCAAGTTGGCGGGAACCTCCTCAAAGTGCGAGAACTCCATGGACGAAGTCGCGCGGCCCGAAGAGATCGTACGCAGTACGGTCACATAGCCGAACATCTCCGACAGGGGAACCTTGGCCTTCACCACGCGGGCCGTGCCTTTCGACTCCATGCCGGTAATCTGGCCGCGGCGCTTGTTCAGGTCGCCGATCACGTCGCCCATGTTCTCCTCGGGGGTCACGACCTCCACGGACATAATAGGCTCCATGATCACCGAACCGGCCTTGGGAGCTGCGGCGCGGTAACCGTTGCGGGCAGCGATTTCGAACGAGAGCTGATCGGAGTCCACCGGGTGGAACGAACCGTCCAGCAGGGTGATCTTCATCGAGTCCATCTTGTAGCCGGCCAGCGCACCGTTGGTCATCGCCGAAGCGAAGCCCTTCTGCACGGCGGGAATGAACTCCTTGGGGATATTGCCGCCCTTCACCTGATCCACGAACGTAAGGCCCATGGCTCCGTCGTCGGCAGGACCGATCTCGAAGATGATGTCGGCGAACTTACCGCGGCCGCCGGTCTGCTTCTTGAAGACCTCGCGGTGCTGAACCGTCTTGGTGAGCGACTCTTTGTAGTTCACCTGCGGAGCGCCTTGGTTGATCTCCACGCCGAACTCGCGGCGCAGACGGTCTACGATGATATCGAGGTGCAGCTCGCCCATACCGCTGATGACGGTCTGTCCCGAATCCTCGTCGGTATGCACCGTGAAGGTGGGGTCTTCCTCAGCCAGCTTGCCCAGCGCGATGCCGAGCTTGTCGAGGTCCTTCTGTGTCTTCGGCTCTACAGCCAGACCGATCACCGGTTCGGGGAAGGTCATCTGCTCCAGAACGATCGGTGCGTTCTCGGCGCAGAGCGTGTCGCCCGTGTGAATCTCCTTGAAACCTACGGCAGCGCAGATATCGCCTGCCGATACAGTCTCCATGGGGTTCTGCTTGTTGGCGTGCATCTGATAGATACGGCTGATGCGCTCGCGCTTGCCGCTGCGTGCGTTCAGCACATAGGAACCTGCGTCGAGCTTACCCGAATAGATACGCACGAAGCACAGACGGCCTACGAAGGGGTCGGTAGCGATCTTGAACGCCAGACCGCAGAACGGATCGTCCTCCGATGCGTGACGCACCTCTTCCTTCTCGGTTTTGGGATTGATACCGGTCACCGCAGGTACGTCCAGCGGCGAGGGCAGGAAAGCGATAACGTAGTCCAGAAGCTTCTGAACGCCCTTGTTGTGGAACGACGAACCGCAGAGCATCGGAACGATCTGCATCGAGATCGTAGCCTTGCGGATAGCGGCGAGCAGTTCCTCGGGAGTGATCGAATTCGGATCATCGAAGAACTTCTCCATCAGGGCGTCGTCGGTCGCCGCAACCTCCTCGATGAGTTTCGCACGCCACTCGGCAGCCTCCTCGGCCATCGAAGCGGGAATCTCTTTCAGCTCGAAGTTGTCGCGCACGGACTTGTCGTCGTAATAATAGATCGCATTATTATATATAAGGTCTACCAGTCCCTCGAACTTGTCCTCGGCGCCGATCGGCAGAACGACCGGAAGAGCCGTCGCTCCGAAATGCTCCTTGATCTGTGCGCACACAGCCAAGAAGTCCGCGCCCGTGCGGTCCATCTTGTTGACGTAACCCAGACGGGGAACATTGTACTTGTCGGCCTGACGCCAAACGGTCTCCGACTGCGGCTCGACACCGCCCACGGCGCAGAACGTCGCGACGGCGCCGTCCAGTACGCGCAGCGAACGCTCCACCTCGACCGTGAAGTCCACGTGTCCCGGGGTGTCGATCAGGTTGATCTGATACTGCTTGTCCTTATAGTTCCAGAATGCGGTTGTAGCGGCCGAGGTGATCGTGATGCCGCGCTCCTGCTCCTGAACCATCCAGTCCATCGTAGCGCCGCCTTCGTGTACCTCGCCGATTTTGTGGGTTTTACCCGTGTAAAAAAGGATACGCTCCGACGTGGTGGTTTTACCGGCATCGATGTGAGCCATGATGCCGATGTTACGAGTGTAATTTAAATCTCTGGTTGCCATCTGTTCGGTCTCCTTATTAGAATCTAAAGTGTGCGAATGCCTTGTTGGCCTCAGCCATGCGGTGCATCTCTTCCTTGCGCTTGAAGGCGGCACCCTGCTGGTTGAAGGCATCCATTATCTCTGCAGAGAGTTTATCAGCCATCGTCTTGCCGGCGCGCTTGCGGGAATAGAGGACAAGGTTTTTCATGGAAATAGAAATCTTGCGCTCCGGACGAACCTCCATAGGAACTTGGAACGTCGCACCGCCGATACGCTTCGATTTCACTTCGACTTGGGGTGTGATGTTCTCGAGGGCCTGTTTCCAGACTTCCAGCGGAGATTTATCAGCATCCTTCATCTTCTTGCCTACCAGATCCAACGCATCGTAGAAAATGGTGTAGGCAATACTCTTCTTACCATCCAGCATAAGGTTGTTCACGAAACGGGTCACGGACACGTCTCCGAACTTCGGATCCGGAAGTAGAATTCGCTTTTTTGGCTTAGCTTTTCTCATTGTTTATTCGAAAATTGTCTAAATTAATGATTCCTGTGATTATTTGCCGGCCTTGGGACGTTTCGCACCGTACTTCGAGCGACGCTGACGACGGCCGTCCACGCCTGCCGAGTCGAGCGCACCGCGCACGAGGTGATAACGTACACCGGGGAGGTCCTTCACACGACCGCCGCGGACGAGCACGATGGAGTGCTCCTGCAAGTTGTGGCCTTCTCCGGGGATATAGGCATTGACCTCCTTGCCGTTGGTCAATCTTACACGTGCTACCTTACGCATAGCCGAGTTAGGCTTTTTCGGGGTCGTGGTGTACACACGGGTACATACGCCTCGGCGCTGGGGACACGCGGCGAGTGCCGGAGATTTGCTCTTATCCTCCATGCGAACCCGACCGTTTCTCACTAACTGTTGAATAGTTGGCATTTCTTAAACTGTCCTTTAATTGTTAAAAAATCTATCTCCATTGTCCAAAATGGACTGCAAAGGTACGCAAATTTTCGGAATTACAATATATATGAGCATCTTTTTTCGCTGTTTTCCTGCATTTCAGCCGTTTTGCAATTCTTTTTATTTATAGAATTGGAAAAGTAATAGATTTGGATTATATAAAAATCAACAAACACCTTACAAACAACACGATACACATCCCAGACAGAGCAAATACGGCGGCATGAACTTTGCCCGGAGAGCCACGTGCAGACAGGCGGGCCGCAAAAAAAAGACGGAATCCTGCGCCCGGAAACAAACTGCGCCGCAAAACAATGACAACCAATATGAAACATGTTCCGCACAGCTTTTTGCCGTTGCTTTTCGCAGCGGCCCTTTTCGCCCCGTCGTGCAGTTCGGACGACGGCGGAGGAGTCCCGCCGCAGCCGACCGGTTACGACATCTACGCCGCAGGCTATAAGACGCCGGCAGGGAAATCCGTCGCGACGGTCTGGAAAAACGGCGAAGAACTCTACACGCTCACCGACGGCACGAACGACGCATGGGCCTATTCGGTCTTCGTCGCCGGCAGCACGGTCTACACGGCAGGCTACGAACAGCAGGGTGGCCTAATCACAGCCAAACTCTGGGAGAACGGCGCGCTGAAATACACCCTCGGAAGCGGGACAGTCAGCTCCTATGCCTATTCGGTCTTCGCCGCCGGCGGCAGCGTCTATACGGCGGGCAGCGAAGAGACCGGCGGAGCGCTGACGGCGAAAGTGTGGAAGGACGGCCAAGAACTTTATGCCTACTCGGCAAGTCCCGCCGCCTCGCAGGCTACTATACGGACGGCTTCGAAGAAGAGGGCGTCGTCTGGAAAAACGGACAGGAGCTGTTCGGTCTCTCCGACGGTCGGGGCAGCGGCTGCCAGCCTTATTCGCTCGCCGTCTACGGCACCGACGTCTTCACCGCCGGCACCGTCTTCGGCTCCGCACGAACGGCGGTCGTATGGCACGGCGACGAAATCCGCTATACGCTCACCGACGGCAGCGGCCACGGAGAAGCCTACTCGATGTATGTCGTACCGCGTTACGACTGACGCACCCGACCGCCGATACGGAACCGCAGACACACGACCGCGCAAAAACCTCCGACGGGGCATGGCTTTTTCGAGCCATGCCCCGCTTTTTATACCCTCCCGCACAAAAAAGACTGCAAAACAAGAAACTTTTGCTATTTTTGCAGGAAATTCCGCATTAAACCGTTACCAAGAGATTATGGAGTACAATTTCAAGGAGATCGAGTCCAAGTGGCAGCGCCGCTGGCAGGAGGATAAAACCTATAAGGTCGAGACCGATCCGTCGCGGCCCAAATTCTACGTGCTGGACATGTTCCCCTATCCGTCGGGCGCCGGCCTGCACGTGGGGCACCCGCTGGGCTACATCGCCTCGGACATCTACTCGCGCTACAAGCGCCAGAAGGGCTTCAACGTCCTGCACCCGATGGGTTACGACGCCTTCGGCCTTCCGGCGGAACAATACGCCATCCAGACGGGCCAGCACCCGGCCGTCACCACCGAGCAGAACATCGCCCGCTACCGCGAACAGCTGGACAAAATCGGCTTCTCGTTCGACTGGGACCGCGAAGTCCGCACCTGCGATCCGAGCTACTACAAATGGACGCAGTGGGCGTTCCTCAAGATGTTCGGCTCCTACTACTGCAACGACAGACAGCAGGCCCGCCCGATCGAGGAGCTGACCGCGGCCTTCGAGCAGAACGGCACCGAAGGGCTGAACGTCGCCTGCACGCAGGAACTGCATTTCACGGCCGAAACGTGGCGCGCCATGTCGGAAGCCGAGAAGGAGCAGACGCTGCAGAACTACCGCCTCGCGTTCCGCGCGGACACGATGGTAAACTGGTGTGCGAAGCTGGGAACCGTACTGGCCAACGACGAAGTACACGACGGACTTTCGGTCCGCGGCGGCTATCCGGTCGAGCAGAAGCGCATGAAGCAGTGGCTTCTGCGCGTGACGGCCTACGCCCAGCGCATGCTCGACGGGCTGGACAGACTCGCATGGAGCGACTCCCTGAAGGAGATCCAGCGCAACTGGATCGGCCGCTCCGAAGGCGCTCAGGTCTTCTTCGACATCAAGGATTCGGACCGGAAACTCGAAATATTCACCACCCGTCCCGACACGATTTTCGGCGTCACCTTCATGGTCATCGCCCCTGAACACGAGTGGGTAGACAGCCTGACGACACCCGAAAACCGGGCCGCCGTCGAGGAGTACATCTGTCAGGCCAAGAAGCGTTCGGAACGCGAACGTATCGCCGAAACGAAGCGAGTAAGCGGCGTAGCCACAGGCTCTTACGCCGTCAACCCCTTCACCGGCAAAGCCATTCCGATCTACATTTCGGACTACGTGCTGGCAGGCTACGGCACGGGCGCCATCATGGCCGTTCCGGCGCACGACTCGCGCGACTACGCCTTCGCCCGCCACTTCGGGCTGGAGATCGTTCCGGTAGTCGAGGGCGGCGACATTTCGCAGGAGTCGTACGACGCCAAATCGGGCAAAGTAATCAACTCGGATTTCCTCAACGGCAAGGATGTAAAAGAGGCGATCGGCCTTATGTTCGACGAAATCGAGCGGCGCGGATTGGGCCGCAAGCGCATCAACTACCGCCTGCGCGACGCCATCTTCTCGCGCCAGCGCTACTGGGGCGAGCCGTTCCCGATCTACTACAAGAACGACATCGCCTACCCGCTCGCCGAGGACAAACTGCCGCTCGAACTGCCTCCCATCGCCGACTTCGGCCCCACGGAGCAGGGCGAACCGCCGCTGGCCCGCGTCAAGGAGTGGGCGACGCCGGAAGGCTGGCCCTACGAACTTTCGACCATGCCCGGATTCGCCGGATCGTCGGCCTACTACCTCCGCTACATGGACCCGCACAACGACCGGGCGCTCGTCAGCCGGGAAGCCGACGAATACTGGCGCAGCGTGGACCTCTACGTCGGCGGTATCGAACACGCCACGGGCCACCTCATGTACTCGCGCTTCTGGAACATGTTCCTCTACGACCTCGGCGTGGTATGCGAGGAGGAGCCGTTCAAAAAACTCGTCAATCAGGGCATGATTCAGGGCCGTTCGAACTTCGTGTACCGCATCGTCGGCACCGACAAGTTCGTTTCGCTGGGGCTCAAGGACCAGTACCGGACGCAGGCGCTCTACGTCGATGTGAATATCGTCCGCAACGACATCCTCGACATCGACGCATTCCGCGCGTGGATGCCCGAATACAAGAATGCGGAATTCATCCTCGAAGACGGCAAATACGTCTGCGGCTGGGCCATCGAGAAGATGTCCAAATCGTTCTACAACGTCGTGAACCCCGACTATATCGTCGAAAACTACGGCGCGGACACCCTGCGCATGTACGAAATGTTCCTCGGTCCGCTCGAACAGTCCAAGCCGTGGGACACCAACGGCATCGACGGCGTATACAAATTCCTGCGCCGTTTCTGGCGGCTGTTCTACGACCGCGACGGCAGGCTGATCGTCACCGACGAAAAGGCCGACGAGAAGGAGCTGCGCACGCTGCACAAGACGATCAAGAAGGTCAGCGAGGACATCGAGAACTTCTCGTTCAACACTTCGGTCTCCGCATTCATGATCTGCCTCAACGAGCTGGGCGAGTGCAACAAGCGCGAGATCATCGAGCCGCTGACCGTACTGCTCGCCCCCTTCGCGCCCCACATCGCCGAGGAACTTTGGGCGGCGCTGGGACACACCACCTCGGTCTGCACGGCCGATTATCCGGTCTACGACGAGAAGCACCTCGCGCAGAGCGCATTCGAGTACCCGGTTTCGATCAACGGCAAACTCCGCTTCAAGAAAGAGTACGCCACGTCGCTGACGCCCGCCCAGATGCAGGCCGACGTCGTGACGCTGCCCGAAGCGCAGAAATGGCTCGAAGGCAAAACCCCGAAAAAGGTTATCGTCGTGCCGGGCAAGATCATCAACATCGTCATCTGATCCGCACCAAAACAATACGCCCATGAAACGAATCGCAACGACTTTGACAGCACTTCTGCTTACGGCAGGCATCGCAGCGGCACAGGACTACGGACAGGCCCACACGCTGAAAATCTGGGACAACAAGACTGCGCCCCACAGCAACGGCATCGCCACGCCCGAACGCGAACCCGAAAAGAACCGTCTCTTCGACGTTTCGGAAGCGGTGCTCTACATCTTCCCGGCCGCTCCGGAGAAGGCCACGGGACAGGCCGTCGTAATCTGCCCCGGCGGCGGTTACGTGAAGCTGTGCATAGACTACGAAGGCTATGAAATGGCCCAGTGGTTCGCCGAACACGGCATCACGGCCGCCGTGCTCAAATACCGCATGCCCAACGGCCACCCCGAAGTGCCGCTGGAGGACGTCGAGCAGGCCCTTCGCATCATGATGGGACTCGAAGCGGGAGCCACGGGCTTCACGGCGGACAAGGTCGGCATCGTGGGCAGCTCGGCAGGCGGTCATCTCGCCGCCTCAGCTTCGACGCTCGCCCGCACCAAACCCGCCTTCTCGATCCTCTTCTACCCGGTCATCACGGCCGAAAAAGGCAAGGCGCACCAAGGGTCGTTCAACGCCCTGCTGGGCGACAGGCGCAGTGCGGAGACCGACACATGGTATTCGCTCCAGAACCGCGTGAGCAGCGAAACCCCGCCCACCCTGCTGCTGCTTTCGGACGACGACCGCGTCGTCCCGCCCGTAAACAGCACGCTCTACTACAACGCACTGAAGGACAACAGCGTCAAGGCCTCTATGCACATCTACCCGACGGGCGGCCACGGCTGGGGTATCCGCAAGAATTTCAAATACCGGGAGCAGTGGCAGCAGGCCGTGCTCGACTGGCTGCAGGGAATCGACAAATAGCCGCTGCACGACCGGCAAAAAGGGTGTTCCGCCATGCGGACGCCCTTTCGCCGTTTTTTCGGACGGCGCATTGCCGTTTTCCGATTATTGCGTATCTTTGTGCACAAAACGAACATTTATGGCAGACAACACCATTTTGAGCCGTCTCGACGGCCTGAAACTGAAATACGAGGAGACGGGACAGAAACTCACCGACCCCGAAGTCATCGCCGACGTCAAGCAGTTCGTACAGCTCAACAAGGAGTACAAGGAACTGGAACCGATCATCGAGACCTCGGAACGTTACCGCACGGCGCTGGCCAACCTCGCCGAAGCCAAGGACATCCTCGCCAACGACAAGGACGAGGAGATGCGCGAAATGGCGCGCGGGGAGATCACCGAGCTGGAACCCGCCATCGAGCAGATGGAAGAGCAGATCAAACTGCTGCTGATCCCCAAGGACCCGCAGGATTCGAAGAACGCCATCATGGAGATCCGCGGCGGCACGGGCGGCGACGAAGCGGCCATTTTCGCCGGCGACCTGCTGCGCATGTACACCAAATACATCGAGTCGAAGGGCTGGCGTTACGAAATGACCTCATTCTCGGACGGCGCCGCAGGCGGCTACAAGGAGGTCGTGCTCAAAGTCACGGGCCAGAACGTCTACGGAACCCTCAAATACGAGTCGGGCGTGCACCGCGTACAGCGCGTGCCCCAGACCGAGACGCAGGGCCGCGTCCACACCTCGGCGGCATCGGTGGCCGTGCTGCCCGAAGCCGAGGAGTTCGACGTCGAGATTTCGATGAACGACATCCGCAAGGACATATTCTGCGCCTCGGGTCCCGGCGGCCAGTCGGTCAACACGACCTATTCGGCCATTCGCCTGACGCATATCCCGACGGGCATCGTCGTACAGTGTCAGGACCAGAAATCCCAGCTGAAAAACTTCGACAAGGCGTTCGAAGAACTGCGTACGCGCGTCTTCAACCTCGAATACTCGAAGTACCTCGACGAAATCGCCTCGAAGCGCAAGACGATGGTCTCGACGGGCGACCGCTCGGCCAAGATCCGCACCTACAACTATCCGCAGGGCCGCATCACCGACCACCGTATCAACTACACGATCTACAACCTCTCCGCCTTCATGGACGGCGACATTCAGGACGTGATCGACCACCTGATCGTGGCCGAGAACGCCGAGCGTCTGAAGGAGAGCGAACTGTAACCCGACTAAAGCACGCAAGGCAGTGCGCATGCCCGAAAATTTCGACGCGGAGGTTTACGCCGTCGTGGCGGAAATTCCCGCCGGCAAGGTCGTCAGCTACAAGCAGATCGCCCGCCTCGTCGGTATGCCGAACCACGCCCGCCGCGTGGGCCGCGCGCTCGCCTGCGCCCCTGCGGGTCTGCCCTGCCACCGGGTCGTAAACAGCGCCGGCCGCACCGCCCCCGGATGGACGCGGCAGCGGGAACTGCTCGAAGCCGAGGGCGTACGCTTCAAAGCCAACGGTTGTGCCGACCTCGCCCGCTGCGGCTGGGAAGAGATCCGGTAGCGCCGCCATACGACCGCCGCGGAATCCGCAAACGCCCGGCCCGAAGCCGGACCGTTGTTACCGAACCAGCTTCCCGCCGGCCACGAAACCGTCCGCCGGCCCCTGAAACACCCGGCAACCCCCGCCCCGCGCAGAACACCCGGAAAAGCCGCCCTGCAAACCTCGTCCTGCGGATCGAAAATCGCGGGAAAATTTGGCGTTCCGCGGCAAAACCGTTATCTTCGCACGTACCGAACAAGGCCGGCGACCGGGCAATATTTCCGCCGCAGCGACCGTTTATCGGGAAAAACACCGCATGAAAAGATACTTTCTGTTTATATCGGCGTTTCTCGCCGCAACGCTCCCCGTTGCGGCGCAGCAACCTTTATATATAGTCAACGGGGTCGAAACCGAGCAGATCGCGTCGATTCCGCCCGACGACATCGAGAACGTCGAGATGCTTCCGGCCGACGAGGAGACCATCGCCCGCTACGGCGACAAAGCCGTAAACGGGGTGATGCTCGTCACGCTCCGCTACGACCAGTCCGCCGTTTTCACCGCCGACTCCACCTTCAGCGATTACATCACCCGGCAGGTGAAGTGGGACGACGACGAACCGGCCGCCCGCATCGTCCTGCGTTACACCGTAACGCCCGAAGGCGACACGGTCGTGGCTCAGGAACTCGAATCGACCGACAGCCGTCTCAAACGCCGCGTGCTCAAAGCCGTCGCCGAAGCTCCGCGCTGGACGCCGGCACGCAAAAACGGCACGCCCGTCGAGAGCGAAGGCATCCTGCACATCCAGCTTCCCGAAGGCAAGCTGATGCCGCGTCAGGTAGAACTGGTCTGGCGCTGACCCATGCAGACGCACTCACATATCACCCTTTCCCAACTGCAGCGGCTCGTGAAGGAGACCCTCCACGAGCGTTTCGCCCTGCCCGTATGGGTCAGCGCCGAAATCTCCGAAATAAAGGTCAATTACTCGGGCCACTGTTACCTCGAACTGGTCGAGAAAGGGGGCGACAACGGCGTTCCGCTGGCTCAGTCGCGCGCCGTGATCTGGCGCACGGCCTACCCCCGCATCGCGGGATACTTCGAAGCCGAAACCGGCCAGCGGCTCGCCGCCGGAATCAAGATACTGGCCAAAGTCGCCGTCAATTACCACGAACTCTACGGATTCTCGCTCCAGATCACCGACAGCGACCCCACCTACACGCTGGGCGACATGGAGCGGCAGCGGCAGATGACCATCGCCCAGCTTCAGAAAGAGGGCGTCTGGGACATGAACCGCGAAGCGCCGATGCCCGTCGTGATACAGCGCATAGCGGTCGTATCGAGCGCCAACGCCGCCGGCTATCAGGATTTCCGCAAGGAGCTGGCCAAAAGCCCCTACCGCTTCGAGGTGACGCTCTTCGACGCCTTCATGCAGGGCGCGGCGGCCGAAGAGTCGATCGTCGAGGCGCTGTGCGCTGTCGCGGAAC
This sequence comes from Alistipes sp., assembly GCA_021204515.1. Lineage (GTDB taxonomy): Bacteria > Bacteroidota > Bacteroidia > Bacteroidales > Rikenellaceae > Alistipes. The sequence goes on along the minus strand of JAJPZH010000087.1, from coordinate 2,350 downwards.
GGACGGACGAATTCGACGCCGTGGTCCTCATCCGAGGCGGCGGCTCGGCCAGCGACCTCAACTGCTTCAACGCCTACCGGCTCTGCGCCCACGTGGCGCAGTTCCCGCTGCCGATCCTGACCGGCATCGGCCACGACAAGGACACCAGCGTCGCCGACATGGTGGCCCACACGGCGCTCAAAACCCCGACGGCCGTAGCCGGATGGCTCGTCGAACGGATGACGCAGACCGAAGGCTGGCTCGACTACGCGGCCCTGCAGCTGCACGACGCCACGAAAGCCGCCATGCATGCCTCCGAAGTGCGGCTGGAACGGCTCACGGGCGACCTGCGCCAGCTGAGCGGCGACCTGCTCACGCGGCAGCGGCTCCGCGCGGAGCACCTTTCGGCCCTGCTGCCGGAAGCGGTGCGCAATTTCCTCGCACGGCAGGCCACACGGCTCGACAACGCCGCGGAACTGATCGCCGGCCGCTCCCCGGAGCGTATCCTCCGGCTGGGCTTCGCCGTCGTCCGCACGGGCGGCAAAGCCGTCGTGTCGGCCCGCGGCGTCCGCAAAGGCGACACCCTCGAAATCGAAGTCGCCGACGGCACGATCCACGGCACCGCACAAAGCACCGAACCGAAATAAAACCGCCGCGGAGTTTTCTCCCCGGCCTGCTCCGGAACCGCCCCCGAGCGGCGGCAGCGAACACGAAACGACAAACTACCGATATGGCAAAGAAAGAGATGACATACGCCGAAGCGATGGCCCAGATCGAGAAGATCCTCGCCCGCTTCCGCAACGAAGAGATGGACGTGGACAGCCTCGCCGCCGAGGTCAAACGCGCCACGGAACTGATCGCCGGCTGTAAATCGCGGCTGCGCAAGGCCGAGGAGGAGGTTTCCAAAATACTAGAATCATAATGTCCGGGGAAATCGTCATCCGGGAAACCATTCCCGCCGACCTCGCCGCGATCGTCGAAGTGCCTGAAAAGGGCTTCGGCTACGACAGGGAGGCCGGGCTGACCGCCGAGGGGCTGAGGCTGCTGCGGGAGCGGGGCGCGAAACTCGGTCTTCGTACTCGGACACAAGGAGTACTACCCGCGCCGCGGATTCATCCCCGGCGCGGAAAAACCGGGGTTCCCGGCCCCCTATCCGATCATGGAAAAACATGCGGACTACTGGATGGCGCAGGCATTGACGGACGAAGGATTTTCGGGTCCCAAAGGCCGGGTCGTATGCGCCGACGCCCCGAACCGCCCCGAACACTGGCGGGAATAAAACCACACCTGCGATGAGAAAGTTTATCAAATGGATGCTCAACCACGTGCCGCGGCCGCTTCTGCAGCGTGTCGCCGGCTGGGCCGTCCCGGCCGCGGGCCTGTTCTACAAAGGCCGGGGCGTCGAATGTCCGGTCTGCGGCTCCCGATACCGCAGATTCATGCCCTACGGCTATGTCCGGTCACGGGCCAATGCGCTGTGCCCCAAATGCCTGTCGCTGGAACGCCATCGACTGCTGTGGCTCTACCTCACACGTGAAACCGACCTGCTGACGAGTTTTCCCCGCACGCTCCACATCGCGCCCGAAGTCTGCATCATGCGCCACCTGAAACCCCATTTCAAAGGACATCCGGGACAGTACGTCACCGCCGACCTCGAAAGCCCGCTGGCCGACCTGCACTTCAACGTGCAGCAGATTCCGCTGGCCGACGATTCGGTCGACGTGATCCTCTGCAACCACCTGCTCGAACACGTCGCCGACGACCGCAGGGCACTACGCGAACTTTACCGCATCCTCAAACCCGGCGGCTGGGGCATCCTGCTCTCGCCCGTGGAACCCGACTACGAACAGACCTACGAGGACGACTCGATCACCGATCCCGAAGAGCGGACGCGCATCTTCGGCCAGTACGACCACCGCCGCATCTACGGCGCGGACTACGCCGACCGGCTGCGCGCCGCGGGCTTCGAGGCCGCGGACATCGACTACGCCGCGACCTTCTCCGACGCCGAACGCCGGCTTTACGCCCTGCCGCAGGACCATATTTACGTCGTTTACAAGCATTGATCAGACCCGTGAGCGGTTTTCTGCCGTCTCCGGAATCAGCACTATAAAAAACACGAACCTTCTTCTCCGGCCGTAATCATGGCCGGAGAAGAGAGTATGTTCCCACATTACGATCCATTACAGTCCGACTCGGAAATATCCGCTGCATCGCTACAAACAGGCCTTCAGATACCACCGACAGGCATTTTATCTGCTTAAAATTTGTTATTAAAAAATTTTATTATAATTTTGCCGGCGTTTAAACCACTGCAAATTCGCAGAATATAACGAACCAAAAGAATTTTTCACATATTAACTTTCAATTT
>JAJPZH010000154.1 GCA_021204515.1 Alistipes sp. | reverse complement strand
GAATACACTAACCCTTACTTAAATATATTTATGAAAAACGTATTCAGAACTGTTCTGGCGGCTGTTGCCGTGTTTGTAACTCTGGGCGCTGCCGCGCAGGAGGATCCCTCGAAGGAGACCGTTATTATCAACCCTTTTACCTGCACTGACGCTGTGAGTCAGGCTGCGTGCGACAACATGCGCGCCGCCGTGCTGTCGGGCTTTTCCGACCGGGGACGTTTCCACATCGTCGATGCTCTGACCGACGAAACGCTGTCGAAGCTCTATGCCGACCGCAATGTCGAGGACGTGGTGAACGACGCCAACTGGAAATCCGAAAGCGAAGCCGCCTACAAGGCGCTCGGAGCCAAGAAAGTCGTTATCGGACAGGCCAACAACGTTTCTTTCTCGACTTTCAAGTCGGACATCGACGGCAAGATGTACAACAAGGCCGAGGTGACGCTGGCGCTGAAGGTATACAATATCATCGACGGCGCGATGGTCGGATCGGAGACCGTGGCCGTGACAGGCGTCGATGCCGATTCGAAGGACGGTGCGTTCAACGACGCGATGAAGGACCTGCGCAAGGCGATGATCAAATTCGTCGATAACCATTTCAAGTTCGAAACCTACATTCTGGAGCTGGGCGAAGCCGATAAGAAAGGCCGTGTGAAGGATCTCTACATTTCGGGTGGTACGGAGATGGGCGTAGCCAAGAAGACGCGCTTCAAAGTCTACACCGAGCGCAAGATCGGTCCGAAAGTGACCAAGTCGGAGATCGGTACGCTCGTCGCCGTCGAGGTGATGGACGGTGTTACCAAATGTCAGGTCGCTGCCGGCGAGGATGCCATCAAGGAGAAGTTCAACAGCGGCGAAAAACTGATCGTCATCGTCGATAAGCAGGGAACGGCCGCGGGCGGATTCCTCAAAGGGCTGGTAGGTGCATAATCGTTTCGAAAAATATCCTGTTCCATACGGTCTCCGGGATGCCGACGGCGTCCCGGGGGCTTTATCCGTTCAAACTTAAAAATAGAATCAAATGTTTAGGAAGTCCGTATTGTCAGTTATCGTCGTTCTTTGCGCCTTGGTCCCGGCGGCGGCTCAGAATTATACGACCGATGCCATCCTGAAGAACACGACCGGAAAAATTGCGACGCTGGAGTGTTCGGGAATCGCCCGCACGAAGAAGGATGCGACCGAAATGGCAAAAAAATCTGTAATATATACTTATTTATATAACGGTATAGACGGCCTGAACGACAATAAGCCTCTGTTGGGTTACAAACCTTCGGCCGACGCTTCGCAGTACGTGGGCACGCTGCTCGGCACGACCCGTTACGCCAATTTCATCCGCAGTTGTACGATTGCAGACCGCACCAACAAGACGGCCGATAAAAACATACAGGTCTTCGCGACGATCGACCTCTACACCGAGTCGCTCGAACGGGACCTGATCAACAACGGCATCATCGGTCGCAGCGCTTCCGATATAGCGCTCTCCGAAACGCAGGAGGTGATCGCCATGCCGACGGTCATGGTCGTACCTTTCCGTAAAGGGGACGAATCCTACGAGGAGGCGATCCGCAACAATTCGGATATGCGGATGGCGATCTCGAAGGTGAACGAAGGTTTCATCGGCGAGGGTGTCGAGACCAAGGACCTGCTCACCTCGCTGAACAATGCCAATACCTATCAGGTGCGCATGGGCGACGGCATGTCGCTCGACGACGCTATTCTCGCCAACTCCGGAGCCGACGTTTCGGTGAGTGTCGATATCAATCAGGATGTGAACGACGGCGGTGTGCGCGTGTCGCTGACCCTGCAGGCGATCGAGGTCGCCACAGGCAATACGCTGGCCACGAAATCCGAAATCTCGGGCCGCAAGCGTACCACGGCCGACGTGTTGTGCGGCGTCATGGCCAAGGCGATGATCGGCGACTTCATGAAGCAGATTTCGACCCGCATGGCGACCAAGATCACGACCGGCCAGAGCGTGGCCGTACGCTTCACGATCGATCCGGGATCGGCGATCAACATGGATACCGAAATCAACAACATCATGCCGCTCTCGGATATCCTCGTGTCGTGGGTCAAACGCCACGCCAAGAACGGTAAATACCATTCGCAGGGTCGTACGAGCACGCTGCTGGCCTTCAGCGATATATTTGTGGACAACTCCGTGGAGGACGGCATGCAGTCGGACATAAACGACTTCGCGCTGGCGCTCTATCAGTACCTCAAGGGGCTGAACCTCTCCGTGTCGCGTACGATCACGGGAAATTCCATCGACGTAATCATTTACTAAACAACAGACCATGACTCTGCTTCGCAAACTATCCCTCTTCGCGGCGTTCGCACTGGGCGCGCTGTCGCTTCAGGCGCAGACCGTAATCGATCTCTCTGCCTATATCGACGAAGATACGGCCGCGCAGCTCGGCGAGAGCAACACCGCGGCGCTCCGCAATAAGATCAGTAAGATCATCACCCGCAACGGCATGGCCGATGCGGCGGGGCTTTTCGTCGTCACGCCGACGCTTACCGTCACCGACGACGGTACGGTCGATACGGGCATGGCGACTGTGCGCGTCGTGCGTGCCGACCTGACCCTTTCGGTCAAGAATCTCTTCGAGAATACCGTTTTCGCCAGTCAGACCGTATCGCTTCAGGCCAACGGCAAGAGTGAGGAAGCCTGCATGCGTTCGCTCATCAACAAGGTGAACGTAAACGACGTGCGTTTCGCCAAGATGATCAAGGACGTGCAGCAGAGTATCGCCGATTACTATACCCGCCAGATGCCGAAGATTCTTTCCAAGATCAATTCGCTCGTTGCCCGCGGGGAGTACGAGGATGCGATGGCTGCGCTGGCGGTAGTGCCGGAGAACGTCGATGAATACGAAACCGTCTCCGACCTCAAGGTGCAGGTCTACAACAAACTGCTTGAAAACGAAGTGAAGCAGGCCGTTGCCGAAGCCGATATTCTGGTCCGTCAGGGCGATATCGACGCGGCGCTGGATTTGTGCCGCTCGTGCAATCCGGTAAGTCCCAATTACGGAGAGGTGGTCCGTTTCCTGAACCGTCTCGACGCGCAGGCCGCGGCCGCCGAAGCCGCTGCGCTGGAGCAGGAACTGCGCAAAATGGACGCCGAGCAGCTGCGCGAACGTACGCAGCAGGAGGCCACGGCCGAGGCCCAGACGCTGAAGCAGACCAAGGCCGATTCCTATGAGAAAAAAGGCAAGTCACTGGGCGAATGGCTCTTCGGACTCTGATCGAACCGACGTCGGAACTAATCTAGGATTACGATGAAAACCTGTCCTGTCTGCGGCGCCCAGATGCCCGATTCGCAGAATCTTTGTCCCGCCTGCGGCGCCGATTACGTCGAAGCCGTCGTCAATGACATTACCGCCGGGGTCGAAGCCGATCCCTCTCTGATGCTCGCCAGTCTCGAAGAGGGGCTGGCCGGGCTGGATACCGTTCCGATGCCCGCACCGGGCGAAACGGCCCGTAAGATGATGCCCCTGCTTTGCGGCGCAGCGCTGGCCTTCTGCCTGCTCTCCGGCGTGCTTACCGGGGCCAATTTCTTCTACCTGCTGGCTGTCGCCGCACTGATTCTGCTTCTTGTCGCGTTGATGCGGAGGAAACAGCGGCTGAGCGCCGGCGAGGTGGTCGTACGGGCCGCCGCACGGGTTTTCGCCGAGGACGCCGCTTCGGTGCGGGAACGTTTCGCGGACAATGCCGACGTGATGGCCCGGCTCGACGCCATGGAACTGCGGCTGGAGGATACGCTTGCCGGGCAGGCCGCGGCACATGTCAGGAACCGCAAGAAGGTGTTCCTGATTGCAGCCGTCGTGCTGGCTCTGTGCTGTGTGGGCGTCGGTGCATTGGCGGTGCGGAACCATGCCGCCCGCAGGGCCGAGGCGGCTTATGCCGCGCAGCCCGAATGGATCAAACTGCGGGATGCTTACCTCGCATCGGCCGGCGATGACCGCAATGGCGACAAAGACCTGCGGCTGAGCGTGGTGCACGCGATGCTCGATGCCGGTGAAAGTGCGGCGGCCGAGGAGTTCTTCTTCGCGCACAGCCAAGGGAGGATGGGCGACGTCGATTGCGCCCTGCTCATAGCCCGCTATTACAAGACGAACAAGGACGCGGAGGCGCTCGGCGCTTTTACGGACCGGGTGAAACTGCGTTACGATTCCGATACGCGGAAGGTAAAATCCCTAAAATGACAATCCGATGAAGCGTTTATTTACTTTGGCGTTGCTGTTGTCGGCGTTTTGCGTCTCTTCCGAGGCTTTTGCCCAGAAGGACAAGGTCGTCGAGTCGAGCAGCAAGCGCAAACCCGACTGGATCGGGAAGTCCGATCCGTCGCATTTCGCCGTTACGGAGGTAGGGGAGACCCTTTCCGCCGCTTCGGACAAGTGCATGGCTTCGATCCGGCAGTATATCGTCAATGCCGTGGCGGTCAATATCTCGTCCGCCGAGAAGATGACTACGCGGCAGGTTACGCGCGACCAGCTGGTCAGCGTAATGAACGACTACTCCTCGGTGCTGATGACCGAGGCCGGGAAACTGCCTTACCTGAATAATATCACCCTCTCGAACGCCGAGTCGATTTACTGGGAGCGCGTATACAGCAAGAAGACCAAGACTTACCGTTACGAATATTCGGTGCTCTATCCCTTCCCGGAGGCGACGCGGCGGCAGTTGATCGAAGCGTTTCTGGCTATCGACGATGCCAAGCAGGCCGAGTACGAGCGTCTGCGCGGCGAGCTCGAAACGATCACCGACCTCGACCGTATCCAGCAGAATGTGAATGAACTCGACGGACTGTACGGCTATTTCTTCGACGCCACCCGCAAAGGTGCGGTCGAAACCCTGAAACGCAACTATCTGGCGCTGTACAACGGGCTTTCGGTCGAAGTCGAGTCCGAGACGCCGGGCGCCTGCGTCTATTCGCTGCGGCTCGGCGGCCGCCGCGTCGTGACCTCCCGCCAGCCGCGTCTGCAGAGCGAGTCCGCGCTCGAAATGAACGTCAAGCCTTACGGGGACGATCTCTATCTGCTGACCTACAATCCCGAATACGCATCGCCGGCCGACGTCAATAAGATCGACCTCACGTACCTGTTCGGCGGTGCCCGCGTGTCGCGGACGATCTATTTCGATCCTGCCGAGGGCAAGGTCGCCGTGCTTCCGAAGGGCGTCGTCCGTTTCGAGCAGACCGACAGCCTGCTGCGCGGCACCATCCAGTTGCGCGTGAACGGCGCGCAGGCCGAAGTGCGCGAACTGGTGTTCTGGAACCCCGCCGATGGCGCGCGTTTTGTCGCCGCGAAGGTCGAACCCGCCCGGATCACGGAAGGCGAACGGACGCTGAGTTTCGAAACGGCGGCCGCACTGGCCCGCTCGATGAACGAACTGGATGTCGTCAAAGGAAGTCTCGGCATCTATAATCCCGCGGACGGAAAAACCGCGGAGATCAATTTCACACTGCCTTACAAACTTACTACTAAATAATCGAAAAGATGAAAAGAACCCTCATTGGAGCGATCGCTCTCGTACTCGTTGCCGGCGCCGTGTCGTGCAGTTCTTCGAAAAAGGCCACCGGACCCGCTGCTCCTGCCGGCATGGTCGAAGAGGCCATTCCGCTGAGCGGACCGCAGTACCGCAGCAATGCCGAATACTACCGTGCCGTGCAGAACGGCGTGAGCACCGAACGCAGTACGGCGCAGAAGATCGCCATGCAGAACTGCCGTCAGGACTTGGCCGCCGCCATTCAGGCCGATGTGAAGACGGTCATCGAAAACTATGTGAAGAATCAGGATACGGGCGTCTCGGCCGAGCATAAGTCGCAGTATCAGGAGCTGGCCTATACGGCCGTGAACCAGCAGCTGCGCGACGTGCAGATCGTCGAGGAGAAGATGTTCCGTCAGGACAACGGCTCGATGCGCTATTATGTCTGCATGCAGCTTCCCAAAGCCGCTCTCGAAGCCGCCGTGGAGGATGCGATCGCCAAAGACGCCAAGCTCAATCTGGAATTCGACCGCGCGCAGTTCAAGAAGATCTTCGAAGAGCAGATGGCGGCGTTTGCACAGTAGCAGCCGGCCGATATTATTGTCTGATTGACGGCGCTCCCCTCGTACGAGGGAAGTCGCCGTCTCTTATCCGTAACCGATCCGTCTATGAAACGTTACCTGATCCTGTTGTTGCTGCTGCTTTTTGCTGTGCCTCTTGCGGCGCAGTCGCGGCGCGAAGCCCTGCTCGAATATCAGGCCCGCCGCAGGCAGGCTTACGCCGAGTTTCAGGACAATTACCGCAAAGCCTGCGCCGATTTCATGCGCAAGCGCTGGGAGGCTTTCCGCTCCGAGGCTCCGGTACCTCTCCCCGAACGGAAGGAGCCGGAACAGCCCGTCATGAAACGACCCGGCGAATCGGCGGCGCCCACGCAGGATCGGATTCCCTATAAGGAGGTGGTCGAAGCGCCCGTTCGCGCCGTCCCGGAGGAGCCTGCTGTTTCGGGGACGCCTGCCGCATCGGAAGTTCCCGGCGCTCCGAAGGGGCCTGACGGGCCGAAAGCGCCGGACGCACCTGCGGAGTCGAAACTTCCCGGCACGAAAAAGGACGGGGACCGTACGCCGTCTGCCGGGACCGGAAAGAGCGCGCCGGTTCCCGCCGTCGTGACTTCGCGCCCCTGCCGCTTTACGTTCTACGGCACGGAGTGCTCGGTGTCGCTGGCCGCCAAACATCGTTTCCGGCTCGCGTCGTTGCAGGAAAACAGTGTCGCCGATGCGTGGGAGCGCGTTACCGGCGGCTCGTACGATCCGGTGGCGGAGGAGTGCCGCGAGCTGAAAGAACAGCTGCGGCTCAACGACTGGGGTTATTATGCGCTGGTTCGTACGCTCAGCGACGGGTTTTTCGGCAAACAGTCGGCCGAATCGGTCGTGCTGCAGTCGTTCCTGATGGCCGAAGCGGGCTGCAAAGTGCGTCTGGCCCGGGGTGACAACCGTCTTTTCCTGTTGCTGGCGCTCGACGATCAGGTGTATGCCAAACCCTATTTCAAGATCGACGGACAGACCTTTTACCTGCTGGACGATGTCGCGCGGGCCGCATCGTACAATATTTGTAATTTCAAAATCCCCGGCGAACGTCCGCTCTCGCTGGCGATGCCCGTGCCGCCCGTGCTGGCGCAGAAACCCGGACAGCCCGCCGTCCGGAAGACCGAAAACGGATCGCTCACGACGACGGTCGCGGTGAACCGAAACCTGATGGATTTCTATACCGACTACCCGCCCTGCTACTGGAGCGTTTATGCGGCGACCGAGCTGACTCCGGCGGTGCGCGACCAGCTTTATCCGACCCTGCGCAGCGCGCTGGCGGGCAAAGGCGAATACGACGCAGCCAACCTGCTGCTGCACTACCTGCACCGGGCGTTTCCCTATAAGACCGACGAGGCCCAGTTCGGCGTCGAGCGCACGCTCTTCGCCGAAGAGATGTTCCACTACCCTTACAGCGACTGCGAGGACCGTTCGATCCTTTTTGCACGGCTGGTGAAAGATCTGCTGAAGCTGGACGTTGTTCTGCTTTACTACCCGGAGCATATCGCTACGGCGGTTTGTTTCAATGACGATGTGAAGGGCGACTACATGCAGATAGGCGCCAAACGCTATGTCGTCTGCGACCCGACTTACGTGGGGGCCGACGTGGGCGATGCGATGCCCGACCTGAAACGGGTCGCGGCGCAGGTCGTTAAAATTGATTAACCTTTAAAACCCGATTCGCGATGTTTTGTCCTAATTGTGGAAAAAAGTGCGAGGATAAGACCCTGTTCTGCTGGAACTGCGGCACCAAGCTGCCTGCCGCATCGGTTTCGGCCGCTTCCGCCGGCCAGTCTGCTCCGGCTTCATCTGCTCCGGCACCGACTGTTCAGCCTGCCCCGGCAGTCCCGGTCCCGCCGGCTTCCGCGGCTTCGGCTGTGCCGGGCACGGCTTCGGTTTCCGCCGCACCCGGCGGCGCGCAGAACCCCTGTTCCAAGGAATCCGGCGAACGTCTGGCCGAAGGAGTCCTGTTTACCAACCTGCGGGCGCTCTCCCGCAAATTCGGCACCGAGACCGGTACGGTGCGCAAACTGCTGGCGGCTTATGCCGAAGCTTCGCTCGCGCACGGTATCCGCTACCATATCATCGACGCCGCGGATTACGCTTTCATCAACCCCGCAGCGGGCGACAACCGTCGGATGAGCCTTTCGCCGTCGGATTCGTGGGTCGGACACGGGTATCTGCTGGCCGACTATTTCCGCTTCGGACGCAGTACCTCCGAGGATGAAACCAACTACCTGTTCATCATCGGCGGCGACGACGTGATTCCGATGCCGGTGGTGCCGCAGTATATCTCCGATCCCGATTACAGCGATACGGATATCGACACCGATATTCCGTATGCCTACCTGCTGGGCGAGAAGACCTATCCCATGCTGGGGTCGGCGGAGATTTTCCAATACGAACAGTATTTCCATGTGGGGCGCCTGCCGCTTGCGGAGAACGCTTCGCTGGACGATTTGGCGGGATACCTGCGCCGTGCGGCGAAGGCTCCCGGCACGTTCAATATCGGACGGGTGTACGGTCAGACCGACCTGACGTGGCTTTCGGCCTCGGCTTCGGTCAGCGAGCCGTTCCGCCGCTACAAACTTTACCGGGGCGACGACCGGCTGGACGAGCGGATCTATTCCCGGAATCTCTTTATCAGCCCCTGCGTCGAACGGTCGATCGTCGATAAGGTCTTCGACCGGAACGCCGACCTGTATTACTTCAACTTGCACGGAAGCGATGCGCCGACGGCGTGCAGTTTCTATGCCTCCTACCGACAGCAGTGCTACGAAGCGATTACGCCGCGTCAGCTGGCTTCGGCCGAAGTGGCGAACGTGGTGGTGACCGAAGCCTGCTACGGGGCTAAATTTCAGGACTACGGCCGCGGCGAGACCATGCTGCTTGCCGCCATGGGCGACAGGACGCTGCTCTATTTAGGCTCGTCGCGTATCGCATGGGGTGCGTCGCAGAGCAGCTCGACGGCCGATCTCAACAACGCCGACCGCCTGACCAATGTCTATATGTCTAAACTGCTCGAAGGTTACAGTGCGGGCGAGGCGTTCTATCTGGCACGGCAGAGTTTCTTCGATTATAACGACGGTTATTTCACGCCTCATCAGGCGCTTACGATCGTCGAGTTCAACCTTTTCGGCGATCCGTTCCTCTGTGTCGGGACGCGGCGGGGTGACGCGAAGGTTCAGCTGCGCGAGGTTAAGGCGCTGGCCAAAGGGCCGGTGAACGCCGTCGTCGAACGCAAGTGCGTGTACGAGGCCGCTCCGGCGTCCGTCCTCGATCAGGTGCGCAGCGCCGTGGACCGCAACCTGCTGGCCATACGCGCCGCGGTAGACAAACAGCTTTACGAGCGGTTGGGCGTGGAGCCGCGCAAATTGTCGACCGTCACGAAGCTGAAATACGGCAACGGCGATGAATTCTACGCCTTCAATTACGTCGAAACCGACGGCACGATCGAGAACCGCCACACGGCGACGGCCGATCTGAAAGGAAATGTGAAATTAATAATATCAACTAAATAGAACGACTACTATGAAATGCCAGAATTGTAATTCAGAACTCCTTGAGGGTGCGAAATTCTGCACGACCTGCGGAACGCCCGCGGCGGCAGGCGGCGTGTGCAAGAAGTGCAATGCCCCGTTACTGCCCGACGCCAAATTCTGCACGACGTGCGGCGCTCCGGCCGCGACCGCGCCGGAGAGTGCGCCCGCACCCGAAACGCAGGCCGCCGAAGGAGGCGAATTGGCCGCTGTGAAGCAGAAGATTTTCTGGAACATTCAGAAAGGCGAAGTGGCCTGCCGGGTCAACGAGTCGGAGTTTATCCGTTATGATTCGGCGCAGGGACTGATAGTAAACGACGGTACCACGGCCTATATCAAGGCCAACGGCAAGGTGCTGGCCGAGATTCACGGGGGCATCTACGATTTCGTCGATCCCGACGAACTGGAGCGCATACTCGAAAGCCGCAGGGGCGGTGCGGTAGGCGCGCTTGCGGGCGGCGGCCGTTTTCTGATAAACGCCCTGCTGGGCCGCCGTGTGAAGGACAAGTTCGACAGGAGCGGCGATCCCGAACGTCAGCGTTCGCTGGACGCCGTGATCGAGAGTATGAAGCGGCACGAAGCCTTCTCGCTGACGCTCAAGCTCGACAAGAGTTTTTCGCTGGTCTTCGGTTCGGGAACGGCCGAGGAGATGGCCGAATTCAAGCCGATGACCGTCCGTACGAAACTGCTCGACCTGCAGGTGGGGCTGCGTGCGATTTTCCGCATCAGCGATTTCGACCGCTTCGCGGAGTACTTCCTGACCGACGAGCGCGTCGCCACGACCCTTAAGATCGCCGAGAAACTGCAGCCCACGATTCAGAACGCCGTGCAGGCCGTCATGCAGGACCGCGAGGTCGAAGGAACGTCTGTTCCCGCCGACGTCGTCGAGCTGATTACAGCCAAGATCGTCGCTGCGGGCGACCAGTTCTACGGCCTTACGCTGGAGCGCGTCGCCGAAGTGGCGGCGTCGAACGAGGATCTGGAGCGTCTGCGCAGCCTGAGCCGCGAGCTTTACCTCTCGGAGCAGGAGCTGGACTTCCTGCGCCGGACCAACGATTTCCGCAACCGGCTGGCGACGGAGACCAACGAGCAGACTATTGCCGATGCCCGCAACGACATGCAGCTTTACCAAGGATTGCAGGAGGTCAATAAAGACCGTCTGCTGGCCGACGACGAACTGGATAAATTCTACACCGTGCTTTCGCGCGAGAAGCGCATCCGCGACGCGCAGAGCGAGGACGAGGTCGAAGCGGCCTTGTCCGACATCGAAAAGACGGGCTTGCTGCGCGAAGAGGACGTCGAGAACCTGCGGATCGACATTGCCGAGCGGCGCTACCAGCGCGGACAGGTGATCAAGCTCATGCAGTTGAAGGACGAGATCGAATTCGAGAAGGTCCGCACGGCGGGCGAAGGCCAGATCGCCGTGGAAACGATGCGTCAGGGGCTGGAACTGCAGGAGCTGACGCTGGCGCATCGCAGGCGGGAAGACGAGTACTCCGACGACCGCCGCGCCAAGGAGCGCGAGCAGATGCGGGCCGACCGTGAGGCGGAGCTGGAGCTGGACGACGCCGAGATGAACGCCCAGATCGAACGTCTGCGCAAGGTCAAGGAGATCAACCGCGAGGACAAGAAAATGGATCTGGACCACGAGTGCGAGATGGAGCGTCTGAAGCAGGAAGCCCTCGACAAGAAGGCGCGGATGACTGCCGAGCAGCTGATGGCCGTGGCCGCCGGGGAGAACCTCGATTCGCAGGCGGCGGTGAAGTTCGCCGAGTCGTTCTCGGCGGGGAAGAACGTCGAGCAGGTGCAGCAGGCCGCCGAGGCCCGTATCGCCGATTCGCAGCGTCACGAGGACCGCATGCTGGAGATGATGCGCGAGATGAAGGAGATGGCTACGACGATGACCGGGCATATCGTGCAGAACAAGGACGAGGAGCGCGACCGCTACCGCGAACGCATGGAGCGTCAGGAGGAGCGCGTGGACAAGACGCAGGACAGCGCCCTCGAATACGCCACCCGCAACAATCAGCAGGCGGCTCCCAAGCCCCAGCCGCAGGCCCCGCAGTCCGTCGGCCGTGTATGCCCCGACTGCGGCACGGTGGCTGCTCAGGGAGTCCGTTTCTGCGCCCATTGCGGCCGAGACCTCAAATAAGCCGGAGTATGGAACGCTACGAAGGAGTGATACTGATCCGGCTGCAGAATGCCGGGTCGAAATCGGAGGGGCATTATGCCTTTCTGGTGCGGGACGACGATATGAGCGTCCTGAAGCTTTGCCGCGAGGGCGTGCCGCCTGCCGACGATCCGTTTTTTGCCGCATATGACCGGCAGGAGGTGGTCGTGACGGGACGTATGAGCCACGGGTGGCTGGTGGCCGATGCGGTCGAAGCGGCTGAGAATGCCGAAAACAGGGATAATGGTGAAACAGCAGAAAATACGGAACAAGTATGAAAAAATGCCATAAATGCGGTTCGGAACTTGCCGACGACGCCCGGTTCTGCCTCGAGTGCGGCACCGAGTGCCGCACGGTGGAGGTGAAACGCAAGCCCGAACCCGAAGTTCAGCAGACCGGTTCATTGGTCGGCGACAAGAACCTGATCAACGAAAGCACGATTATCGGCAAGCAGGAGAAGTACGAAGCTTCGAATATCACGATTCACAATACGATCAACGAGGACCAGTCGCACAAGATCGTCGAGTGCGCGGTTTCGGGCAAGCGTATCTATATGGACCAGAGCATCGTATGTCCCCAATGCGGCGGGCAGGTGGCGCTGGAGTATTATGTCGAGACCTCGAAACGCTGCGAGAACTGCGAGCAGAAGGCCCGCGAGGAGTACCGCGTGTTCGTGGCGCGTGTCATGGGCGCTCCCGGACCGTTCGACGCGGCGCGCAAGCAGCAGCTGGACGCCGAAGCGCGGCGTCTTCGGATCGACGCCGGAACGCAGGCTTCGATTCTGCGGGCTTTGCAGCAGCGCGCCACGTCCGGAAATCCGGCGGAACTGAGTTCCGTGCAGCGGGCCGAACTGGAGGCTGCGGCGAAGCGTCTGATTACGGCGACCGATCGTGAGCAGGGATTGAAGAGTCTGGAGACCTTTACGGCCCTGCATGAGGTTTCGTCGAATTACGAAGTCGGATACTGGTATTTCCTCGCTCGGGCGATTCTCGATCCTGCCGGATCGGTGAAGAGTTACGAGGAGGAGCTGACCGACGATTACTGGCAGCGTTACTGGGGCTTTCTGGCCTACTGCAACACGGGATCGCCCAAGGGAAGCGCCGCTGTGGACCGCGTGCGCGCGGTGTTCGGCGACCGGGAGGACGACGTGCGTCTGGCCGAGACGGTCTATTACCTTGCGCGCGGTTTCGATTCGTTCGAAGGTTCGATGCTGGAACGCGCCGGGGAGCTGTCGGCTTCGATCCGCCGGGAGTACCTGTCCAAACCGCTGACGATGGTTTACGACGCTTTGCAGCGGCTTATCCGTGACGATATTCAGTTGGATCAGAAGTACAGCGCCGAAGAGACGTTTGTCTTCGTGGACGTTTTCCGGGCCGGAAAGTATATCGAATACCTGTGCGCCGAGCAGGCGCGCCGCGAGCAGGAAGCCCGCGCCGAGCAGGAGCGGCAGGAACGCGAAAGGCAGGCCGCGGAGCAGGCCCGCCGTCAGAAGCAGGCCGAACTGGCTGCCGACCGTTCGAAGCGCATGGAGCAGGAGATGGCCCGTCTGGGCGGGGCGAAACCCGCGGCGGCGCACTCCGACGCCAAGGCGTTCGCCGGTTATGAGACCGTGGTGCCCGTGAAGAAGAAAACGAGTCTGGGAAAAATAATCCTGATCGTAATAGGCTGGCTGAGCCTGCTGAGCGGATTGTTGTTGCTGATTCCGGCACCCGAATCGCTGCAATAGGCCGGTGTCAGGGACGCCGATTGT
>JAJPZH010000164.1 GCA_021204515.1 Alistipes sp. | reverse complement strand
CCCGCCCGGAGGTAGGTGCTCTCGTATCCGTATGTGGCCGACTCATCAGTGTACCACGGATTCTTGTCGATCTCGTACGACTTGTCGTCGGGCTTGCCGTTTTGGTTCTCGTCGAACATGACCATGATGATACCCGGTTCCGAACTGCCTCCGTCGACGCCCGGATGAGCTGCGCTGTTGAACGAGTTGCCGTCGATGCGGATGTCGTATTCGCCCAGAACGTTTACGACCGTATGGTCGAATCCGAACGTGATGTAACCGCCGTATGCGCCGAGAGAAACACCGCTCTGCATCTTTCCGGCGATGGCCTCCTCGGCCTTCTGCCGCATGGTCTCCGCCGTGTCGCCCTCCCGGTATTCGGGCATCGCGTTCACGAACTGTCCCGGAGCCGGGCAGTATTCGTAGACCGTAGATATGTAGGGACTGTACTCTACCTCCTCTTCGACCACGTAAAAGGTCATCCGGTGCACGATCGGATTGACGGGGTCGAAGATTTGGAACGTTACGTCGTAGGTGCCCGGGTATTGCATCAGGAAGATGTAGTCCTTCTCTTCCGAGAGCAGCGAATCGGCTCCCGAGGCGGTCTTAACCGTCCAGCGGTAACTTTCGCCCGTGAAGGCGGGTTTGAGATCGACGGTCTGCATGCGGGCGACCTTGTAAAGGTCGTCCAGCCCGAGGCTTACATAGGGGATGCCGTCGTTTTCACAGCCGCTGAGCGCGAGGGCCGACAGCAGGATGGCGAATATTTTTTTCATTGCTGAGTCTGTTTGCGTTCGAGAAAAACCATGTGTGCGGGGATATCGCCCATGCGGACACTCCATTTGTGGACGCCTTCGCGCGAATAACAGTGCAATACGCCGCTCGAGACGTAGTTCTTGGCGTCGGTGACATAGATGTCGCCGTTTCGGGGGTGGATGGCAATGCCGTAGGGAATCACGATATCGAGCTCCGTGCCGTCGGTGATGAATTTGCGCGATACGACACGCTTTTTCTTGACGTCGATGATAGCGTAGGTCACTGTATTTTTCGAGGTCTGATTACTATACTCTACGCTGTAAACGTAGAGCGAATCACCGTGGATAGCCATGTTCGAAGCCGGAATGTTCATCGCCTCGGCCACCTGATAACGTCCACCGTTGGGTTCCAGCCGGTAGAGGTTCGACGGAACGTCGTCGTAATTGCCCCGCGAGGAGACCCACAGGTTACCGTAGGCGTCGGCCTTGATACGGCTAAGATTGATTGCTACGTCGATTTTATACATTTGACGCATGGTTTCCAGTTCGATGACCGAGACCGTCGAGTCGTAGTTCGGGGCGCGGTAACCGCCCGAGTTGGCGACGTAGGCGCGTCCGCCGATGATGGCCAGTTCGTCGGGCTGGTATCCTACAGTCACTTCGCCGACTATTTCGTAGGTATCGAGGTCGATCTTGAAGACCGCGCCTTTCTGGGCGTTGGGGTCCATCGCCACGGGGCCGACATAGGCGCTGACGTAGGCGTATTTGCCCTTGAAGCGGATGTAGCGGCAGTTGGGGATATCGATCTGTGTGATGCGGCGTGCCGTGTAGGCGTCCATCACCTCGACCTTGTGCGAACAGTTGATGACAGCGAACAGCCGTCCGTCGTAGATCTGGATGTCGTTGCCCACGTCACCCAACTCCTTGACGACATTGGGATTTTTTTCTGCATAGATACCCCGGGCATAGACCGCCGTACGGTAGTCGAGGTAGTCGATGTCCGCCTTGTTGCTGCCCATGTTGCCTTCGTTCAGGAGATACATGCCGATCGGATCGGCGTCGGGATCCTCCCCGAACGGCAACACCTCATATTCGGTGGGGTTCACCAGTTCGATCTTCCGGCAGCCGGCGGCGAGGCAGCATCCGGCCAAAACGATGAAGAGATACCTTTTCATGGCTCGCGGAGGTTAGAGATCGACGCTGACGACGAACCGGAAGTTGGTCTTCGGCATCGGATAGTTGAGCACCACGTCGTAATCCTGTCCGAAAAGATTGTTAACCTCGGCCGTGGCCTTGAGGGTTCGGGTGCGGATCTTGAAAGTCTTTTGCAGCGAGAGGTCGCTCGTGTACCACGGCTGGGTGTGGTTGCGCGGGATGTTCTCCTGCTGGTTGTAGCGCTGGCCCGTGTAGATGAAGCTGTAATTGAGCCCCCACCCCTTGTAGAACAGCGCGAGGATGGCCGAGCCGCTGTGCCAGGGGATGTAGGGAATCTGGTCACGGTAGTAGGTGTCGGCCGGGTCGGTGACGTCGATAGCTTCTTGATAGGTGTATTGGAATTTGGTCGTCACCTCCAACTTACCGAGTGAGAATATGGTATTCAGCACGGCATCTACGCCCTTGATCTCCACTTCGCCCAAATTGAGCATTGTCCAGCGGAACTGCTGTCCCTTGGGATAGGCAATAATTTTATCTGTGATTTTGTTGTAGTAGGCATCGACCGAAACGTCGAGCATCCGCATGAAGGGTGACTTTTCGAAATTGCGTGTATATTTTAACCCGACATTGAATTGTTCGGCATATTCGGGCTTGAGAAAAGCGTTGCCCATGTCTGTGTAGTAGAGGTCGTTGAATGTCGGCATGCGGAACATCCGCTTGTAGAAGGCGCGTACAGAGAGGTCGTGGTTTTTCAGCACTTTGAACGATCCGAAGAACGCCGGGGTAGCCACAGCCTTGTCTGGCCGGGCTTCGAAGCGCTCGACCTTTTCGTGGACAAAGTAACCCAGCACGCTGGCCTGCATCTTCAACCGTCCCCATTCAAATGCCGTGGCCAATGCGGCCATATGGGTGTAGCGCGTCGGAAAGGGGAAGGTGCCATCGCTTTCTGTGGGCATGTAAAAAGTGGCGTCGAGCGTATTCCATTGGAAGTCATAGGCCAGCGACACCTCCCAGTGTTCGAAGATGTTGTAGAGATTAGCGCACGAGAAATAGAACTCCTTCTGCTTGTAGGTGTTCTTGGTTTGGATCAACTTGGCGTCCTGATGCTCGTAATGGGTGTAGGCGGCGGCGGACTTGGTGTTGAACAGCGTGCGGAATTTCTTCGACCAGCGGTTGGTCAGCGTTCCCTGGATGAACGAGTTGGTGTCCCACAGCCGCTCACCATGGCGAAAGACGTTGTTGACGATGGCACCCGGGATGCCGCGTTCGGAGTTGTAGGTGTAGGCCCGCACGGTCCATTGTCCGTCGGCCATCTTGCCGTGGAGTCCGGCCTCCATGCGCGTAGCGTTGATGTCGCCGTTCTGTCGGTAGGCCGTTGTGTCGTAGGCGATCTCGCCCAGCGTGTTGCGGCGGCGGTAGCGGAATTTGTACCGGCCGGTGGCATTGGTCCACTCGCCGCTGAACGACGAGCTGACGGCGTCGGAGATCTTATACTCGTAGCGCATCGAGGGATTGATGAGCCCGAATGAACCGGTCTTCATCGTGGCCTTGAAATTAGCCCGTTTGCCCTCCTCGAAGCGGGGACGCCGCGTAGTGATGTAGATGGTTCCCGAGGCTCCGAAATCCTTGGCCGACTGGAAAATGTCACTCTTCTGTCCGTTATAGAGCGATATTTCCTCCACGTCGTCCAGCGAGAAGCGCCCCAGATCGACCTGCCCGTTCTGGGCGTTACCCAACTGGATTCCGTCGTAGAAGACCGCCATGTGGTTGGTGCCCATCGAGCGGATGTTGACGGTTTTCAGACCGCCTACGCCGCCGTAGTCTTTGAGTTGCACGCCGGCAAAATAGCGGATGGCGTCGGCCACCGAAAAACTGTTCAGCCGTTGCAGATCGACGTCTTTGAGGACCTGTGCGGGGATGACTTCGCGGTATTTGGGGATGACGGGGGTGCCGACGATGACGACCTCGTTGATGTTCTGGATACTGTCCAGTTTTCCGACGTAACGCCGGTTCGTGGTGGAATCGGCTTTATCGGATGCCTGAACTGCTGTGGAAATTCCCCCCCCCGCAATAAATGCGAGACATAGGATCGAAAGGTAGAATTGCTTCATTATGCGCTTGGTATCAATAGTTTGTTCGGTAACCATTGATTCCACAGCCGCAATGCAACGAAACAAAATGGAAAAGTGCTTTACATGCATTATCGATTCACGCCCATTCTCCGCAGGCTGCGAAACCAATCTGTCATGCAAGGCAGGTCTTCTGACTTATTCCGGTTACGACACCTTCCCGGTTTTCACCAGTGGCTGAGATTGTCGATCCCTCATGTGCCCGTTTCTGGGCAGGAACTTACAGCAGCGGGAACTGTTGCCGACTTTCACGGCATTCCCTTTTAATCGGTCGGAGGCTATATGGCCTTCTTTCCGAACCTTTGCGCGGCAAAGATACAAAATTTATCAGTAATAAAAAATGTTTTTATTTTTTATTAGTCTGTGTCGTTTTATATTGGTCGCTCTGTTTATACCAATATGTAGCTTCGCCCCGCCATTCGTTCCGATCTCTATATAAATACCCGGTTGCCAATATTGTCAAAATTGATAATACGGTTAGAAATACGATTGTTCTCAGAACGATAGGTGGTTGTTTGAGATAGCGTATCTGGGTTTTCATTTCCCATAATGTATTGTTGGCGAGCTTTTCGAATTTCGTCGTATCAACTTCGTTCTTGAATTCGGATAAAGACTTTTTAAAACTTAGAACTTCAGTAATTATTGTTCGATTCTCCTTGTCGATCACCTCCAGCCTACCCGCTAACTGCGCCAGCAGAGCGTTGTATTGCTCTGTGGCCGACGATTCTTGTTCGCTTTGCACTCCGGGCAATTTGATCTGTTTGCGTACGTGTTCGAGCAGCTGTGTGACCTGCCCCTGCGAACGTTCCGTGGCTTCTATCAGCCGTTCGATTCGTTCCAGCTGGACATTATCCAACCCTGCATTTCCTGCGCCGCCAGCTTTGGCGTTTTTGATGGCTTTGACAAGCGTTTCCTTGAGGTCTTCGTACATCTCGATCGAGAGGCCGCTCTTATTTTCGTCGTTCATATTCTTATGTTTTTTAAGATTTTCTAATTGGGTTACAGTTTTATTTTGGCTCTTCTTTTCTGTTCTTCGAGCCTGCGGCGGTGCTCCATCGCGGCTATGGCCATCGCTTCGGCCGCGGCATCGAGCAGCGCCGTGATTCGTGCGATATGCTCTTCGGGACTTTCTCCCGGCTTGCGTTGCAACTGTCCGGCCGACACTCCGCCGGGCGAACCGGCAGGCGGCAGCGGAATCCCGCCTGCCTTTCCAAGACTTACCGAAGGCGGTGCTTCGCGCGTGCCGCCACCACCCATACCACTGAACAGCACTGCAAATGCCGAACGGTAATTGCCTGCCGCCGCCGAGAGGTTCCCGACAAGCGTTGCCCGGTGTTGGGCCTGCTGTTGAATATGGCTGAACCGGTTGTCGAGTTTCGTAAAGCTGAAAGCCCGGTCGATCTTCGAACCGGAGAACTCGAAGCCGTTTTTCGAGAACAACCCCCCTTGTTTGCGATCGGTATTTCCGCAATACTTGTAACGTACGCCGATGCCTTGTTCCCTTAATTTGCCTTCCAGTTCGTTCCAACTTTTGCACTTGGGCAGACAGCCTTTGATCGCATCGTGGATTTCGTATCTGGTTTTGTCGGGTTCGCGCAACCGCTCCCGCCGTACGTCGTCCTTTCCCGGTGCGAGATGGAGGCCGTGTTTTTCGGTCAGCTCCCTGCATACCTTGGCATTCCGGAGCTTGATGTTCTTGTCCGAAATGGTCTGCCCGTTGTTTCCGACCCGGTTGTAGACCAGATGGCAGTGCGGATGGGGCTGGTCGAGGTGGCGCACCAATAGATACTGCGTATCGGTAATGCCCATTTTCTGCATGTACTCCTTTGCGATCTGCGTCATCAGGGCGTCGGCCATCCGCGGGGCGTCCTTGGGTGAAAAAGACAGCGAGATATGCCCGACGGTGTTTTTCAGCCGAGGGTTGAGCATGGTCTGGTCTTTGAAGTCCTGCGCCATGTCCTTTGCTTCCGGGGGCATGACGCCCTCGGCTTCCAAGATCCGGGATTCTTCTTTCATTACATAGCCTACCGTCCCCGAAAAAGACGATCCTGATATTACCTTACCGACCATCGCATATCTGTTTCAGGAGTTTTTCGATGGCCGTGACGATCGCCGCATGCCGTACCCTGACAGCCGCCAGACCTTTGGCATTGGCCAGCCGGGTCAGTTGGTTCAGGTTGCGGGCAATGCCTTTGAGCTGGGCCATGAAATCCAGCTGTTCGCGGGTGATCCGTGCTCTTACCGTTCCTCGGTCGATCAGCTGACGCAGGACTTCGGCGGGCGGTTGCCCTGCCTCGCGGCAGAGGGCCGAGAATTGGAGTTTCCGTTCGGGGCTGAGCCGGGTGCTGACGACGTATTTGCGGATGCGGCCGATACTGACTTTCGGGCGTCCGCCTTGTTTGCTATATGTTTTCTTCGGTGTTTCCATGACAGGTTGTTTCGATAGAGTGTTCATGCTATATATTGTTCAGACCAGCGGGATTTTACGCCGGCCAGCGGGGAAGGCGGAGTTTTCGTCTACGAAAACACAACCTTGCCTTCCTTAAACCTTTACCCCTTTCCGACGCGGAGGCTCGATCGCCGCGGTTTCTGCTTTCGGGGCTTGCAGATTATTCCGAAGAGCCTGAACAGCCTTTGTTTCGGAGGCGTTCTTCTGTGTCGAAGGCTTTTGTGTTCGGCCTTTTATGCGGGCGGTTAGATAGTCGTTTACGTCCTTGTGCCCGCGGTAAAAATGGCTTTGGTCGATGACCTCGCTGCGGGGGCAAAGACGGAGCAGATCGGCAGTTGCCTTGCGTCCTGCCTCGTCATTGTCGAAGAAGGCGTGAATCACCGGATGCCGGGAGATAAACGGAACGGCTTTGGGCAGGTTGACGACCGAGTTCAGAACTGTGGCGTCGATGCGCAGTCGTTTGGGATATTTCAGCGAAAGATAAGCGAGAAAATCCATAAATCCCTCGAAGGCGATCACCGTGTCGGACTGGTTGTCGATGGTGGTGATATGTTTGGGCGAGGAGCCGCCTTTGAACCGCTCGGAGCGGAGCTCCCACCCTCCGGCATCGTTGCGGAAACCGACGGCGAAAAAGGCGCGGCCGTTTACCTCGTAACGGACTTCGCGGCAGAATGCCGCAGCGACAGAAGAGACGATACCGCGCGAAGAGAGATAACCGACCAATGCCGGATGACGAAGCGGAGCGTCGGAGAGAATCCGGAGCGCAGGGACGACGGCCGGACGCATGACCGGCGAGGGCCCTCCGACGGCTGGACGCTCACCAACACCCGGTGAAAGAGAAGCGGAACCGGCGTCCCTTTTTTCACCGTTTTGCAGCCATCGGACCGCTTCACGGCTGTCGCACCGCTCCAACCGCATCACAAGGGTGAGCAATGTGCCGCCTTCACCTAGTCCGAAGTCGTACCAGAGGTTCCGCACGTAGTCCACTTTGAAACTCGGCGTGCGTTCTTCCCGCAAGGGTGAAAGATACATGCCGTAGCCGTTTCGTTCGTATTTGGGCAGAATGCCCCGCCATGCGAGGAACTGCCGGATGCTGATATTTTTCAAATCATTCATCATTTTTTGTTTTTTGAAGTTTGCCGATTTTACCTTACTACTTACTACATATTTGCAACAATCTGATATGTAGTCCATTATACGTAGCAACTAAGCCCGTATGATCTTACTACCGTAGTAGGTTCATGTAGTAGCGTCGTAAGATGCAGTAAGGTGTGTTTTTTACATCCTACTACACGCCTGCGTGTTCTTTTTCAATGTTTTGCAGTTGTGTGTAGTAGCGTAGTAACTACAATCCGTAAGAGACGAAAGGATTGGGTGTGATCTTCTCGATGACCCAACCGTAGACGGGATTTCCGTTGACACGTTTCGAGCGACGCTCGAACCCGGCCTTGCGCAAGGCTTCGCCCATGCGTTTCTCGGAGAGGTTCAGCGACGAATAGCTGCGCAGGTAGTCAAGAATCTCCACGGTGGTCATAAAGCAATCCGTGACGGCATGTTCCGGAGGTTTCTCGAACCCTTTCAGCAGCATTTCGTATTCGATGGTCTGGACATGGAATGCGGTGTTACCCCGGTGCAGTTCTTCGATCTCGGCGTCGTCGAACCAGTAGCGGAATCCGTTGTTCAGGAGTGTCCGGGCTTCGGCATATACCCGATCCATATTGACCCATATCGCGCGGTCGATGTCGATGGATAACACCTCGAAGGGGAGGAAGCGCCGCGAGCCGGTCGGATCGGTCAGAAAGTCGTTCCCGTTCACCGAGGCCATGAAGCTTGCCAAGTGGGGATACTCTTCGATGTAGACGTCGTAGGGCCGCCGGTATTTGACCGAAGGAGCCGTGATGAGGTTCTTCAGCTCGTTTTCATCCCGTTTGTTGAGCGCCTTCAGTTGGTCGTCGATGTTGATGAAGAGGTATTCGGCGACCAATGTCAGCACGTCTTTGTTCTGCGGGTCGATTTTTCCCGTGAAAAGATAACTTGCAAGGGTACAGGGACAGAGGTTGTCGAGCCACGTGGTCTTGAACTTTCCCTGCTCGCCGGTCAGTACCAGACAGACGTGGTTCTGACATCCGAGGTCGTTCATCGCATTGGCGACCACGCCGACGAGCCATTTAGTCAGGTACTCCGACCAATGCAGGACGTTGCGCACAGTGACGGTCGCGGCCAGTTCGTCGATGGCCTGCGTTCCCGTTACGGGCGGCAGTTTATGAAAATACGCCTGCACGGGATTCACCCGCTCGGAAAAGTCGCTTTCGAGCATGCTGCGCAGGTTCTCCGCCGAGGTGGAGATGCCGATGGTGCGGTCGAGCTCCCGGCGGAAGGAGTTGAGCCGGTATTTGGTCACGGGGAGGAACTCGCCGTCGCTGCTGCGGAACTCCGCACGGCTTTTGACCGTGTTGTAGCGAAAGGCGTAATGTTCCCGCAGGAACTCCTCGATACGCTCGTTCCGGGACTGCTTGCCGGGGACTGCAACGCTGTCTGACGACTTATTTGACATCGCGCTCGCCGAGAATCCGTTGAATGTCCGAGGTGCGGTAACGAACCTTGTTACCGACCTTAACGGCTTTCAGATACCCTTTGCGGTTCCAATGCCAGAGCGTCGCATCGCAAACATCGCATAGCTCTTTGACCTGCTCTTTGGTCAGGTAACGTTCCTTGCGGGCTTCGGCGACTTGTGCAGCCAGCTCTTCTTTGGCGCGGTCGATAAGGCTTTTGGAGAAAGCCAACAGATCCTCGCCGCTTACCTCCAGCCGGATGCTGCCCGGAGCATCCCGGAGGATGGATAATAAATCTTTCATACATTGCTTTCCGCCCGTTGTGAGGCGTAGCCTTCCGGCGGACGGGAAAGCAACGCCGCCGCCCGGAAATCCGAGCGACGGCGCAAATATAATGTTGTGATTGAGGGGTATTTAAGCGTTTAATTCGCGGTGTGTTAAGACGAATTTAACGAGCCTTATTGCGATAGAAAATCTTTTATTTCCCGGATGATGAGGGCTTCGCTGCCCCGACTCCGATACTTGGTCCGATAAGCAACGGTTCCGTCAGACGGCTGTATGCTTCTTGTATGCCCCGCTCGTGGACGATGCGGATGTCAGAACCGTATTCTGCTTGCAGGGCATCGCGGAACGGTTTGATGTTGATTGGAACTACCAGATAGCGCAATTCATCAAGTGCGATCTTCAAACGTGCGATGTCGGTCTGGGTGTGTTTCTTTGTGAGGTATTCGCCGATTTTTCGCCCCAATTCGTCGGGATGCGTGACAGTCGGCGAAAACATTTCCACCAATGATCTGGCTGTGCTCGGCCTGCCGGGCTTCCTCTTTTCACCTGTATCTTCGACAGGAAGAGTGCCCGCAGCCCATTCCAGCACTCGGTCGCTTTCGGCCAGCCGCATCGCTTCGCGGTGAGCATCCCAGTCCTGCTTGGTGCGCAGTTCTAATTTGATGGAGCGTGAGATCAGCAGTTTGATCGTGGCACTCATGGTCATCTTCTGCAGGAAACCCAAATCGGGCGAACGCCGCAGTTCTTCGCAACGCTCCACCATCCGTTCGAAACTCTTGCCGAAGTAGAGCCAGCAAAGCATCGCCGGGATGGTGGAATCCTTGCCGGGCTGTTCGCACTCCCGGATGATCTTACCGGCAAGGTCGTGTTGTTGGGCCGCCTGCTCGATCTCATCGACATGTTCGAACAGGCCTTCATTGGCTTTAGCGGACATGAGGTGCCGATACCGGGGGATGAGGGACATGGCTTGGAACATGACCAACTGGCATCCTGCATAGTCGCGGGCGTTCATCGCCTCTTCGAATGCGGCGTATTCGTTGGGATGGATGTCCATCCATTCCCGTAACTTCGCTTTGAAAGCCTCGTATTCCTGCTGGCCCATAAGTCGTAAGGTGTTATAACCCGATTTTTAGGTAAGAATCCCGCCGTCCGAGATACATGTTACGGTAACTTTCTTTCAATTCATCGGATAAATAGGAGTTGGCGATCAGCGTATCTAAAAGCGGATAGGATGCACAGAATTTGTCGAGTTCCCGTCGGACTGTTTTGTCCGGGAGCCCTAATCTTTTGCCGAATTCCCGGAAAGTTGTGCCGTTGGTCATTCCATAAGGCATGTATTCGGCGGCGTTGTCTTTCAGCAACCCTTTGTCGAGGGCGAATATCCGGTCGTCTACATGCAGTTTGGTATTTATCAAGTCGTATGCCGGAGACAGACGGAAATCGCCTGATTCGGTTTCGAGTACCGAAAAATTTTTCAGATGGGCGTCGCCGTTGCAAATCAGAAAATTGAATATGATGAGATCGAAAAATTTCAGGGTCTCTACTTTCCATGCGGGCAGGTATCGTCGAATTAACTCTCCGCATTCTTCGTATGTCAAGTACTCATATTTGTAATTCTTACCGCCGTTTTGCGTAGTCAGTCCGGCGAGCGATGCAAAATCTTCTTTTCTGCGCTTTGTGCCGTCGGGTTTGACATCGAACCGTCTGGTGATATAAGCCAGTTCTCCTCCTTTGAAAAAGCAAAGTCCGTTTGCGGCAGTTTCGATTCCGAATACCTGTGACGCGATTTGCATGGTCAGATTTTCATTCGCAGAACTATATATCCGGTTGCGGAAATCGCTTAATTTTGGTTTGAGGATATAGTGGCCTTGTTCGCCTTCTTGAGTTAAGGTCAATTTGCCTTTGCGAACGATCATCGAATATTTAGGTTGTACTCCTGACAGCGAGATTCGCTCCTGATTATGCAGAAACTCTTCTTGGTTCGCGGAATTATTGTCATCATCAATAGGTGTATAATCCAAAAATGGGGACACTTGTTGGCCGTCGAACAGATGTTTTATCGCAATCGGAGAGTAGCTGTCATATCCTTCGGCCAATGTGGATGGGCAAATCGTAATCGGATTCATTGTTATAGGGGTTTTACAGTTACTGCTCCGGCAACATCCGTTTGTGCTGTCGCCAGCAGAATGCCGAAATGGTCGTTTTCATCGATATGCAGCATGCGGGACTGAACGATGCGGTTGCGGCCCTCGGACAGCATGTTGCTGAAAAAGGGGAACAAATAAGCCAATCTATACTCCTGCTGTGTTTTGGGTAATGTCAGACTGACGGCTGGCTGCATATCATCTGCATAGTATGTATCATCGTATTTGAAAACGTATTCAGTCGGTGATATTTCTGTCAATATGCCGGCTAACTTGCCATTCATGTATACTGCTCCTTGTCTCATAATTCATTCCGCTGTTTGATCCCGATTTGTAGTTCCAACCCCAGCGTATCGAGTATTTTTTCAAGAACTTTGATCGTGGGATTCCCTTCTCCGCGCTCAATTTTTGTGAGCGTGTTGATACCCACTCCGGCCAATTCCGCAAGTGTCCGTTGTGTTATTTTCAATATCTTGCGGCGCTCTTTTATTGCATTACCGACCTTGTTCATGAATCTCAATTTGATGTGATTTTAATGCAAATATAGCGCAATTTATGGATAAGTCAAATAAAAATCACTGTTGGATGTGATTTATGATTGCAGGGTTATGTCCGTTGAATTCCGACCGCGCCGCGGACGCAATTATCTCTTTTACGACAACAAATTTACTAATTCTTTTTTCATTTCATCGTCAATGGTACGATAACGAGCGAAAGCCTTGCTGCCTTCCTTATGTCCGCTCAAAGCTCCGACCAGATTGGGGTCTTTGACCTGCTTGTATAGGTTCCCTACAAAAGTACGTCGGGCAAGGTGCGATGATGCAATCTCATACAGTACCTTTTTTTCTTCTTCGCGGGTGGTGGGGTTTATGACCGTAACCAACCGTTTCAATCCTGCGGCTTTGAAAATCCGCTTGATCGCCAAATTGTATTTCTGCTCGGAAATGAACGGCAGCAGTTTGTCGCTGTCCAGACTTTTGTAACGAGATACGATCTCTTTGGCTGTCTGATTCAGTGGAACCCGTACGGTTAGTGGCCGCCCTTCCTTGGTCTTGCGCGGTATGTACTCGACAGCTCCGTTAATCAGATTCGATTTCGTCATTTTCAGCAGGTCACCCACCCGGCAGCCGATTAGGCATTGAAAAACGAAGATGTCGCGCTGAACGGCCAGTTGCGGATGGCGCTTCAGGTTCGTGCCGTAAATTTTATGCAATTCCTCTATCGTGATATAATAAGGCGTTCCGTATGTGCATTCTTCCAACGGGAAATCGTCGAACGGTCGGTTACGGGTCTTTTTGTTGCTGTTGCACCAGTAGAAGAAAGTCCGGATGCGCGAGAAGCAATCCAATAAAGTATTCTTCCCTCTGGGTTGTGGCGTACGTGCTTCGGGTATAGCTTCGTAGATTTCCGGGTAAAGAGCGCAGTAGCGGTACTCATTTTCCAGAAAATCCCAGATGTCCCGCAGTGTATCGGCTGTTACCTCGTCGATGTCCAATACAAATGCTTTTCGTCCTCGCTTGGTTGTCCGGATATAAAGTTCATATCGTTGTAACCCTCGTTTGATGACCCGATAATTCTTTTTACGGACATCGGAAAGACGGTGCTTTTCAAGAAATTCGTCGAACAGTGCGATCAATGTTGGCTTAGCCGTTTCTTCCTCGGACGTTTCGACATTGTATTTTTGCGGATTGTAATATTGATCCAATGCTTCTTTCAGCCACTCTTTCTGTGGTTCTGCCGGCTGTCGGGATTGATAGGCTTTTTCGAGATAGGACTTGAGTTTGCGGGCTTCGTCGTTGTAATAGGAACGCATTTCGTCGTCGCAAACGATTTTGCTTTTGACCTGTTCGGACTTGTCATCCCAAAGGTTGGGGTTGATGGTAAGCCGGGTCGGTGCGACCATATCTACCTGCCTGCCATCCCGCAGACGCGCGTAAATGGTCGCTTTCGATTCTGTATCATAGCGTTTTACGCTCTTTTTGATAATAAGAGTTATTTTCATAGTACCCAGATTCCAGATTGACAGAGCAAAAATATGAAAAATTCCCCACATTTTCCCCACATCTGCTAAAACATGTTCAATCTGAATTTATCTGGTAAAATGATTTAATATTTATAT
>JAJPZH010000033.1 GCA_021204515.1 Alistipes sp. | reverse complement strand
CGGACCGCGGCGCTCGGCTCGCCGGGCGCCGCCGCCGAAAGTTCGGCCGCCGGCACGGGCGTCACCTCCACATGCAGGTCGATCCGGTCCATCAGCGGTCCCGAAATCCGGCTCATATAGCGGTGCACCGATCCCGGCGAACAGACGCACTCCTTCGCCGGATGGTTGTAATAGCCGCACGGACAGGGGTTCATCGCCGCCACCAGCGTAAAGTTGGCGGGATATTCCACGCTGTATTTCGCCCGCGAAACGGTCACCTTCTTCTCCTCCAGCGGTTGCCTCAGCACCTCCAGCACACTGCGCCCGAATTCGGGCAGCTCGTCGAGAAACAGCACCCCGTTGTGGGCCAGCGACACCTCGCCGGGGCGCGGCGACTGCCCTCCGCCGATCAGCGCCGCCTGCGAAATCGTATGGTGCGGCGCCCTGTAAGGCCGCCGCGCCATCAAACCGCCCGTCACCGTATTTCCGGCCACAGAGTATATTTTGGTCGTCTCCAGCGCCTCTTCGCGCGACAGCGGCGGCAGAATGGTCGGCATCCTGCGGGCCAGCATCGTCTTGCCCGAACCCGGCGCCCCGATCATCAGCACGTTATGACCGCCCGCGGCGGCTATCTCCAGCGCACGCTTCACATGCGTCTGGCCCTTCACATCGGCAAAATCCTCTTCATAACGGCCCGCCTCCGCCCCGAACGGCACCCCGTCCGCAGGCACCGCCGGCGTCATCTCCCGTTCGCCGTTCAGCAGTCCGATCACCTCCTTCAGGCTTCCGGCCCCGATCACCTCGACGCCTTCGACCACGGCCGCCTCCGCGGCATTCGCCGCCGGCAGCACCAGCCGCCGCAATCCCTCGTTCCGGGCGCGCACGGCCATCGGCAGTACGCCCCGCACGGGTTTCAGCGTCCCGTCCAGCGACAATTCGCCCGCGAACATCGTCCCGGCAAGCGTTTCGGCGTTCACCCGCGACATCGCCGCGAGAATCCCGACGGCTATCGGCAGGTCGAACGACGCGCCCTCCTTGCGCAGATCGGCCGGAGCCAGACTCACGACCACCTTGCGGCCCGACATCCGTTCCCCGGAGTTCTCGAACGCCGCACGTATGCGCTGCTCGCTCTCCTTCACGGCGCTGTCCGGCAGCCCCACGAGGTACATCCCCAGCCCGCCGCCGGCGATATTGACCTCGACGGTCACCGCCGCGGCATCGATTCCCACGATCGCTCCTGCATAGGTCCGGACAAACATTTATCGGAAAAATATTATCAGTTAACCATTCTGTTACCTACCTCTTTCACGGTCGGCCGCATTACCTGCATCGACCGCATCGACTTCTCCGGCCGCATCGGCCGCACCTTCCGCTCCGGCCGCAGCATCCCTCCAAAAAGGCACTCCCTTCTAAAACGACGCCCCTCCAAAACGGTGCCTTTAAAACGGCGCCTCGTCGTTCAGCGCGGGCGGATTGGGGTCGAACTCCCCGCCGCCGATTCCCGCGCCCAGTCCGCCGCCGATTCCGGCTCCCGGCCCGGAGTTCGAACCGCTGGCATAATCGTCGTAAGCCTGCTGGCTGTCGGCCGCCTGCGACGGCGGCAGCATCGTGTCGTCCACGTCGGCGAAACGCGCCTGCTCTTTCAGGAAGCGCAGGTTCACGTCGCACACGGCGCCGTTACGGTGCTTGGCGAGGATGATTTCGGCCATACCCGCCGTCGGCATGCCGTTCTCGTCCTGATTGATGCCGTAATACTCCGGACGGTGGATGAAGGCCACGATGTCGGCGTCCTGCTCGATAGCTCCCGACTCGCGGAGGTCCGAGAGCTGGGGGCGCTTCGAGCCGCCGCGCATCTCGGTCGCACGGCTCAGCTGCGACAGCGCGATCATCGGCACGTTCAGCTCCTTGGCGATCGCCTTGAGCGTACGCGAAATAAAGGCCACCTCCTGCTCGCGGTTTCCCTTCGAATCCTGATTGCCGGTCATCAGCTGGAGGTAGTCGATGATGATGATCTTGATGTCGTGGTGTATCTTCAGACGGCGGGCCTTCGAACGGAACTCGAAGACCGAAAGCGCCGGCGTGTCGTCGATAAAGAGCGGCGCGCTGCCCAGCGGCTTGGTCGCCGACTCCAGATGCCGCCACTGTTCGGGTGTCAGACGGCCCGACTTGACGTCGTTTCCGCTCAGTCCCGTCTCAGCGATAATCAGACGCATCATCAGCTGTACGGCGGACATTTCGAGCGAGAAGAACGCCACGCCCTGCTCGTGATCGACCGCCATGTTGCGGGCCATCGAGAGCACGAACGCCGTCTTGCCCATCGAAGGGCGTGCGGCGATGATGATCAGGTCCGAGAGCTGCCAGCCCAGCGTCACGCGGTCGATGGCCATGAAGCCCGACGGCACGCCGTTGAAGGCGCTCGTATTCTTCGACGCCTCCTCGATCTGCATCAGCGCGCGGGCCAGAATATCCTTCGACGCCTGCACCGACCGCTTGACGTGCCCTTCTGCGACCTTGAATATCTCGCCCTCGGCATACCCGATCAGCTCCGTCACGTCGGTCGATTCGTCGTACGACCGCTTCTGAATCTCGGTCGCCGAGCGGATCAGCTCGCGCTGCACGTACTTCTGGGCGATGATTTTGGCGTGGAATTCGACGTTTGCGGCCGAACCGACCTTCTGCGTCAGTTGCGCCAGATACGACGCGCCGCCCACCTTCTTAAGCTCCTTTTTGGCTTTCAGCCGCTCGGTGACGGTATAGAGGTCGATCGGTTTAAGCTCCATCGAAAGCTCCTCGATCGCGCGGTAGATCGTGCGGTGTTCCTCGGTGTAAAAAGCGTCGGGCGTGACGTACTCCTGCACGGCGATAATGCTGTCCTTTTCCAGCATCAGCGCGCCGAGCACGGCTTCCTCCAGTTCGACCGCCTGCGGGGGCACGTTGCCGGCGGTGTCGGTCAGCGCCTCGAATGCCTCCCTGTTGCGTTGGGAGGGGTTATAATCTTTAGCCATGATATACTCTTTCGTTCAGAGTCCAAAAGTAGCAATAAGCCGGGAGAATTCAAAACGCCTTCACGGGATATTCTGTCGAAAACTATGTTTATAACATAGTTTAAGCCCGGAGGCTCCGCACGACGGGAACTACCGGACTGTCGAAAAATAAATTCCGGAACTTCACTCCCTCACCCCCAGCTCCCGCCGCGAAACGGCGAGCGCCGCGATGCTGATCCGGCAGCCGGGCGCGGCACGCAGTATCTCCCCGGCGCACGACAGCATCGTGCTGCCCGTCGTGAAGACGTCGTCCACCAGCAGGACGTGCCGCCCTTCGAGCCGTTCGGGACGGCGCACCGCGAAAGCCTCGTCCACGTTACGGGCGCGCTCGCGCCGCGGCTTGAGGGCCTGACTCTCCGTATTGCGTTTGCGGCGGACGCTCCGGCGGTCCACCTCCGCACCCAGCTGCGAAGCGATCCCCTCGGCGATGTACTCCGACTGGTTGTACCCCCTCCGGCACCGCTTGACGGGGTGCAGCGGCAGGGGTACGACCACCTCCACGCCGTCGTACAGCCCGCTCTCCTTCAGACAGCGGCCGTACCACTCGCCCATCGCGCGGGCCGTGCGCCATGCTCCGCGGTATTTGAATCCGCGGATCAGCTCCCGCCACCCGCTTCCGTGGATGTAGTAGAGAAACCCCGAAGCCCGCTCGACGGGCAGCATGTCCCGGCACTTCGACAGCAGGGGATTGTCCGCCTCGCGCCAGAACCCCGTCAGGGGCGCCGTCGTGCGGCACAGCGTGCACACCGTGCGTTCGCCCTGCGCGAGCGGAGCGCCGCAGACAGGGCAGCGCGGCGGAAAGAAGAGCGCCGCGACGTCGCGCAGCAGGTCACTGAGGATCGACATTGCAGACGACGGTTATCGTTTTGAATTCGGGATTTTCGGCGAACGCCTTCAGCTCGGCGGCCAGCAGTGAGCGGGCTTTGGCCGACGACGCGCCGCTTTCGATCTTGAGCAGCAGCCCCGCGAGATACTCGCCGCGGATGCGGTCCACCGGGGGCGTCATCGGCCCCAGCACGCGGCGGCCGAACCTGACGCGCAGGCGCGCCGCCAGCTCCGTGACGCCGCGGCGCAGCAGCGCGACGTCGCGGTGGCGCAGCGTCAGCGAGGTCAGCCGCGCATAGGGCGGATAGAAGAACGCTTCGCGTTCGGAGAGCTGCGTGCGGGCCATCCCGGCGAAATCGCCCGCCACGACCTGCCGGATCACGGGATGCCCCGG
Organism: Alistipes sp.; assembly: GCA_021204515.1. Lineage (GTDB taxonomy): Bacteria > Bacteroidota > Bacteroidia > Bacteroidales > Rikenellaceae > Alistipes. Next base: position 43,381 of record JAJPZH010000033.1, on the reverse strand, counting down.
CTCGGAGGTCTGAATCACCACCTCACCGCCGTCCGAGCGGCGTCCGGCGCGTCCGGCGACCTGCAGCATCAACTGAAAGGCCCGCTCCGCGGCCCTGAAATCGGGGTTGTTCAGCAGGTTGTCGGCATTGAGAATCCCCACCAGCGACACGCCGCCGAAGTCGAATCCCTTCGTAATCATCTGCGTCCCGACCAGAATATCGGTCTTGCGGGCTTCGAAATCGGAGATTATGGCGTTGAACGCCCGCTCGGAGGTCACGCTGTCGCGGTCCAGCCGGGCGACGCGGGCTTCGGGGAAGAGCCGGGCGATCTCCTCCTCGACCTTCTCCGTGCCGAATCCCCGCGGCAGCACGTCGGTCACCTTGCACGAAGGACACTTCGCCGGCACAGGAGCCGTGTAACCGCAGTAGTGGCAGACGAGTCTGGCGCCGCCCTTGTGGTAGGTCAGCGTCACGTTGCAGTGCGGACAGCGAGCCGTCCACCCGCACTCCGCACACTCGACGTAGGGCGCGAATCCGCGGCGGTTCTGGAACAGCATCACCTGCTCGCCCCGTCCGAGCGCCTCTTCCATCTTGTCCAGCAGCAGTTTGTTGAAATGCGCATGCCGCTCGCCGCGCTTGGCGGCGCGAATCGTATCCGAAACCAATATTTCGGGCGGCCGGGCGTCGCCGTAACGCTCCGCCAGCACGGCGCGGCCGTACTTCCCGCCCTCGGCGTTGAGCCACGTTTCGAGCGACGGCGTGGCGCTCCCCAGCAGCGTGCGGCCGCCCCACAGGCGGGCCATCACCACGGCGCAGTCGCGGGCGTTGTAGCGGGGCGCAGGATCGGCCTGCTTGTAGCTGGCGTCGTGCTCCTCGTCCACGATTATCAGCTGCAGATGCCTGAGCGGCAGAAATATCGACGACCGCACGCCGACGACGAACTCGCCCCCTTGGGAACGGTTCAGCCGCAGGTAGGTCTCCGTGCGGCGGCGGTTCGTAAGTTTCGAATGATAGGGAGTCACGCGGCTGCCGAAGATGCGCTCCATGCGCTCGATCAGCTGCGCCGTAAGGGCGATTTCGGGCACGAGCAGCAGCACGTCGCCGCCCCGCGCCAGCACTTCGGCGATCAGGTGTATGTAAATCTCGGTCTTCCCCGACCCCGTCACGCCGTGCAGCAGCGCCGCAGGCTTTTCGGCGAACTGCTCCCGCAGCGAACCGAGCGCTTCGCGCTGCGGCGCGGTCAGTTCGGGCAGCCGGAACGCCGAGCCGCCCCGCTCGACGGTGCGTTCGCGCTCCGTGCAGACGATATGCCCCTTGCGCTCCAGCGCATGCAGCACGGCATAGTCTGCCCGCAGCAGGCGGCGGGCCACCTCGCCCGTCGAAATCCGGGTCTCGTCCCCCGCCGACGCGATTTCCAGCAGGGCTTCGTACTGCTTGGGCGCGCGCCGCACGAGCTTCTCGAAGACCTCGTGCAGACGCCCTTCGTCGTGCAGCTCCCGCGCCAGCGCCACGTAGCACTCCGTGCGGGGGCGGAACTCGTCTTCGGCGAACTCCTCCTCGGTGTCGCCCGAAGGCTTCATCAGCGACGGCAGCGCCACGCGCATCACCTCGCCCGCCGAACACATGTAGTACGCGGCGATCCACTCCCAGAGCGCCTTTTGCTGCGCCGAGAGCAGGGGCGCGTCGTACAATACGCGCTGTATGGGTTTGATTGTTCTGAACGGCGGACGACGGTCATGCACCCGCCAAACGACGCCCGTGTAGAATTTGCGGGGTCCGAACTGCACGGCTACGGCCGTCCCCTCCGCCACGCGCATCCCTTCAGGCACGGCGAACGTATAGGCGGGCTGCGCCAGCGGCAGAACTATGTCGGCATAGAGGGGCATCAGATTTTATTGAGCGTCTGGAATCCCTTGCCGTAAACGCCCATCACCGACCCCACGGTCATAAAGGCGTCGGGATCTATCGTCTTGACGAATTTCAGAATCATCGCGGTCTCGCGCTTGCGGCATACCACCATGACGATCTTCGACTGTTTCTTGGTGTACCACCCCTGCGAGTCGATGAGCGTCACGCCGCGGTGGATATTTTCGACGATGGCCTCGGCCATCTTCTCGTAGTCGTGCGTCACGATGAAGACCTGACTCGACTGCTGGTTCCCGGCCATGATTATATCGACCGTATAGCCGAAGACCGCCGTCATCACATAGCCGTAGATCACCGTGTCGATATGAAATCCCACGAGCATCGACGATCCGATGATGACGAAATCCGAATAGATGACGATCTTGCCGTAGCTGACCGTGCGGTACTTGTTGATGATCATCGCGGCGATGTCCGTGCCGCCCGTCGAGCCGCCCTGCGCGAAACACATCGCCACGCCCATACCGGCCAGTATGCCGCCGAGAATCACCGACAGGATGCGCTCCAGATGGAGAAAGTCGCCCTCCGGCAGCACCGACTGCCAGAAATTCATCCCCACCGAAATCACGATGACACAGTAAACGGTCTTCACGCCGAAATTCCAGCCGATGATGAATCCTGCGATCAGCAGCAGTATTCCGTTGATGATGAATACCATCGTACCGATCTGAATCGAGACTCCGAGCCACTCCTCGACGGCATGGCACAGCACGAGCGACAGACCCGCGGCCCCTCCGCCGACGCCTTTGGCGGGCAGGATGCAGCCGATCCACGCGAAAGAGTACATGATCATGCCGACCGTCATCAGGAAATACTCCTTGACAGGCTTCAGCATCAGGTCTTTAGTGATGGGTTTCATTTCGTTGCGGAAATATTAGCAGTTGCAAAGGCAAAGATAGTGCAGGCCGGGCGCAATGGCAAATAAATTTACCGATTGCCGCGGCGCTGCCTGTACGAACCTATCTCAGCGACTGTAAAGGTATAAAAATTTCGCCTTGATACGCATTCCGCTGCTCCAATCTTTTTTCGAGCATCGCCAGCAGCTGTTCGTTGCGCACCAGTCCCCAGTTGCGGCCGTAATGGTAGCGGGGCGGAGCCTCGCTCGCAAACCGCTCGACGACCAGATCGGGCCGCAGGCGGCGCAGCACCTCGACGAAAAGGTCGATGTACTCGCCGATCTCCCAGAAGCGGAACCGTCCGGGATCGGCGTCGTATTCGGCGGCCATCGCCGTACCGCGGAAAACCTGCAGCTGATGGAATTTCAGCGTCGTGAGCGGCAGCGAATTGATCGCCGCGACCTGCTCCAGCAGCATCCGGTCCGTCTCGCCCGGCAGTCCGAGGATAAAGTGCGCCCCGACGTGCAGTCCCCGCGCGGCGGTCATCTCCACGGCGCGGCGCGCGCAGGCGAAGTCATGCCCGCGGTTCACCGCCCGCAGCGTCTCGTCGTACGTCGATTCGATGCCGTACTCGACGGCCACGTACCTCCCGCGCGCCAGCTCCGCGAAATAGTCCAGCTTTTCGGCGTCCACGCAGTCGGGCCGCGTGCCGACGACGATGCCCGCCACGTCGGGATGCGCCAGCGCCTCGCCGTACACCTCCTTCAGCCGCTCCAGCGGCGCATAGGTGTTCGAAAACGACTGGAAATAAACCAGATACTTCGACGCCGTGCGGTAACGCCTGCGGTGGAACTCGATCCCCTCCTCGATCTGCCGCCGCACCCCCTTGGCCGGCACGCAGTACGAGGGAGTGAACGCCCCGTTATTGCAGAACGTACATCCTCCCCGGCTGGTCGTGCCGTCCCGGTTGGGACACGTGAACCCGGCGTCCACCGACAGTTTCTGCACGCGGCAGCCGAACATGCGGCGAAAATACCCCGAATAGGAGTTGAACCGCCTGTTATCGCCCCACGCATACATCGCTACAATCCCCAGTCCGAAGGGTTATAGCTATCCTTGGGCGCATTGGGCACGTTGGTAAAGAACTGGAACCCGCTCAGCCGCTCGACCTCCGCGACGCTGCGCATATCGCTGCGCGAGGGTTTGTGCCCCTTCTGCATGGCATGGCTCATCACGAAGGCCGCGCACTGCAGCTCCTCGCGCGAACAGCGCAACACCGATTTGCCGGACTTGGCGTTCTTCGTCCGCAGCATGGCATAGTAGAACATGGTCGGAACGCCCGCCTGCTGACCGCCGAAGGCGGCCTTCTTGGGCGAAGCCGTATTGCCGTACGAGTCGGTCCACGTCTTGTAGTAAGCCCCGACGACCACATAGAGCGTATCGCCCACATTGGCACTCTCGGTCGAATCCCAATAGGTGTCTATCAGGTCTTCGATGTTGTTCCACGCGCCGCCGCCCGTATTGAACGTCCCGCCGTGCTGGGGCGCGATATTGGTGTAATAGCAGACCTGCCTGCGCATGACGGCCGTTCTCGAACGTTCGCGGTTGCCCAGCATGTGGTCCTTGTTGTAGGGATCGGCGAGGGACTTCGACGCCGGCTGTATGCCCGCCGGAACATCCGGGTCCTGACTGTAGCTGCGGTTCCCGCTCTTGGTCACATAACAGTTGTGCAGCGGCGCGGCCACCCATACGGGACCGTGATTCTCAGCGCTGTAACATACCGTGTAGTTGCGGGCGTTGTAGTTTCCGACCTTGAAGTCGCTGATCGTATGGTAGGCGTAATGGTAATCGCCGTTCTTCACCTCGACGGGCAGTTCGGGCCAGCCCGAAAACTTCGTCAGCCCCGGATTCGGACCGGGTCCGGGCCCGTCGCCCGCATCGGTCGTAAAGGCCGCCTCTCCGCTCTCATAGGTCTTTCCGCCCGCAGCGACGCACAAACGGAACGTATAGTCCGTCGAAGCGTCCAGCCCCGAAAGCCGGACGCTCTTCGCGCCGGGCTGCGCACTCACGGCTTCGCGTTTCGGGACGCCGCCCGTCTCGCAGAGGAAATAAACCTCGGAAACAGGCTCCGCGCCCTGATAGGCGAACGAACAGCTCAGCGTCGCCGAAGAGGATGTCACCTCCGAGTAGGCGGGCTGTCCGAATACCGGCGCATTCCCCGGATCGCTTCCCTTCCCGGTCCGGAAGGAGACCGATTCGCTCTGCATGCGCCCTGCGCCGCCCAGCTCCAGATAAGCGTACACCAAGTAGTCGGTTTCGGGTTCGAGGTCGCTCAGACGGCACGAAAGCGCATTCCCGTTCACCTCCACCGGCTCGGCGTCGAAATAGCCGTCCGCGGCTCCGATCCGCGCGTATACGAACCCCGCGCCGCTCCCGGTCAGCACGCCGTCGGCGAATTCCGTGCGGCAGGAGACCTCCGCCGTCGTTCCCGAAACCACCGCTTCGGGTTTGAGGAACCACGTGTCCCCCTTCTCCGCGCCGTCGTTTCCGCAGGAGGCGAAAGCCGCGGAAACACCCGCCAGCAAAACAGTCAAAAATCTTTTCATCTTCTATTCTTAGGTTAGCAATCCCTCATTTTGGAATCTATCCAGATGGTCACCGGACCGTCGTTCACCAGCGCCACCTGCATATCGGCTCCGAACTTCCCCGTCGGCACATCCCGGCCCAGCAGTTCGGCCACGCGGGCCGTAAAACGCTCGTACATCGGACGCGAAACGGCTTCGGGAGCCGCCCTGACGTACGACGGGCGGTTGCCCTTGCGGGTCGAAGCCTGCAGCGTGAACTGGCTCACCACCAGCACTTCGCCGCCGACCTGCCGCACGTCGAGGTTCATCACCCCCTGCCTGTCGTAGAAAATCCGCAGACGGACCAGCTTGCCCGCCAGATACTCCATATCTTCGTCCGTGTCCTCCACGCCCACGCCGACCAGCACCAGCAGCCCCTGCCCGATCCGGGACAGTTCGTCGCCGCCGACGCTGACGGAAGCGCTCTTCACACGCTGAATCAGCAATCGCATATCTTTTTTGTAAATTAATGAATTTCGAAATAAGCCCACAGATTGTCGTCCGCAGGCGCGGGAGCCGTGACGCTCACGGGTTCCCGCCGCACGGGATGCTCGAACTCGACCCGCCGCGAATGAAGCGAGATTCCGCCGCCGGGCAGCGAACGCCGCGCGCCGTACTTCAGGTCGCCGCGGATCGGACACCCGATCTTCGACAACTGGGCGCGGATCTGGTGATGGCGCCCCGTCAGCAGCTCCACCTCGACGAGCGTATAATTGGTCCCCGCCCCCAGCGTCGCGTAACGCAGGCGCGCCTCTTTGGCGCCGGGCTTCGGCCCGTCGCTGGCCCGCGACCGGTTGGTACGGCCGTCACGCAGGATGTAGTGGCGCAGTTCGCCGCTTTCGGGGTCGGGCGTCCGTTCTGTCAAAGCCCAGTAAACCTTGCGGATGCGGCCCTCGCGGATCATTTCGTTGAGCCGCGTCAGGGCTTTCGAGGTCTTGGCGAACAGCACCGCGCCGCTCACCGGACGGTCGATGCGGTGCACCACGCCGAGGAACACGTCGCCGGGCTTAGCGTCGCGGCGTTTGATAAAGGCTTTTATCTGGTCTTCGAGCGCGCTTTCGCCCGACGGATCGGGCTGCACCAGATCGCCGCAGTGTTTATTGACGATCAGCAGGTGATTGTCTTCGTAAAGGATGTCTTCGGGAGTGAACATTTTTCGGGTATTTCTAAAAGCGGCCTGTACTTCAACGCAACGTTTCCCCGCCGTTGGCGGGCCGCGCCGCCGAAGCCGGTATCTCGGACATGCTCGCTGCGGGTCAGAGCACGAACGTGAAGGGCAGCAGCCGCGACGCCGAATCGACGACCGTCGCCGTGCCGCTGCCGCTCATGATGACCCGCATGGGCACACCCTGACGGCGTTCGACATCGACCATCACCTGACGGCACTGGCCGCAGGGATAGCATTCGCGCTCCGAAGGATCGGAAGCGATCGCCAGCGTCTCGATCGGATCGTCGGCATAATTGGCCTGCGCATAGAACATCAGCGTCCGCTCGGCGCAAAGCCCCGCGGGATAGACCTCGCTCTCGAAATTGCTTCCGTAGAGTATTTTCCCGCTGCGCAGCCGCGCGGCCGCCCCCACCCGGAACTTCGAATAGGGCGCATTGGCGTTCGCCGTGGCCCGTTCGGCCTCCCGAACCAGCTCGCGGTCCGCATCGGACATCCCGGCAAGAGCCGCATAATGTTCGTAGTTGAAACAAAACTGCTTTTCCATAACTCCTCCTTTTTTAAGGGGCAAAGTAAACAAAGATAGTATAAATTTCCGGAATCCGTATCATCCGGCGCCGTTTTTTACACCCGGAGACGACGAAGAGGACGCCCTTCGCGGGACATCCTCTTCGCATATGCCGCCGGAGAGCTACTCCAGCACGAATTTCGCCTGCACGTTGTACTGCAGTTTGATAGTCTTGAAGTCGAGCGGTTCGTCCGCAGCAGCCTCTTCGCCATACCCCGCCTTCGCACTGCGCATCACGGCCATATTGTCATACATCACCGGCATCACGTTGTTGTTCGAGTCGTAGATATAGAAGCACTTGCCGACGCTCTGCCCGATCGCTTCGGCCAGCGTCCGGGCGCTCTGCTTGGCGTTCTGCATCGCTTCGACGCGCACCTGCTCCTTATACTCGTCGATCTTCGAGTGCGACACCTTCAGGATCGAAACGTTCGAGATTCCGAGTCCGTCGAGCGCCTGCCATACCTTGGCCACCTCGGCCGACGATCCCAGCTGAAGCTGGTACTTGGCCGTCGCTACCGAAGTGTTCTTCTTGAAGAATTCGCTCGAAAGGTTGGCCACCTTCAACTGCTTCTCGACGTTCACGCCCAGCCGCTTGAGGGCCGCGATCATGTCGCGCTGCTGGCTCTCGACCGAAATCTTGCCCTTCGAATCGCGCTCGTTGATGACGATCGAGAGGTAGAACTCGTCGGGCGTGATCTCCTTCTCGGCGCGTCCGTTCACCTGAATATAGCTGGGGAAAGCCTCCTGCATCTGTGCCGCCGCGGGAAACGCCATCAGCGCCACCGCAGCCATTAAAATCAGTTTTTTCATATTTTCCGTTTTTTAGGTAACTGTCTTGCAAATAAAACGCCAAAAATCCGAAATACTGCATCCCCTCTCCGGAATCATACGCCGAACGACCCGATTTCGACCGGGTTGCCCTCGGGATCGGCCTCGTAGCGGATGCGCCGGCCCCACGGTTCGGCAGCGGGTTCCATGACGGGCCCGGCGCCTTTCGCAACGCCCCGGCGGAAAGCCGCATCGACCGCCGCATGGTTTTCGACGCTCAGGACGATCCCGTAATGCCCGTTCGCCGGGCCGGCATCCGCCCGCCGAATATCCCGAAACCGCCGAATCTTATCGACGAACGAGTTTCACGACATTCTCCACATGATGCGTATGGGGGAACATGTCCACGGGCTGTACCGCCTCGACGCGGTAATCGGCGTCGAGCAGCGCCAGATCGCGGGCCTGCGTGGCGGGATTGCAGCTCACATAGACGATCCGCCCGGGCGCAGCGCGCAGAATCACCCCGATCACCGGCTCATCGACGCCCGCACGCGGCGGATCGAGGATAATCACGTCGGGACGGCCGTTGGCGGCGACGAACCCGTCGCTCAGCACCTGCTTCATGTCGCCCGCATAGAAAACCGTATTCCCGATGCCGTTGATCTGCGAATTGACCTTCGCATCGGCGATCGCTTCGGGCACGTACTCCACACCCACCACTCTCCGGCACCGCGCGGCGCAGAAGTTGGCGATGGTCCCCGTTCCGGTGTAGAGGTCGTAAAGCACGTTCTCCGGCTTGAGGTCCGCGAACTCCCGCGCCACCTTGTAGAGTTCGTACGCCTGCGCCGAATTGGTCTGGTAGAACGACTTCGGCCCCACCTTGAACCGCAGCCCCTCCATCTCTTCGACGATATGGTCCTTCCCCTTGTAGCAAACCGGATCGAGGTCCCCGACCGAATCGTTGAACTTGGTATTGACGATGTAGAACAGCGAGGTGATCTGCGGAAATTCCGCCGCCAGATGGTCCAGCAGCGCGGCGATCCGCTCCCGGTCGTCCTCGCCGAACACCACGATCACCATCACCTCGCCCGTCGAAGCCGTGCGGACGATCATGTTGCGCATCAGCCCCCGGTGTTCGCGGGCGTTGTGGAACGTGTAGCCGTTTTCGATGCAGAAGCGTTTGGTCGCGGTGCGGATGTCGTTCGACGGATCGGGCTGGAGCCAGCACTTGTCGATGTCCAGCACCTTGTCGAACATGTTGGGAATATGGAATCCGAGTGCGGGCGCGGCATCGAAGTCCGTTCCGCTCTCCACCTCTTCGCGCGTCAGCCAGCGGCGGTCGGCGAAGGTGAATTCGAGTTTGTTGCGGTAAAACCGGGTCTGCTCCGACCCCAGACAGGGCGCGATCTGCGGCAGTGCGATCTTGCCGATGCGCGTCAGCTGGTCGCGCACCTGCTCGGTCTTGAAGCGCAGCTGCTCCTCGTAGGGCAGGTTCTGCCACTTGCAGCCCCCGCACACCCCGAAATGGGCGCAGAAAGCCTCCGCGCGCAGCGGCGATTTTCTGACGTAGCGGACCACGAATCCCTCCATGAACCGGCGGCGCTTGGAGCGTATCTGCACATCCACCACATCGCCCGGAACGGTCAGCGGCACGAACACCACCACGTCGTTCCAGCGTCCCATCGCCTTGCCTTCGGCGGCGAGCGTCGTTATTTCGAGTCCCTCGATCAGGGGATAATTTGCCTTTTTGCGAGCCATCGTCTTCCAATTTGCCGCAAAGATAGTGCAAGCTGAGGGCAAAAGCAAGTTCGCTTGCATTTTGCCGAGCCGCCGCCCTCGTCCTTCACCTCCGCCGACACGGCGATCAGGCCGCCGCACCCCGTTCCGTTCCAGACACCCGCAGCCCGGTCCGAACCGTTCCTACTCCTTTCTCTTCGCTCCGGCCCTCGCCCTTACGCCGCCCAGCCAGAACCCCAGCGCGAAGGGTCCGCCGATCAGCACCGCGAGCGCCGACACCACGTACAGCAGCACCTTGCCCACCAGCCCCGGCACCGCGTCCAGCGTCGTCCGCACCACTTCTTCGGCCGTCTGCCGCAGCTGCTCCACCAGCGCCTGCCGTTCGCGGGTCACATACCGCTGCAGTTCGTCGCGCTGGCGGTCGAAATCGGCGAAGGCGTTATCGACGCTGTAATTCATCGTATATATCAGCTGCGTCACCTGTTTGTTCAGCTCGTCCAGCACCCGGTCCGATATTTCGGGCAGATGTTCGGCCACGACGACGATGCGCGTGAAACTGCGTTCGAGCGAGTCGAGGCGCGCCCCGACCTCCATGCGCAGGCTGTCCTGCTGCAACTGCATTTCGAGAATGTCCTTCGACCAGCCGACGCTGCTGGCCAGCTGCTGCGTCTGGCCGCTCACGCGGTCGTTCACGTCGGCCAGCACTTCGGCGATCGAACCCGTCGCATAGGCATGCTCGACGCCGTTTTCGCGCAGGAACTCGATCCACGCAAGGGTGGTATTCGAAGCCTCCATCCCCTCGTCGGAGGGATTGTCCCGCACATACTGCTCGACAAAACGCTCCATCAGCCCGTAACGCTCCTCCGCCAGCACCTGCCGCGCCAGCCGCGCGGCCCGGCGGTCGAGCCGCGCCGCCGCATCGCGCGCCATGCCGCTCTGCGCTCCGAACAGCAGCGAATCGGGAGCCGCCGCAAACCGGTCGTTCATCCGCCGGCAGAGTATCCACATGTCGGCCAGCGCCACGTCCGGAATCCCCTGCATGGCGGCCGAAACGCCCGCCCGCGTGGCGCGTATCTTCCACCTCACGGCGGCGACCCGCGTAGCCATATCCGGCGCCGCTTGGGCGATCGAATCGGCCGTACGCGCCACCTCGGCGGCCATGTCGTAATAGAATCCGCGGGTCATCGTCCGCACGTTCATCTCCTCTTTCGACAGGGGATCGCCCGTGGCCACGGCGACCTTCAGCAGCGAACACCCCGTCAGCGCAAGCGCGGCGAACAGAGCGGCCGCAGCCGGCAAAAGCGTATATCCGTTTATTTTCATATGACCGATCTTACACAACTACCGCTCCATTTTCTTCTCCATCTCGCGGATATAGCGCACCGCCGCGAAGTGCCCGGCCTGCGGCATGTTGCCGTGGTCGAAACCGTCGAACTCGTACATCCGCACGTCGGGATGCCCCGCCACGCGCATCATGCGCCAGAAATAGGCGTTCTCCTCGTAGCGGCCCAGCATCTCCCGCTCCCTGTCGCCCGAAAGAATCAGAATCGGACGGCAGTCGGGACGCACGTAATTGAGCGGCGCCATGTCGTCCACCACCACCTGCGTATCGGGAATCCCCAGCTCGCGGCGGCGCGCGAAGTGCGTCACCACCTGTCCGCTGTAAGGAATCAGCGCCGCGAACGTCGTGTCGGGATCTATGCCGTAGGGCTTCAGCCAGCGCTTGTCCAGCCCGATCATCGAGGTCAGATAACCGCCCGCCGAGTGGCCCGCCACGAAAATCCGCCGCGGATCGCCGCCGTACTCGGCGATATGCTTCACCACCCACGCCGCCGACGCGGCCGCATCGTCCACGCAGTCGGCCACCTTCACGTGCGGCGAGAGCCGGTACTCCACGCCCACCACGGCGAACCCCTTGTTTTTCAACGCTTCGGGAATGTCGCGCCGTCCGCCCGTCAGACCGCCGCCGTGATACCATATGACGGTCGAGAAGCCTTCCTTATCCGCCGGATAATAGAGGTCCAGCCGGCACATCGTGTCGATATTCCGGTCGCCTCCGGCGTCGCGGTAGGCGATGTTCTTCACGGTCTTGTAAGCGCCCTGCTGGGCTACGGCTCCCGTGCCGCACACGGCCAGCACGAAAATCAAAGCGACGAGTCGTTTCATGTCGAGTAAGTTTATTCGGGTCATAAAGATAAGTAAAATCCGGCAAAAAGCACTATATTTGCCCATGATAAACATGCGTCCGGACAGGCGGAGCCCGGCCCGTCCGGCCCGCACAGTCTTTGCATAAACACATTACGATTCCGAAAAACGACCGAATTATGAAAATAGCCTGCCTGCAGTTCAACCCGATACAGGAAAACACCTACGTCGTCTGGGACGACACCTCCGAAGCCGTCGTCATCGACGCCGGCAACAGCAACCCGCGCGAAGACGCCGCGCTCGACAACTTCATCGCCCAGCACGGACTCAAACCCGTTCTGGCGGCCAACACCCACGGCCACTTCGACCATACGCTGGGCGTCGCACACCTCAAGAAACGCTACGGCATTCCCTTCGCGCTCTCGTCCAAAGACCGGTTCCTGCTGGACAACGCCTCGACCAGCGGCAGCATCTTCGGCGTTCCGGTCGGCGAGATGCCCCCGGCGGACATCGACCTCGACACGACTCCCGAAATCCGCTTCGGCCATACCGTCCTGCGCGTGATCCATACCCCCGGCCATACCCCCGGCCATGTGGCGCTGTTCGACCCCGACTCCAAATCGCTCTTCACGGGCGACACGCTCTTCCGCGAGTCGATCGGCCGCACCGACCTACCGGGCGGCGACTATTCGTGGATCATGCGTTCGATCCTCGACGCCCTGATCCCGCTGGGCGAAGAGGTCCGCGTCTACCCCGGCCACGGCCCCGAATCGACCATCGGCCACGAAATGCTCTACAACCCTTTCATCGTCGAAGTGCTGAATCAGGAAGTGAACTACAAGAACTGAGGCCCCGCCTCGACACCCGCAGCAGACGCCGTCCGGGAAAATCCGCTTCGCAAACCGCCGAAAACGTGAAGACACTGATCCATAAAATCCTCTATCGAACCCTGCCGCTCGAAGGCTACCTGCGCGCCGTGAGCCGCCTGTTCTTCCTCTGGCAGCGGCTCGGCATCGGGCGTTACGCCCCCGCCACCGAATACGTCTACCACCTGCCGCAGCTCGTCCGCGCGGGCGACACGGCCGTCGACATCGGCGCCAACCTCGGCTACTACGCCCGCACGCTCTCCCGGCTGGCAGGCCCGGCGGGCAGAGTCTACGCCGTGGAGCCGGTTCCCCCGATCCTCGCCGTCCTGCGCCGTAACCTGCGCCGCTGCCGCAACGTCGAGATACTTCCCTACGCCCTCGGCACCGAGAACAAACCGATCACGATGGCCAACGACTCGGCGCGCGAAACGGGCTACTTCGGCACGGGACAGAACTTCGTCAACGACAGCGGCGCGGCGGCCGCCGCGGAGTTCTCGGCCCAGATGCGCCGGGGCAGCGAACTCTTCGCCGGACTCGAACGCCTCGACTTCGTCAAATGCGACATCGAGGGCTACGAGGTCGTGGTGCTGACCGAGCTGCGCCCGCTGCTCGAACGCTTCCGCCCCACGGTGCTCGTCGAGACGGGCGGCGGCAACCGCCCCCGCATCGTCGAACTCTTCACGGCGCTGGGCTACAAGGCCTTCACCCTCGAACGCGGACGGGAGATCCCCCTGACGGCCGCAAGCACCAAGGACATCATCTTCCGCCCGCAGTAATTTCATTTTTTTCAATTCAGAACCATGCGCATCGACATCCTGACAGTCGTCCCCGAACTGCTGACCTCCCCGCTCAACGAATCCATCCTGCGCCGCGCGCAGGAGAAGGGGCTGGTCCAGATCGTCGTCCATAACCTCCACGACTACGCCCACGACCGCCGCAAGACCACCGACGACTACCCCTTCGGCGGCGAAGCGGGCATGGTCCTCAAGTGCGAACCGGTTTTCGAACTGATCGAGAAACTCCAGTCCGAGCGGCATTACGACGAGATCGTCTATACCTCGCCCGACGGCGTCCGCTACGACCAGCACGAAGCCAACCGGCTCTCGACGCTCGAAAACATCATCATCCTCTGCGGCCACTACAAGGGCATCGACCACCGCATCCGCGAACACCTCGTCACGCGCGAAATCTCGATCGGCGACTACGTGCTGACGGGCGGCGAGCTGGCGGCCTGCATCATCGCCGACTCGGTCGTGCGCATCATTCCGGGCGCCATCGGCGACGAAGCCTCAGCCCTCACCGACAGCTTTCAGGACAACCTGCTGGCGCCTCCGGTCTACACCCGCCCCGCCGAATTCCGCGGCTGGCGGGTCCCCGACGTCCTGCTTTCGGGCAACTTCGCCCAGATCGCCCGCTGGCAGGACGAACAGTCCTACCAGCGCACCCGGCAGCTCCGCCCCGACCTGCTGGACGAAGAGTAACCGCAACAAAACCGTAAAGGCATGAAATACTACCTTATCGCCGGCGAGCCTTCGGGCGACCTGCACGGCGCAAATCTGATCGAAGGGCTTCGCAAGGCCGATCCCGGGGCGCAGTTCCGCTTCTGGGGCGGCGACCGCATGGCCGCCGCGGGCGGCGCGGCGAATCTGGCGAAGCACTACCGCGAAACCTCGTTTTTCGGCATCGTGCAGGTCCTCAGGAACCTGCGGACGATCAAACGGCAGATGCTCGAATGTCAGGCCGACGTGGCGGCGTTCGCCCCCGACGTGCTGATACTGGTGGACTACCCCGGCTTCAACATGAAGATGGCCCGCTGGGCCAAGGAGCACGGCATCCGCACCTTCTACTACATCGCCCCCAAGGTCTGGGCGTGGCGCGAATGGAGGGTGAAGGCGATCCGCAAATACGTGGACCGGCTCTTCATCATCTTCCCCTTCGAGCGCACCTACTTCCCCAAGCACGGCATCGAACCGATTTTCGAGGGCAACCCACTCGTGGACGCCGTCGAGACGAAGCGCGCGGCGCTCCCTTCGCCCGACGAATTCCGCCGCCGCAACGGATTGGACGGGCGGCCGATCATCGCCCTCTTGGCCGGCAGCCGCCGGGGCGAAATCCGCGACAACCTGCCGCTGATGGCCGCCCTGTCGAAAAAGTTCCCCGGCCACCAGTTCGTCGTCGCGGGCGTGTCGTGGCTGGACAGGGCGCTTTACGAACAGTACATGGCCGGCAGCGACATCCGCTACGTCTGCGACCAGACCTACGAAACGCTCGCCGCGGCCGAAGCCGCCGTGGTGACCTCCGGTACGGCGACGCTCGAAACGGCGCTGCTCGGCATTCCCGAAGTGGTGGTTTACAGAACGTTATGGTTTCAGGTTAAACTGCAGCCTTACGTATTGAACGTGCCTTGGGTGTCGCTCGTGAACCTCAACCTCGGCCGCGAGGCGGTTGCGGAGATCATCCAGTCGGGACTCGACATCACGCGCGCCGAACGCGAACTGCGGGCCGTCGTCGCAGGCGGCGCGAAGCGCGAAAAGATGCTCTCCAACTTCGACGAATTACGCAAAGTTATCGGAGGGCCCGGCGCCAGCGACCGGTTCGCCGCCCGGATGGTCGCAGAGCTGCATGCGCCCGAAGCACAATAACCTGAAGTTATGGACGAAATTTTCATATACCTCCTCACCGGCGTATTCCTGATCGTCGTCGGACTGCTAGTCAAGCGGTTTCCGATGCTGATTTCGGGCTACAATACCATGCCTGCGGAGAAGAAGAAAAACGTCGATATCGAAGGACTGTCGTCCTTCATGCGGCGGCATCTGGTGATTATCGGGGCGTTATGGGTTTTACTCGCAGCAGTCCTGGACCTGACCGGCCAGCAGGAGGCCCTGCCGGTCATTTATGGAATTTACGTTCCGGTTTACGTCGTCTGGATGATGGTTCGGGCGCAGCGGTACGACCATAACGGAAAGTAATAACGACGCCCGCCGAAGCATGCCGCAGAGGCGGACGCATAAAATAGGGATAACAAAAAGTAATGACAGCGAAACCGATAACGATACGTCCCGAACGGTCTGCGGAATTCGCGGCGCTGTACGATTTTATAAAGACCGCTTTCAGCACCGCCCGGGTCGCGGACGGCGACGAGCAGGAGTTCACCGACCGCCTGCGCGCAAGCGGGAACTATATCCCCGAACTGGCTCTCGTGGCCGAAATCGGGGGTGAGATCGCGGGGCATATCCTCTTCACACGGTTCAGGGTGAACGCCGGGGACGGCTCCGCGACGGAACTGCTGCTCGTGGCCCCGCTCTGCGTGGCGCTGGAATACCGCTCGCAGGGCGTCGGCTCGGCGCTGATGCGCGAAGGACTGCGCCGCGCCGCGGAGCTGGGATTCAAAGCCGCCCTGCTGGTGGGCGACCCGGCCTATTACGGGCGTTTCGGATTCCGGCAGAGCACCGAATGGGGCATCCGCAACGCCGACGGCATTCCCGACCGGTATGTTCAGGCGGTCGAACTCACGCCGGGAGCCTTGCAGGGAACCGACGCCACGGCGACGTTCGCCGGCATGTAAAAGACAGGGCGCAAAGACGCCCGGCAAAACAGGAAAAAGCATGAAAATCATCTGCATAGGACGCAACTACACCGCGCACGCCGAGGAACTGAACCGCCTGATAAGAGGCGGCACAGAATACCCGGCAGAACCGGCTCGGCAGGTCGGGAGCGGAACCGAGCACCAGCCGGAACAGAGCCGGCCGGGCGGCACGGGATGTCCGCCGGAGCCGATCTGGTTTCTGAAGCCCGACACGGCGCTGCTGCGCAACAACGATCCGTTCTACATTCCCGCGTTTTCGCAGGAGGTGCATTACGAGTGCGAGCTGGTGGTGCGCATCGGCCGCGTGGGGAAGAGCATCGCCGAACGTTTCGCACACCGCTATTACGACGAGGTGGGGCTGGGCATCGACTTCACGGCCCGCGACCTGCAACGGCAGGCCGCAGCCGAAGGTCTGCCGTGGGAGCGCAGCAAGGCGTTCGACCGCTCGGCGGCGATTTCACCGGAATTCGTATCTTTGCAGGAGCTGGGCGGCGACGTGCAGAAGCTGTGCTTCACGCTGGAGGTGAACGGCCAGACCCGCCAGACGGGAGATACGCGGCAGATGCTCTTCACCGTAGACCGCATCATCGCCGCGGTATCGCGGTACATGACCCTGCGCATGGGCGATCTGATCTACACGGGCACCCCGGCCGGCGTGGGACCGGTCAGACCCGGCGACAACCTGCGGGCCGTGCTCGAAGGACGCGAACTGCTAAATTTCGACATACGCTGACAGAGAGCGGAGGCAGTACTCCGCACCGATAAAAAGACGATTATGCGCCCTTCGTTCCGACGCTCCGCATCGCCGGTTTCGCCGCACGGCGGCACGAAGCCCCTCCGGGGCGGACCGGATTTGCAAACGCCGCCAAAGGCGGCGGCCGGGAGACGATACGGCAAAAACCGCATATAACATTAAATAATTAAGACCCTAAAAACAAGACCATGCTGCTGAAAGATAAACTCGAACCCTACCGCCTGCTGCTGGCGTCGCAGTCGCCGCGGCGCAGGGAACTGATGACGGGCTGCGGCCTGCCCTACGAACCGGCCCCGAAATACGAGTGCGAGGAGATCTACCCCGACTCGCTGCCCGCCGAAGAGGTGCCGCTGTTCCTCTCGCGGCTCAAAAGCGAAGCGTACCCCGCACCGCTCGGAGCGAACGACATTCTGCTGACGGCCGACACGGTGGTGATCTCCGACGGCGAGGTGCTGGGCAAGCCCTGCGACCGCGGGCAGGCCGCGCAGATGCTCCGCCGCCTTTCGGGACGCCGCCATACGGTCGTTTCGGGCGTGATGCTGCGCACCGCCGGCCGCATGCACACCTTCTCGGCCGAAAGCGGCGTCTGGTTCCGGCCCCTCTCGGAGGATGAGATCGGCTACTACCTCGACACCTTCGCACCCTACGACAAGGCGGGGTCCTACGGCATTCAGGAGTGGATCGGCTATGCCGCCATCGAGAAGATCAACGGTTCGTTCTACAACGTCATGGGACTGCCGATCCAGAAAGTTTACGTCGAATTGGAAAAATTTCTGCAATCATGAAACGCATACTGCTTACCCTCATCTGTTCGCTTTTCGCACTCGCGGCTTCGGCCGACGAGGGCATGTGGCTCCCGAGTCTGATTTCGCAGCGCATCGACGACATGCGCGCAAAAGGTTTCCGGCTCACGGCCGAAGACATCTATTCGATCAACAAGGCTTCGATGAAAGACGCCGTGGTGCTGTTCGACGGCGGCTGCACGGGAGAGCTGATCTCGGCCGAAGGGCTGCTGCTGACCAACCACCACTGCGGTTACGACGCCATACAGTCGCATTCGAGCGTCGAGCACGACTACCTGACCCACGGATTCTGGGCCATGTCGCGCGCCCAAGAGCTGCCCAACGAGAAGCTCAACGTGAAATTCCTCGTCCGCATGGAGGAGGTGACCGACCGGCTGGCCGCAGGCCAGACGCAGGAGGAGATCGTCCGCAGGGCGGAGGCCGAAGGCAAGGGCTACAAGGCCGCCGTGGAGCAGATGTATTACGGCAACCAGCAGTTCCTGTTCGTCTACGAGCAGTTCGACGACGTGCGTCTGGTGGCCGCCCCGCCCTCGTCGATCGGCAAGTTCGGCGGCGACACCGACAACTGGATATGGCCCCGCCACACGGGCGACTTCTCGCTGTTCCGCATCTATGCCGGCAGGGACAACAAACCCGCGGCCTATTCGCCCGACAACGTGCCCTACAAACCCAAGCGGCATTTCAAAATCTCGACCGCGGGGGTCGGAGAGGGCGACTTCACGATGATTTACGGCTTCCCCGGCAACACGCAGGAGTACATTCTCTCCGACGCCGTGGCCTACATCGCCGAGCGTTCGGACCCGGCGAAAATCGCCGTCCGCACGGGCCGTCTCGACATCATCTCGGCGGCGCAGCAGAGCGATCCGGCGCTGCGCATCCACTACGCCGCCAAACACGCCTCGATCGCCAACGCATGGAAGAAATGGCAGGGCGAAGTGCTGGGCATCAACCGGCTGGGCACGGTGGCTTCGAAGCGCGCCTACGAAGAGGACTTCGCGGCGTGGGCGCAGGACAAACCCGAATACCGCAGCGTCGTGGCCGACCTGAAGGCCGAATACGCCCGCATCGCGGACGCCTACTTCGCACGCGAGATCACCCGCGAGACCCTCGACGCCCTGCCCAAGCGCTACACCGCCGCGGAGCGGGCCGAAGCGGTCTTCGCACAGCGCGAAGCGACCGAGCGCGCCCTTTACAGATACCTCTTCGGCGAGTACGCCCGCCGCTGTCCGGTCCAGTATCAGGTGCCGGAGTTCCTCGCGGGCGCAGCGGCCGCAGGATCGCCCGAAGCCTTCGCCGAACGGATTTTCGACGACGTATGGGAAGGCTCCGACACCACGGCGGTCAATACGCTGGCCGGAGGCGCCAAGCGGATGCAGGACCATATCGAATGGCTGCTGGGCACCCGCTCGCTGCGCAACCTCAACAGCGCACGGCTCAACGAACTCTACACCGCCTACATCAGGGGACTCAGAGAGTGGGACACCGGCCGGGCGTTCTTCCCCGACGCCAACCTGACCCTGCGCGTGGCCTACGGCCATGTGGCGGGGTACGAATACGCCGACGGCGAGTATCACAAGCCCCGGACGACGATCGACGGCATCATCGCCAAGGACAATCCCGACATCTACGACTACGACATTCCGCAGGCGCTGCGCGACATCCACGCCTCGAAGGAGTACGGACGCTGGGCCACGCGGATCGACGGCCGCACGACGGTGCCCGTCTGCTTCCTCGCCACGAACCACACCACGGGCGGCAACTCCGGATCGCCGATCCTCAACGCCCGGGGCGAACTGGTCGGCGTGAATTTCGACCGTACATGGCGTTCGACGATGAGCGACGTGGCCTTCGACGAGACGATCTGCCGCAACATCGCCGTAGATATCCGTTACGTGCTGTTCGTGATCGACCGCATCGGCGGAGCGGACTATTTGTTCGGAGAAATGGACTTCAGCAACCGGAAATAGAAAAATATAGTTACCTTTAGCGGACAAAAAATTCGACGGATGAAAATAATTCACTGCGTATGGGCCGCCGCGCTCCTTTCGGCGCTGGCGGCGGGTTCCTGCGCCAAAGACACCACCGGAAACGGCGGCACGGGAACCACGGAGTCGTACAACGGCAAGATAGACAGCTATCTGGCCGAGCGTTACCTGTGGAACGGCGAGTACGAACAGATGACCCGCGACCTGACGATCGAATACGCCGCGGATAAGGACAACTTCCTGACGAGGACCCTGCTGGGCATGACCACCAACACCCTCGACAAAAAGAGGTATACGGACGGTGCGGGGAAAGGCTATTACAACCTCTACTCCTACATCACCCGCACGGCCCAGAGCCGCGCGGCCATGGGACGGAAAACGCGCGGCGTCAATCACGGCGTCCGCAAGGAGACGGAATACAGTTTCGGATTCGCCCGGCTGGGCATAGTCCGGTTCACCGATACGGGGAAGGCGGGATTCTACGTGATGGCGGTGTATCCCGGTTCTCCGGCCGACAAGGCGGGATTCAAACGGGGTACGATCTTCTCGGAGATCGACGGCGCCGAGATCGCCGATTCGGAAAGCGAATACACCCCCGTATACAAGCGGCTGACCAGCCCTGCGGGAGCCGTGTCGGTCGTCTTCAAAGACCGGCAGACGGGCGAACAGACCACCCTCACGGCGGAACAGCTCTATCCGAATCCGGTGCTCCGCGCCGACATCATCGTCCAAGACGAGCATAAGATCGGATACATGGTCTACAACAGTTTCGACGCAGCTTACGACGACGACCTGCTGGATTCTCTCCGGAAGTTCAAGGAGGCGGGAATCACAGATATGGTACTCGACCTGCGTTACAACGGCGGCGGCCATGTGATTTCGTCGAAGATGCTGGCGACGTGCATCGCAGGCGAAAACTGCCGCGAAAAGGTTTTCCAATACTACCGCTACAACGACGACCGCATGGCCGATCCGACGAAAACCCAGAAGCAGACGGGAAATACGTACGATCAGGGAAAAGAACTTTTTTACGAGAATTTCAGTTACGGAGACTACTACGGGGTAGATCTCACGCAGTACGCCCTCGACCTGCCGAGACTCTATGTACTGACGACGGGCAGCACGGCATCGTCGAGCGAAGCGGTTATCAACGGACTGCGGGGCATCGACATCGACGTAACGCTGATCGGCGAGAAGACCAACGGCAAGAACGTGGGCATGGAGATCGACAAATTCGACGAAGGCGACTATTCGTACGAACTGGCGCCGATCACGTTCCAAGGTTACAACGCCAAAGAGGAGACCGTGGACCCGGCCGGACTCGCGGTCGATCATCAGGTCGCCGACTGGAACAACAGACTGGTGGATTTCGGGCCTGAGGAGCCGATGCTCGCCAAGGCCCTGAGTCTGATTACAGGACACTCCTACGCGGCATCCGCAGCCCGGAGCGCCGTCGGCGTCGCGCCGGCAGAAGGCGTTACGCTGCCGGAAGATTCGCGCCGGCCCGCAGGTATGCTCGTCCTGTCCCCGCAGGAGGGGGAGTAATTCCGCCAACCGCGTCGGAGGATTTATGCCGCCGTCGCGGGGAAGAGTATATCCGCCCGGCATGAAGTATCGCCGCAGACCATTCCGCACCCGAAACGGCCCCGTTTCCGGTTACGGAAACCGAAGAAAAACAAAATTCGCCATTAACCGCCCTGAAAATTTGGCGAATTAAAATTTATGCCCTATATTTGCACACCCGAAATCCGAAATTCGGAGGGAAGGCCCAGGTGGTGAAATTGGTAGACACGCTACTTTGAGGGGGTAGTGAACGTTTAGTTCGTGCAAGTTCGAGTCTTGTCCTGGGCACAAAAAGGAGCTGATTTTCAGCTCCTTTTCTTGTTTTTAGGATAGAATTTTGGACAGATTTCAGGCATCCTCTTCGAAATCCTCAAAAGAGGAGCCGCCGGCAGGTCGGCAGCATTTTCATCCGTCTCTAATCGAAGACAACGCATTGTCCCGTGCTGATCTTCTTAGGCCCCAGAGCCTTGGAAATCGAAGAAAGCGGAAGTGCGAACAGCCCCTCCCGCTTTGCTTTCAGACCGGGGGGGGCTATTCGCTCAGCCGGGCGATCGTCTCTTTGCCTTTGCGCAGCAGTTCGGGCCACGGCTGCGAGACGTCGTGCATTTCGAAGGGACGTACCGCGGCTTCGAGTTCAGCACGTTTTGCGGCGCCTTCGGGGGTGTTGTCCGAAGCCAGTTCGCTGCGCAGGATGCGGATCTTCTCGTAATCCTGAATGCCTTCCCGCAATCGTTCGAAGCGGATCGACGAACGGGCGTCGGGATAGACGAGGTAGGTGTCGCCTGCGGGCCATGCCGTGAAACGCGAGTCGCGCACGGGATCGGCCGGCCACGAGTTATACGACCAGCGCAGCATGCCGTCGTAGCCGCATGCCGCGGCGAACCACGCCATATAGACCGCTTCCCACGGCTCGGAGAAGGTGAACGTATTGGGGAATTCCGATGAACAGCAGACGTAGTAGGTAGTCAGCAGTCCGTCGCGGCGGCGCTGGGCGAGGTCCTCGTCGGCCACGCGGCAGTCGATCTGCACGCAGACGTCGTCCAAATCGGCATAGCGCTTATAGCTGGCGTGGTTGTCGGCCATGGCGATTCCCAGTCCGGGAGCCGCGCTGCGCAGCAGGCCGATCGCCGCATCCATGGTTTCGGGCGAGCGCTCGTCCATGGCGATACAGCACTTGCCGAGCCACCCTTTCGCGTCGAGATGCGCTTCGAAATCCCGGAGGAAAGGTCGCCACATCGCTTCGAATTCGGGCGTTCCGGGGTCGGCCCGGACCTCGACGATGCGGTCCGCCGCCGCGTCGTAATAGTGCAGTTCGTTGTTCCACGGAAGCATCGAGTAGCAGTTGATCTGCCGGTCGATCCCCTCCTCGGCGCAGAGTCCGACCCAGCGGTCGAAGAGCGAATAGTCGTACTCCCACGTGCCGTCGGCGCGCCGGGTCCAGCGGATCATGTCTTCATAGGCGTCGAAACACTGGTGGTTCCACGGGTCCTTGTTGAGCGTCGCCGTGACGACCTTCTGTCCGGCGTCGGCGAGCATCCGCACCAGCGGACGCAGCGCGTCGAAGTGCGCGTCGCTCCACAGCGCGAGACCCATTACCCGCGCCGCGGCGGCAGGATGCTGCCAGAGGTCGAGGTGGTAGCTCCACTCCGCAGGACGGGGCAGGCGCCGCTCCTGCACGCGGAGTTCGAAGGGCAGTTCGAGGCTCTTCACGCCGCAGCCCGTCACTTCGACACAGGAGCGGTAGACGCCTGCCGGAGCGTCGTCCGGCACGGAGACGGTCAGCCACACCGGACGCGCGGTGCGCGCATCCATGTCGAAGCGGCCGAGCGTGTCGAGCATGTCGGCCGCGAGCGAAACAGGGAAATCGCCGTCCTTGCGGTAGCCGCAGCCCGGACCGAACGTGTCGGTCAGCACGTAACGCACGAAGCGGGCCTGCGCGATTGCGGCGGGAAGACACTCTTCGCCGGAGCGGAATTTCCCGACGCGGCACTCCACGCCGCCCACGCTGTCGGCGCTCCACAGCACCAGCTGGGCCGAAACCCGTTCGCCGCGCCATGCCGTCAGGCGGCATTCGGACGCCGCGGCTTGGGGCACTACGGAGCGGGCGTAACGTTCGTCGGTCGTGCCCCAAGCGGCATGCAGGCCCGAAGCGACGCCCGACCAGTCGGCGAGCGTATCGGCCGTAGGATCGTCCGCCTCGCGGAACGTGAGCACGGGAGCGCGCCGGGAGCAGGCGCCAGCCAAAAACAGCGTCAGCATGCAAAGCGCCGCGCGCAGCAGGATTTTGTCGTAAGAAAGGGTCATGGCAGTTATCTTTTAAATCGGAAACCTAATTTTCGCAACTCCCCGCGCAGGCGTTCGACCACGGCGGGGTGTTCGGCAGCGACGTTGTGCCGCTCTTCGGGATCGGCCTGCATGTCGTACAGCTGGTCACCGGGACTGTTGCCCAGCTCGATGCCCGTACCCCACGCATAGCGCGGTCCGGTGAAGGGTGGCACGTATTTCCAGCGGCCGTCGGTCAGCGTCACGTTCTCGTTGTTGCTCTGGTAGGCCAGCATGGTACGGCCCTCCGCACCCCGGAGCCACGTGCCGAGGTGCTCCTCGCTGTCGGGAGCGGCTCCTTCGGGCAGCGTCGCGCCCAGCATCGCGGCCAGCGAGGCGAACCAATCGACCTGTCCGGCCAGCGCGTCCGTCACCACGTCCGCAGGCACCGTCCCGGGCCAGCGCACGATGCAGGGCACGCGCGTCCCGGCTTCGTAGATGCTGTATTTCCCGCCCCGGAAGTCCCCGCCGGGCTTATGCGCGCCCAGCAGTTCGCGGGCTTGGTCCCGATAGCCGTCGTCCACGACGGGACCGTTGTCGCTCGAAAGGATCACCAGCGTATTCTCCGCCAGCCCCAGACTGTCCAGCGCCGCGAGAACGCACCCGACGCTCCAGTCGAACGACAGGATGGCGTCGCCGCGCGGCCCCAGACCGCTCTTCCCGGCGAAGCGGGGATGCGGCACGCGGGGAACGTGGATGTCGTTGGTCGCAAAGTAGAGGAAAAAGGGTTCGCCGGAGGCGGCGCAGTCGCCGATAAAACGCACCGCATGGCAGACGATGCTGTCGGCGATATACTCGTCGCGCCACAGAGCGCTCCGCCCGCCCCGCATGTAGCCGATGCGTGAAATACCGTTCACGATCGACTGATCGTGTCCCTCGGAGGGGTGCATACGCAGCAGTTCGGGGTTGTCGCGGCCCGTAGGCCCGCCGGGGAAATTCCGCTCGTAACTCACCTCGACGGGATCGTCGGGATCGAGGTTCACGCCGCGGCCGTTCTCCATGAAGATACAGGGCGTGCGGTCGGCCGTGGCGGCCATGATGTAGGAGTAGCCGAACCCCAGATCGGCGGGATTGGGACGCACCTCTTCGTTCCAGTTCTGGGCGCCCGTCTGCGAGCCGAGTCCCAGATGCCATTTGCCCACGACGGCCGTGCGGTAGCCGCAGTCGCGGAACAGATCGGCCATCGTGTAACAGCCGGCCGGGATGATCGCCGCGGCGTCGCCGCGCGCGACGCCGGTTCCGGGCCACCGCCAAGCGAATTCGCCCGTCAGCATCGAGTAACGCGCCGGGGTGCTGGTCGAAGCGGCGCAGTGAGCGTTGGTGAAGCGGATTCCTTCGCGCGCCAGCCGTTCGACATGGGGCGTGGGGACCGATCCGTAACCGTTACAGCTCAGGTCGCCGAAACCCACGTCGTCGGCATAGATCAGCAGTACGTTGGGACGGGGCGCCGGCTTTTCGGCCGCACCCTGCCCCGCGGCGGCCAGCGGCAAACAGCCGCCGCCGACCGGTACGATATATCGCCATTTTCGCATAACGAATCAAATTTAATTAATTTTCAGGATAATTGGGACCGTACAGCAATGTTTTCTCGCGCACGACGAACTTTCCGTCCCGCACCCACTCTTCGCCCCGCACGCGCAGGTGTTCGGCCATCCGCGCACGCCACAGGTCCAGTTCGGCGGCATGACGCTTCCCGCCCGCGAGATCATGCAGTTCGGCGGGGTCCGCCGCAAGGTCGAACAACTGTTCGCGGCCCGTATGCACGAACCGGATGTATTTCCAGCGGCCGTCGGTCAGTGCGCACCAGTAGTTGTCGTCGCTGTAGCAGGTGGCGTGCTCCAGATCGAGCCACGGACGCCACGGACCGCGGTCCAGCAGGGAGAGTCCCTCCATGCCTTCGGGAATCCCGGCGCCGGCCGCGTCGAGGAAGGTGGGCAGCACGTCGCGCAGTTCCACGACCCGGTCGTCGGCAGTGCCGGGAGCCGGACAGCCCGCAGCTCCGGCCGGGAACTTCACGATAAAGGGGATATGCGCCGAACCCTCGTAAGCATAGGTTTTGCGCCAGTGATGGTGGTCGCCCATCATGTCGCCGTGGTCCGAGACGAAGCAGATCAGCGCGTCGTCGTACATGCCCCTCGCGCGCAGCGCCCGGAGGATCAGGCCGATCTGCTCGTCGATAAAGGTGACGGAGGCGTAGTAGTGTTTCTTCGAATTCTTTACGTAGGCGGCGCCGAAATCGCCGTATGCGGCGTCGGGATTTTTTTCCGGGTCGGTCGCACGCCCGAATTCGGCGCACCAGCCGCCCACGGCGGGACCGGGAATATCGACCCCGTCATAGGCGTCGATCAGCCGCTGCGGGGCGTCGTAAGGACTGTGCGGCCGGGCGAACGACACGGTCAAGAAGAGGGGTTTGTCGGAGCGGTAGCCCTCGATGGCCGCCACGGCCTGCCCGCCGGTCCAGCAGGTGGGATGCAGCTCTTCGGGAAGCGCATAGGCCGCTGCGCGGTGCGCGTTCCAGCCGATGCCCGTGGCATCGGGGTCGAGTCCCGGAGCGTGGCAGGCGAACCATTTGCGGTAGTCGCTCATGAAATAGGGCGACTCGCGGCGGCCGCTCTCGTCGATCAGCGTCGCGTGGAAGCCGTGCGTGGCGTTCTGGGGCGTCCAGTGCATCTTGCCGATGCCCAGCGTCCAGTAACCCGCGTCGCGCAGCATCTGCGGCATCTCGAAGGGATAATGTTCGGCGACCTTGCCGTAACCCAGCAGGCCGTGGCCCCAAGGCGACATGCCCGTCAAAAGTCCGGCGCGGGCCGGAGTGCTGCTCGGCGCCGACGAATAGGCCCGGGTGAAGCGCACGCCGTCGCGCGCCAGCGCGTCGAGGTTGGGCGACAGCACCGCCGGATTGCAGCATCCGAGCGCGTCGCCGCGCTGCTGATCGGTAACGATCAGGATGATATGCGGCTGTTTGCGGGATTCGGAGGCCGGCGCGGCGGCCTGCGGCTGCGCGGCGGCGGGCAATACGCTCCCGGCCGCCAGCAGCGGAGAGATAATTTTCGCAAGTTCCATGTGTTTCGTTTATTGAAATGCGTCCGGGCCTTTATGCCCGGACGCATCGTATCGGTTAGTTTTCGTCCGAGCGCACGCCGTGCACCCACTCCGGCTCACCGGTATAGGGCGGCTGGGCGGCCGCGCTGATCGATTTGGCGAGGTAAGCCTTGGGAGCCTCGGGATCGGCCAGATTCGTGAACTCGCAGCCCGTCCCCTCGTCGAAGCGCCAATAAGCCAGCAGCCCCTCCGATTCGGGATTCACGCGGTACATGTTGAATTTGATCTGGCTCTGCGTGCGGGCCACGCTCCACAGGCGGCATTCGCTGCCCATCAGCTTCTCGCCGGCCATCAGCAGGCCGTTGCCGAAAGCGAAGCGGGCGCGGAACTTCTGGATACCGCCCGGCGCGGGCTT
The DNA here is from genome assembly GCA_021204515.1 of Alistipes sp. GTDB lineage: Bacteria > Bacteroidota > Bacteroidia > Bacteroidales > Rikenellaceae > Alistipes. The sequence goes on along the minus strand of JAJPZH010000033.1, from coordinate 16,299 downwards.
CGAAATCTCCAGTTCGCCGTCGAGGTAGACGTTGACCGTCACGCCGTCGCAGACCACGGCGCCGTGGTACCAGCGGTTGGCTTCGAGCGTCGTGGGCGTAGACATCTCGACGGTATTGACCTTCGCATAGAACTTGTGCGAAGCGCCCACGGCCGTACGGACTTCGTAGCCGCCCTCGTCACCGCCGAAGGCGATGTTCTGGCCGACGGTATTGGTCATCATCGACTTGTTGAAACGGAATTCGAGCGTCCACTGGCTCAGCTCGTAAGCCTGCGAGAAAGGCAGGTGGATGAAGGGAGCCTTCGCCTTGCTCAGCACGATGGCCGAGGTGACGATCACCTGATCGAGCGACAGCACGAGACACTCGGACGAGGCCAGCAGCTGCGGGCCGCCTTCGCCGCTGACAAGACGCAGCGGAAGGGCGAACTGCGATCCCGAATTCTTCATCTCTTCGGTATAGGCCCCGACGTCGATGACTCCGGCGATCGAGACAGCCTGTCCCTGCGGGATCACGAAACTTTCGGGAACCGTGTAAATCGCCTCGGGCAGAAGCGCGAAGTTGGTGCCCGCCTTGGCGTTGTAGTCGTCCAGCACGGCGGGATCGACCACGCAGTGCACCGTAACGTCGTTTTCGACGCGGCCCACGGAACGGACCGTAATGGGAATCCGGCCGCCGCTCTCCTCGATGACTACGCTCTTCTGGGGCGAATCCGCAGCGTCGGTGAAGTAGACCGCATGGCGGATCACCCCGTATTTCGCATCGTTGCAGCCGCCCAGCAGCAACAGCGCGGAGGCCAGACACGACAATCGGAATATACTATTTCTGGTTTTCATACTCTACAAAACTAATGTTATCAATTATTCGAAGGATTCATCGCCTGCATCGCTTCGCGCGACCACGGGAAGGTTCCCTTGCGGGTGTTGAGCGCGTATTCGGTTTCGATGCGGTAGACGCCGCAGCCGCCCTTGCGCACCGTACGGCCGTCGAGCGTCGGATTCCAGCGGGCCATGCCCAGCAGCGAATTCACCGTCGTACCGTCCTGCTCGACATACGCCACGCCGCCCGTGCCGCGGTGTTTCTCGAAGTTCTCGGTGACGAACCAGATCCGGGCCAGCTCCTCCGCGTCGCGGTGGGGCGAGAAGTGCTTGATATAGCGGTCGAAACGATCCTGAAGGTCGCCCGGTTCCCGCGCCTCGTACGCCTGTTCGATGATGTAGTCGTAGGCGGGAGCCAGCTCGGCGGGCGACGACCACGTTTCGCCGTCGATCACCAGCATCTTGCCCGAGCCCGACAGCGGGCCGATGCGCTTCGAAAGCTCGCCCACGAACCAAAGCATCGGTTTGGGATCGACCGAAGCTTTCATGGCGATATTGCCCGAATAGCCGTACGAAGGCTCGAAATCGATGTCGAAGCCGTCGTAGCCGTATTTGAACAGCGAGTCGCAGACGGCGTTGGCATATTTGCGGCAGGCCGCTTCGCGGGCCGCGTCGTCATTTTCGACGAAGCCCCAGAAGGCGCTCTTCTCTTCGACCGACCCCGCATGTTCGGCGGGCGTACAGCCGTCGCCGCAGTTGCGCACGATGAAGGTGAAGAGCACCTTGGTACCCTTGACCTGCTGGACATAGCGCATGTCCTCCATGCGGTTCTGATCGAGGTTGGTCTGATTCTCCCACAGCGAAACGATGTCCAGACTGTCGGGCAGTCCCCGCAGCGAGTTGGACATGCGGGCGCCGGTGCCCACCCAGCCGGCATACCAGCCGAAATAACGGGCGTGGTCCGAGTTCTTGTAGTCGCGCAGGCTGGCGTAATATCGGGCCGTGTGACCCGGTTTGTCGATGAATTCGGGCCGGGCTTCGGTCCAGTCGCTGCATCCGGCCGCCAGCAGGGCGCCGCCGAAAACCGCCGCACCCAGAACTGTGAAAATTCCTCTTCTTATAATAGCGTATTTCATCTTTTTCTGATTTTTAACGGTTACTGTTCGGGATTCCACCACAGGCGGGTCGCATAATCGTCGGGACCGTGCAGCAGGCTCACGGCCGCGTCGTAGTTGTCGCCGTTGTGCTCCTGCTCGGCCGGAGGATAGGGAATGCGGCGCGCGAGACCCTCCGTCAGAGCGTTGTCGCCGCCGTTATTGACCACCACGGGGAAGAACCGCGGATAGCCCGTACGGCGCTGTTCGCTCCACGCCTCCTGCCCCAGCGGGTAGATGGCGATCCACTTCTGGGTCATGATGCGCTCCAGCTCACGGCCGCGTCGTAGTTGTCGCCGTTGTGCTCCTGCTCGGCCGGAGGATAGGGAATGCGGCGCGCGAGACCCTCCGTCAGAGCGTTGTCGCCGCCGTTATTGACCACCACGGGGAAGAACCGCGGATAGCCCGTACGGCGCTGTTCGCTCCACGCCTCCTGCCCCAGCGGGTAGATGGCGATCCACTTCTGGGTCATGATGCGCTCCAGCTCGCGGCCGTCCTCGGCCCATTTGATCGTCACGTCGGTCCGGGCCTTGATGCTGTAGCTGTAGTCCTTGTTGGGATCGACGTAATCGGCGGGTTTCAGCGTCGAATCGTTCGCATAGACGTCCGCCCCCGAAAGTCCGTACTGTTCGAACGAACGTTCGATGCCCTGCCTGTAGAAGAATTCCGGCATGCCGCCCATCGCCCAGCCGCGCCATGCGCCCTCGGCCCTGAGGAACGACACTTCGGCGGCGTTCATCCACATCAGGCTGAGGTTGGAGGCCGGGAAATTGGGAGCCGCATAGGCCAGCGCCCAATCCTTCTTGGGCACGGTGATACCCGAACGCAGGCCGACCCACGGATTGCCGTTGAAGGTCGAAGCCGTGAAATATTTCTCCATGCGGGGATCGTTGTAGCCTTTCATGTAGCTGACGATGTCGGCCGCGGCGCGCGTATCGCTGTAAGGGTTCCAGCAGACATAGATCGGGTTCTGCTTGAGGGAGATGAAGGCGCTTTGGTCCCGGGTTTCGATCACGCCCAGCGGATGCGACACGGCCTCCTCGGCTTTCTGCTGCGCATAACCGGGTTCCACGTTCACGATACGCATGGCCATACGCAGTTTGAGCGAATTGGCGAACTTGACCCATTTGGCGTAATCGCCGGCGTAAACCAGATCGTAACGCTCCATGGGCTTCAGGCCGGGATTGCTCTGTACGAAGTCGGTAAGTTCGCCGATCACGTCGTCCAGATCGTCGAAAAGCCGCCTGTAAAGCTGATCCTGCGGATCGTAAGCCACGGCGATCGAGTTTCCGGTAACTTCGGAGTAGGGAATCGGGCCGTACTTGTCGGTCATGCGGTGCATGGCCGCGATGCGCAGCAGCTGCGCCCAAGCGAACTGCTCGCCCTTGCCGCCGGTCAGCTTGCGGAGCTTGAACCACGCGGAATAGATGTTGGGAAGGACGTTGTTGAAGGCCGAGTTGAGCCACGCCAGCGACGCGTTGAAGGTCGCATGGTTCTGCTTCCAGCCGTCGTTGGTGGGAGCCATGTAGCGGCCGAAGGTGTCGCCGATCAGGTTCTCGCAGAGCTGGTACTGGTTCTTCTCGACCGGAATCACGTAGTTCTGCATCTGCATAAAGAGCAGGCCCGTGCCGTAATAGTCGGGTTCGAGGTCCTTGTCCGTCGGTTCGTGGGGATTGCGGTTGATGTCCTCGAAGTCGCAGGCCGCCGTGCAGAGCGCCGCCGCGAAAGCCAGAAGACGTATGCCTAGTTTAAAGTTCATGGGAATTTCGTGTTAGAAGTTGAGTTTGACACTGAAACCGTAGCTGCGCAGACTGGGCTGCATGAAGAAGTCGATACCCTGATAGTAGGTGTCGGTCGAGGAGGCCGACTCGGGGTCGAAGGGGGCCTTGCAGTAGATCAGCCACAGGTTGCGGCCCACGAGCGAGATGTCGATCGAGCAGACGTCGCGGAACCACCGTTTGGGCAGCGTATAGCCGATCGACGCCTCCTGCAGGCGGATGTTGGTCGCATTGTAGATATAATGCGAATAGACCTTGCCGGTACCGATCGTGGTGTACCACGTCTCGGCGTCCACCTTGCCCTGATTGACGGGAACGCCGCCGTTGTCGCGGGCTTGGGCCGAGACTTTCGACACGCCGTAACCGTCGAGGTAGGCCTGCGTCGCCGAAAGCACCTTGCCGCCAACGCGGGCATGGAGCTGGAAGCCGGCGCGGAATCCCTTGTAGCGGAAGTCGTTGTTCATCGAAAGCGTATATTTCGGCAGAACCGAGCCGACCTTCTGCGAAAGCGCGGCGATTTCGAGTTTGCCGCCGGCATTGACCAGATAGTTGCCGTCCTCGTCCTTCTTGATGACGTTCTTGGTCCACAGATCGCCCATCGTGCCGCCTTCGCGCAAGAGGAACGAAGCGGCCCCGCCGTCGATATTGGACTTGGTGATCTGGTTCAGCGAACCGACCTGTCCGTCGAGGGTGGTATAGTAGGGCACCATCGACTTGATCTTGTTGCGGTTGAGCGTATAGGCGAACGATGCGTTGTAGGAGAAATCGCCCGACCGGAGCTTCACGCCCAGCACGGCCTCGACGCCCTTGTTCTGCACGCAGCCCGACTGCACGATCATCGACGAGTAACCCGAACTGCCCGAAATCGGAATCTGGAAAGTCTGTTTGTTGGTGTTCGACTTGTAGTAGGTGATGTCGAGGGTCAGGCGCTCCTGCCACAGCCGCAGGTCCATGCCGACCTCCCACGACCGGGTCATCTCGGGATAGAGCTTATCGGGCACGAAGCGGGTATAAGTCTCGTAATAGCCCGTCGAGCTGTTGAACTGGTAGGTGGCCGACGAGAGGTACTGCGGAAGCGGCGAACCGACTTCGGCATAGGAGCCGCGCAGTTTGAGGAACGAGATCCAGCGGGGCAGCTTGACCATCTCCGTAACGACAGCCGAAAGGCCCACCGAAGGGTAGAAGAACGACAGCTGCTCGGTGCCGCTCTGCGACGAAGCCCAGTCGTTGCGGGCCGTGGCGGTCAGGTAGAGCATGCTGCGCCAGCCCAGTTCGAGGTTGGCGAAGGCCGAAACGGTGAGCATCGAGTGTTTCCGGTTCTGCTCCAGCGTGCGGTATTCCTTGATGATGTTGTTGAGCGTAAAATAGTTGGCAATGTCGAGTTTACCGCCGCCACCCACCAGATCGGAGTGTTCGCGCGACCAGCTCGCGCCCACGTTGGCCGCCAGCGTGAAGTCCTTGCCCAGACGCTTGTCCGCATTGGCGATCACGTCGCCGTAGAAGAGCTTGACATGCTGTTTGTTGGCGAAGTAACTGCCGTTCTCGCCGGCGAAAAGCTGGATCGTACTGGCCCAGTACTTCTTTTCGTTCTCGCCCACGGTGTTGTCGATACGCACGCGGCCCGCGATGTTGAGCCAGTCGTTCACCTGATATTTGGCGTTGAGGTTGAGCATGTAGCGGTCGCGCTTGTTGATGCGCATGTTGCGGTACTGCACCCAGTAGGGATTCTGCATGTTCATAGCCTGATCGCCCCACGGCCAGTACTGGAGAAACATGTTGCGGCCCGCATCGAAGCGTTCGTAAGCCTGCACGGTCGAGAAATCCTCGCCCCGGGGGAAGGTGTAGACCGCCGTCAGGGGGTTGAAGTACTTGCCCTGCGCCGACATGTTCTGGTTGCGCTGGATGATGTAGCTGCCGCCGTAATCGAGCGTCAGGCGGTCGCGCCAGAGCTTGGTGACGGAGCGGAAGGTGAAGTTGTAACGCGAATATTCGTGGTTGGGAAGGATTCCCGTGCCGTTGGTCGTGCCGGCCGAAATATAGGTCTGGTGCCGGTCGTTGCCCGTCGAGAGCGAGACGTTGTTCTGCACGAGCGCGCCCGTATTGAAGAAGTCGGCGGGATCGAACGACGAGGGCTTCGCCAGTTTTTCGCCCCAGCTGGCGTAGATGCCGATTTTGTTGCCGTACGTATTCTGGAATTCGGGCATCATAAAGGGATTGGAGAAGGTCGTATTGTTGCTGACCGTGATTTTGGGTTTGCCCGCGCTGCCCTTTTTGGTGTTGATGAGCACGACGCCGTTGGCGGCGGCCGAGCCGTAAAGCGCCGCGGCCGAAGGTCCCGTCAGCACGTTCACCGACTCGATGTCCTCGGGGTTGATGTCCGAGATGCCCTCGCCGCCGGCAAGTCCGTATTCGCTGTCCACCGAGCCGCCGGTGACGTTGAGAATCGGCACGCCGTCGATCACATAGAGGGCGTTGTTGTTGCCCGAAATGGACTTGGTGCCGCGCATCACCACGCGCGTAGCGCCGCCGACGCCGCCCGCGCTGGCATTGATCGAGACGCCGGCCACCTTGCCCGCGAGCGAATTCATGAAGTTGGCGTCCTTGACGATATTCATATCCTCGCCCTTCACGCCCTGCACATTATAGGACAGGGCCTTTTCCGAGCGCTTGATACCCAGCGCCGTGACCACCACGGCGTCCAACGCCTTGGAGCTTTCCTGCATGCGGATCTCGACGCCGGTGCGCGAGTCGGCGGCGACCTCGACGCTTTCGTAGCCCAGATAGGAGGCCACCAGCACGTCGCCCGGCTCGATGCGGAGCACGAACCGTCCCGAAACGTCGGTCGTAGTGCCGCGCGCGGAGCCTTTGACCAGAATGCTCACGCCGACCAGCGGCACGCCGTTCTGGTCCGTGACGCGGCCCGCGATCGTGTCGTCACGGCCTGCCTGCTTCTGCGGCCGCTTCTCCGAGAGAATGATCTGGTTGTCGCGGATGTCGTAACGGACGTCGGTTCCGGCGAAAACCGCATCGAGAATCGCCCGGATGTCGCCCGCCGCATTATCGACCGAAACGCGGCGCGTACGGTCCACGGTCTTGTCGTTGTAGAGGAACGTATAGTCGGAGTGCTCCTCGATATAGTTCATGACCTCGTCGACGGTCGTGCGCGCAAGGTGCACGCCGCCCCGGGTCTGCTGCGCCGAAAGCAGCTGCGGACAGAGCCACAGCGCCGCGAGCAGCAGCCACAGCCGAAAACCGGGTCCCGACGGGCTGAAACATTTGTGTCTAAATGCAATAAATGAAGGATTATTTTTCATATCTTTGCAAATAACTGAAGTTTGTTGGATTTGATAAACTGATGTTAGCGTCCGCGGCGGGGTTTGGCGACACGCCGCGGCAAGTCCGGGGAGCGGCTGCCTTGCAGTCGTTCCTCCTGTTTTCCAAGAAAAGCGTCGGGATTTATTCCATAGGCGAAGGTTTCATCGTAGGTTAGTATTTGAAGCAGGTTTCGGGTCGGTCTAAAACTGTTCGACGAGGATGCGGCGGCGCGTGTAGCTGTCGCCGTCGCGCCGTTCGGGAGCCACGACGCGCCAGCGGATGTCGGCCGAAGCGCTCAGGTAGTCGAATATCTGGGTGAGGGTCTCGTCGCGGAAGGTCGCGCGGTATCTGAACACCTCGTCGGAGTGGTTGCGGAATTCGATATCGACGTTGTAGTGCCGCGCCAGCCGGTGCAGCACCTCGTCGAGGGGCGTATTGCGGAACACCAGCCGCCCGTCGCGCCATGCGCATTCGTCCTCGACGCGCACCCGCGAGCAGGTCAGCGCACCCGTCCTACGGTCGAAGGCCACCTGCTCGCCCGGCTCGATACGCACCGTCGTACGGTCGGGCGCGACGACACTCACACGGCCCTTTTCGAGCACCGTGCGGATCGCGGGTTCGTCGTCATAGGCATTGACGTTGAACGACGTGCCGTAGACATAGACGCTCATGCCGGCGTCGGTATGTACATAGAAGGGGGATTTGCGGTCGGCTTCGACCTCGAAATAGGCTTCGCCCCGGAGTTCGACCTCGCGTTTGCCGCCCGCGAAACGCACCGGGTAGCGCAGGCGGCTCCCGGCGTTGAGCCATACGACCGAACCGTCGGGCAGGTCGTAGCGGATAACCGTCCCGGCCGGGGTTGCGACCTCGGCAAAAAGCTCTTCGGGCATACGCTCCCTGTAATAAAGCCAGCCGAAAACCAGCGAGCTGACCAGCAGCGGAAGCATCAGCACCGCCGCCCAGCGTACGGCGCGCCGGAAGACCCGTTCGCGGACACGGGCGCGGATGCGCGACTGCACGCGGACGAATCCGGTCTCGGCATCGAGCAGTTCCATGCGGGCGATGTCCTGCGAAAGCGCCTCGGCGCGGCGCATGTCGCCGAGAATCTCCGACAGTTCGGGATCGGCGGCGGCCATTCGCTCCACGGCCGTTTTCCCGGCATCGGAAAGTTCGCCGCGCAGGTAGCGCAGCAACAGTTCGGGATCAGGCAGGTTCGTATTTTTTCGCTCCATTCGGGTCGTTCTTTTCCTATAATACAAACCGCGCCGAAAAAAAGGACAGCCCCGCCGGATTTTTTTCAAAAAAACCGAAAAACAGCATATTCAGATTGCATCGCACCGAATTAATCCCTAATTTTACTCGGAAAAACCCACGACGAATGGCATATCACCGGGACGGCGGACAACGAGGGGGGGGGAAAGAACTCTTCCGCGAACTGTACGAGGCGTATTACGCCCCGCTGTGTCTGTACGCCTTCCGCTTCGTCAGGGAGATGCCGGCGGCCGAGGACATCGTGGCCGACATCTTCGCGGCCCTGTGGGACCGCCTGCCCGAAATGGAGCTGCGCGGCGGCACGGCGGGCGGCTACCTGCGCAACGCCGTCAAAAACCGCTGTCTGAACCACCTCAAGCACCGGCTTTACGAACTGGGATACATGGAGAACTGCGCCCGTCAGGAACCGGTCTACGCCTCGTCGCCCGACGCGCTGTACGGCCCTCAAGAGCTGTACGCCCTGCTGCACCGGACACTCGAACGGCTGCCCGAAAACTACCGCACGGTTTTCGTGAAGAGCGCTCTCGAAGGGCGCACCTACGACGAAATAGCCGAAGAGATGCAGGTAAGCGTCAAATCGGTGAACCGCTACAAGCAGCGGGCCATCGAGCAGCTGCGCCGCGAACTGGGACCCTACCTCGCACTGCTCGCCGTTTGGGGCACGCTGCATAACCTTTAAATATCCGACGAATATGAAAACCGCCAAATACGCACTGCTCGCCGCAGGTCTCCTGACCCTCGGCCTGACGGCCGCACGCACGCCCGAATCCGCAAAAGCCGCATCGGCCCCGAAAGCGGCGCAACCGGAAGAGACATACCCCGAGGCGGCGCAATCAGAAGCGCTGCAAACGGCCGAAAGGCCCAATACGCTGACGCCCGAAGAAGAGGCCGAAGGCTGGATACTGCTTTTCGACGGCGTCACGACCGCCGGATGGCACACCTTCAACCGGGACAAAGCCGCCGAAGGCTGGACGGTCCGCGACGGGGAGCTGCGGTTCAGGCTCCCGCCCGGCCAGAAGGGGCGCGGCGATCTGGTCACGGATGCGGAATTCGAAGATTTCGACCTGCGGCTGGAGTGGAAAATCAGCGAAGGCGGCAACAGCGGCATCTTCTTCGGGGTGAAGGAAGGCCCCGAGTACGGCTGGGCGTCGAGTACCGGCGTCGAGATGCAGGTGCTCGACAACCAAGCGGGCGCCGACCGTTTCGATCCCACGCATCTGGCCGGAGCGATGTACGACCTGATCGACGCGTCCGAAACCTCGCGTCCCAATCCGGCGGGCTGCTGGAACCGGGTCCGCATCCTGAAGTAGGCGGGGAAGGTGACTTTCCGACTCAACGAAATCATAACCGCACAAGTCGATATGAACAGCCCCGAATGGCAACGGCTGATCGCCCGGAGCAAATGGAACGGGGCAGACAAATTCAACGGCGCGGATTTCGGGAAATTCCCGCGCGGCAGAATCGCCCTGCAGGACCATTTCGACGAAGTGGCCTACCGGAACATAAAAATCAGGCCGCTCGGCCGGGAGGCTGAAGATTGACAAACAGGAACCGGCCGCGCTCCGGGAATACATAAGCCCGTGACGACTCCGGGAGCGCGTCCATATACAAAAAGGATCGGCCTGAGTGCAGGCCGATCCTTTTTCATACAGCGGTCGTCGAAGACAACCTGTCAGAAAGCTTCCCGGTAAAGCGCCAGAATCTCTCCGGCATTCGTATCGCGCGGATTTCCGGGCGTGCAGACGTCGGCCAGCGCCGATGCGGCCAGCCGCGGCAGATCCTCCTCTCGAACGCCGAGCGACGAGAGCCGCTGCGGAATACCGACACGGACGGCCAGCGCCCGTACGGCATCGACGGCGGCCTGCGCCGCCTGCCGGGTATCCATGCCCGCCGTATCGACACCCATGGCGCGGGCCACATCGCCGAACTTGGCCGGCGACGATTCCATGTTGTACTGCATCACGTAAGGCAGCAGCAGCGCGTTGGCCACGCCGTGGGGAATGTCGTAGAACGCGCCCAGCGGGTGCGCCATGCCGTGCACCAGCCCCAGCCCCACGTTCGAAAAGCCCATGCCCGCGATATACTGCGCCACGGCCATCCCCTCGCGGGCTTCGGTGTCGGCGCCGTTCTCCACGGCGACGGGAAGCCAGCGGGCGATCAGTTCGACGGCCTTCAGCTCGAACATGTCGGTCAGCGTCCACGCCCCCTTGGTCACATAACCTTCGATGGCGTGCGTGAGCGCATCCATGCCCGTAGCGGCGGTCAGCCCTTTGGGCATGGCAGCCATCAGTTCGGCGTCGATGACGGCGACGGCAGGAATATCCTTGGGATCGACGCACACCATCTTCTTGGTATTTTCCTCGTCGGTGATGACATAATTGATCGTCACCTCGGCGGCCGTGCCGGCCGTCGTCGGGAGCGCGAAGACGGGAACACTGCGGGTGACGGTCGGCGCCGCGCCTTCGAGCGAAACCACGTCGCCGAACGCAGGGTTGGCGGCGATGACGCCGACGGCCTTGGCCGTGTCCATCGCCGAGCCGCCGCCGACGGCGACGATCGCATCGGCGCCCGAACGGCGGAAGGCTTCGACCCCGGCCTGCACGTTTTTCACCGTCGGATTCGGTTTCAGGTCGCTGAAGATTTCATAGGCGATGCCCGCATCGTCCAGCACGCCGGTCACCTTGCCCGCCACGCCGAAGCGGATCAGGTCCCGGTCCGTCACGACGAACGCCTTGGCGAAACCGCGGCCCCGGAATTCGTCGGCCAGCATGCGGCGCGCCCCGGCGCCGAAATAGGAAGTTTCGTTGAGAATGATTCTGTTCACAGCCATAATTCGTCCGGTTTAAAGGTTGAAAGCTTCCTTGAGTTCCCGCATCTGGGCGTCGCTCATGCCTGCAGGCGTGAATCCCATCGCACGGCCCGACATGTAGATCTGCGCCGATTTGGAGAGCGTGTCGATCATGTCGAAGGGTTCGACGACGTTTTCGCCCACCCCCAGCGCGCCGTGCTTTTCCCACAGCACCACATCGTAGTCGTCGAGCTGCGCGATGGTCGCATCGGCCAGTTCGATCGAGCCGGGCAGCGCATAGGGCACGATGCCGACGCCCTTGGGACAGAACGCGCGGGTTTCGGGGATCATGCTCCAGAGCAGTCTGCTCAGCACGTCCCGGCCCAGAAACGCCGCATTATGGGTCATCGCCACCAGTTCGATGGGATGGGTGTGGATCACAACCTTCTGGTTGCGGCCCCTGCCGAGCAGGTAGTCGTGGATCGAGAGGTGCGAGGGCAGTTCCGAGGTGGGACGGATGTATTTTTCAGCTACGATCGCATAGCTGCGGCCGTCGTCGGAGATGCGGATGACGGCCATGTTGTCCATCGGCGAGGAGCAGACGTACCGCATGCGGCGGTTGGTGCCCGTCACCAGAAAGAAGTGGCCGCGCAGGTTTTCGACCGGGCGCACGAGCGCAACGGGTTCGCCCAGCGGCGGCAGGGCACGGAGCGCGTCGTCCGCCACGTCGGTAACGTTATAGGAGATATTGCCGCCGTTGCGCTCGGCCCAGCCCTTCTGCCAGAGGTATCCGGCCACTTCGGCCACCTCGGCGATGCGTTCGGCTAATTGTCGGTTGTATTTCATGGATTGCAGATTTTAAAACAGCGAAGGGAAAAAGATGGAAAACAAAAGGACCGCGAGTCCCAGCACGAGCATCGAGACCGCCCGTGCGCCGCTGCCCTTCCACTCTTTGAGGGCGATGCCCCAGAAGTTGGAGAAGAGCACGTTGAGCGACATCAGGATACTCCACGAGAAGGCCAGCAGGACGGGCGTGCCGGAAAGAAAGCTCCGCCCCGTTTCGAGTCCGAAGAACTGCGAGTACCACAACCCGCCGGCCAGCGCACAGAAGAGCAGGTTCACGGCCAGCTGCCGGCCTTTCACCGCCAGATATTCGCCGCCCGTGCGGTTTTTCCGGTTCTCGCGCAGGCAGTAGGCCGCATTGGTCAGGAATCCGCCGAAGGTAACCAGCAGGATCACGGGCAGTCCGGCGACGAGCGCATCGGCGCCCGCGGTCTGCATAGCGGCGCGGACCGGCGCCCCGGCGTCGAGTCCCAGCGCGAAGCAGGCGCTCATCACGCCCGCCAGCAGAGCGACCAGCAGACCTTTGGTCAGGGCGAAGTCGCGGACGGCGGCCCGCTTCTGCTCCTCGCTCATGTTGCGCGCCCGCAGCGAACCCGCATAGCCGATCACGGCGATACCGGCCAGCGTGACGCACACGCCCAGCAGCAACAGCAGTCCGTCGCCGTGCAGCAGGTCCCCTCCGGCGAAAAGCGCGGGCAGGAGCGTGCCGAACGCCGAGCAGGTCCCCAACGAGACCGACTGCCCGAGCGCCACGCCCAGATAGCGCATCGACAGACCGAACGTCAGACCCCCGACGCCCCACAGGGCACCGTAGACGATCGCCTTCAGCGCGCCGCCGGCTCCCAGCAGCGCGAAAAAGGAGCTTCCGGAAGGCACGGCGGCCAGCGCTCCCGCCAAAGGGAACACCAGCCACGCGAAGATGCCCTGCACCAGCCAGAAACTCTCCCAACTCCACTGCTTCACCCTGCGGATAGGCACATAGGAACTGGACTGGCCGAAGCTGCCGACGGCGATGATCAACAGGCCGAGAAAAGTATTCATGGCCGGTTAGCGTTTCGAGGTGACTTCACGCTCGTACTTCTCCACGTCGGCGATGTAGTCCTCGCCTGCGGGAACGCCGTTCTGCATGCAGAAATAGTTGTAGACATCGGCCCACGGCATCGACTTGCTCTCCTCCAGAAGCGCCAGACGCTCGAAATAGCGTCCTCCGGCCTCGTATTCCCGCAGCTTCCCGATCGGCGTGAGCATCGCGAGCAGGAACGCCTTCTGGGTCGCACGGCTGCCGATGACATAAGCGCCGATACGGTTGATCGAAGCGTCGAAGTAGTCCAGTCCGACGTTCACGCGGTCGAGCGCTCCGGCCCAGACGATCTCCTGCGCCAGCATCTGCACGCTGTCGTTGAAAATCACCACATGGTCGCTGTCCCAGCGCACCGGACGGCTGACATGGAGCAGGATTTCGGGAGAGAAGAGCAGCATCGACGAGATCTTGTCGTAGACGTCCTCGGTAGGATGGAAGTGGCCCATGTCGAGCGTCGCCATCAGACCGTGGCTGACGGCATAGCCCATGTAAAACTCGTGCGAGCCGACCGTGAAACTTTCGAGACCCGTACCGAAGAGTTTGCACTCGACGGCGTCTTTCACGTTGGGGCACTTGTGCTCGAACACGCGGTCGAGCGACTCCCTGAGCAGCGAACGGTAATGGTAACGGTTCACCGTCAGGTCTTTGGAGCCGTCGTGTACCCAGATGTTGTGGCAGGCCTTGCTGCCCAGCTGACGGCCCATTTCGTCGGCGATGCGGCGGCTGCGCACGGTGTGCTCGACCCAGAAATCGCGGACGGCCCTGTCGGGATTGGCCAGCGAAAGATCGCCGCTCTTAGGGTGCGAGAACGAAGTCGAGTTGAAGTCGAGCTTCATGTCGTTGGCGCGCGCCCAGTCGATCCAGCTCTGGAAATGTTCGGGTTCGATCTGGTCGCGGTCCACCTTTTTGCCCTTGAAATCGCCGTATATGGCGTGCAGGCTCAGGCGGTGGCGGCCGGGAATCAGGCTTTTGGCCTTCTCGATGTCGGCACGCACCTCGTCGATGTTGCGGGCCTTGCCGGGATAGTTGCCGGTGGCCTGAATGCCGCCCGTAAGCTGGCCGTCGGGGTTCTCGAAACCCGTCACGTCGTCGGTCTGCCAGCAGTGCAGCGACAGCGAAATCCGCTGCAGGGCGGCGAGCGCCGCGTCGGTGTCCATGCCCGTTTCGGCATAACGCGTCTTGGCCGCTTCGTAAGCTTTGATAATTTGGTCCTGTTTCATGGTATTTATCGGTTTTATGGGATTAATTGAACTGTTTGTTCCCGCCAGCGGCCGCTCCCGCGAGCAGGGTTTCGAATCTTTCATAGGCCGCGTTCCACTCCTGCGCGTTTCCCGGCAGGAAGGTTTCGGTCGGCACGCAGCGGGCGATCATGCGGCGCATTTCGGCCAGCGACGACACCCGTCCCGCGGCGTAAGCCTGCATCATGACGTTGCCGATGGCCGTCGCCTCGGCGGGTCCCGCCACGACGGGAATGCCGGTCGAATCGGCGGTGAACTGGTTCAGAAGCGCGTTCTTCGACCCGCCGCCGATGACGTGGAGTTTTTCGATGGGGAAGGGTGCCAGCGCCCGGAAACCGTCGAGCACCATGCGGTATTTGAGGACCAGACTCTCGAAAATCGCGCGGACGGTCTCCCCGTGGGTGCGGGGCGGAGTCTGCCCCGTCCGGGTACAGAATGCGGCGATAGCCGCCGGCATGCAGCCCGGACGGGCGAACGATTCGTCGTCGGGGTCGATCAAAATCCGGAAGGGAGCCGCCGAATGCGCCATCTCCACCAGTTCGGAGTAGGCGTATTCCCGCCCTTCGCGCGACCACGCCTTGAGACACTCCTCCAGCAGCCACATGCCGGTAATGTTTTTCAGCAGGCGCGTCGTACCCTCGACACCGCCTTCGTTGGTGATGTTGCAGGCCGACGTGCGGTCGTCGATGACCGGCTCGCGCACCTCGATCCCCATCAGCGACCAAGTGCCGGAACTCAGGTAGGCGAAGCGTTCGTTCCCGGCCGGAACGGCCGCCACGGCCGACGCGGTGTCGTGTCCGGCCACGGCCACGACGGGAATCGGCTTCAGCCCGACGTCGGACGCCAACCGTTCGTCAAGCAGCCCGATACGGTGTCCCGGCATCACCACGTCGCAGAAAAGCGACGGGTCGATATCCATCTTCTCCAGCAGCTCGGATTCGATCCGCCGGGTGCGGGGATTCAGCAGCTGCGACGTCGAGGCGATCGTATATTCGGTGACCATGCGCCCCGTCAGCAGGTAGCTCAGGGCGTCGGGCATGAAGAGCAGCTTCGCGGCGGCGGCGAGCTGCGAAGCCCCCTTTTTCCGCAGGGCGTACAGCTGGTAAAGCGAATTGAACGGCATGATCTGGATGCCGGTCCGGGCATATACCTCCCTGCGGGAGAGTACCTTGGCGAAGTATTCCGCCGGAGCGCCCTCGGTATGGGGGTCCCGGTAGGCATAGGGCATTCCGAGCAGCGAACCGTCGCTGCCGACGAATGCGAAATCGACACCCCACGTATCGATACCGACCGAGGTGATCTCGATTCCCTCGCGCGCCGCGGCCCTCAGCCCTTCGCAAAGATGCTCGTACAGGGAAAATATGTTCCAATAAAAGTGACCGCCCAGCGGCAGTATCCGATTGGGAAAGCGGGTCAGTTCGCGGATACGAAGCTCTCCGACGGAGAGCGTTCCCAGAACCGTCCGGCCGCTCGTCGCGCCCAAATCGAACGCAATAAAATGCTGCAGACTCATTGTCTAAAAATTACTGATTTTCGATCTTTTTTACTATATTGCAGTCTCGTCAACCTAACTTTTTTCCGCAATGGATAATTCCATTCATCTGAAGTATCTGGCCATCAGCCAGACCGACCTGAAATGGGGCATGACCATCAATTCGGTGGGCTTCCAGAGCATCGCCGCCCGCATGCCCTATCCGCCGAACAACCACCCTTCGCGCTACCTGTTCTCGACCGACAACGGACGTATACTCAATGAGTATCAACTGCTCTACATCACGCGAGGGGGGGGGAAATTCGCATCCCGCACCACGGGTTACGGACGTTACCAGCCTGTCGGCGAGGGCAACATGTTCCTGCTCTTCCCCGGCGAGTGGCACAACTACATGCCTGACCGCGAAACCGGATGGGACGAATTCTGGATCGGATTCCAAGGCAGCCACATCGACTACTGGACGGCAAGCAGTTTCTTCACGCGCGAAAAGCCGATCTACAACGTAGGCATCCACAACGAAAT
>JAJPZH010000024.1:8311-13730 GCA_021204515.1 Alistipes sp. | reverse complement strand
ATATAAAAACCGATGAAATCGACGATCGGGAATAAAACGCTATTTTTATTTAAAAATTAGAAATGGAAGAACCGAATTACACGTACATACAGGAAAAAGAGACGGGGTGGGAGGCTTTTGCCTCGCTTTTTTCGGCCCGTCATTGCGATGACGAACTGATTTCGGCCGAGTTTGATTCGTTTCGCTACCACGGGAACGACCGGAGGTCGTTCCCCGCACTGACAGACACGATCATCCACATATTGGTTCTGTCGGGGTGGACGGAGGTCCGCATCGACGGCGTACTCCACCGTTGCTCTTCAACGCAGAACAATATTATCGCAATCAAGCCGATGGATGAACTTCAGGGGATGAGGATTTCGGCGGATTTCAAGGGGTACCTGCTCGGAATCGGCCGCAACTATATGATGCAGCATGCTTTCCGTCCGCAGTTCATTCCGATCCATCACATGTTCAAAACCCGTTCGATACCGGCCTTTACATTGAGTGCCCCCGAACTGCAATACCTGTTTTCACTCGGACAGAAGATCAAACGCAACTTTACCCGGGACACGTTTTGCGCCGGGGAACTGATCTTTCTGTCTGTCATGGAGTTTCATTTGGAGCTATTGGTGATGATAATGGATCGGCTCAAGTCGGGGACCGTGGGGCGCGCCGAACCGCGCAAGACCGACCTGTGCATCCGCTTCAGCGACCTGATTTTCCGTCACTGCCGCAAGCAGCACGAGGTATCGTTCTATGCCGAAGAACTCTGTATCACGCCGCAGTACCTGACGCGCATTTTCCGCGAAGCCACAGGATTAGGCGCCAAGGAAGCCATCGACCATGCGCTCCTGTCCGAAGCCACCGTGCTGCTTCGTACCGACCGTACCTTGCAACAGATCGCCGACGAACTCCGCTTTGCCGACCAGTCCTCTTTCGGCAAGTTCTTCAAAAAATACACGGGACTCACCCCGGCTCGGTTCCGGGCGAAAAACAGATAGGAGTGTATACGACATATACACTCCCTCGGGTCGTCCGGCAGCCGGTTCCATTCATACTTTCCAGCCCGAAGCCTTCTCCTGAACCGTCCACAGACGGACATAAAGCCCCTGCTGCCGCGTTGATGATATATTTATTGCAGGAGTAGTGAATTTGGATAAGGCCGATCGTAAAAGGGATAGAAAAGGCGAATCGCTTCTTGTTTGAGATTCGGTTTATTATCAGTGTTTATAAAAAATAGGAGAAGCGGAGCGATTGTTTATATCTTTTGAATATCTGTCAGCTATATGAAAGATAAGTGTGCAAAGTACTATGACTGAAAAGATTTTGCTTCGTACTTCGGGTAAAATATATTTTAAAATGTGTATATGATGATTGTTGACCAGCAAAGAGTATAGAAAATGAAAGGCGATATATGGCTGAATTGGGCAGGAAGTTTGCCAGAATAAATAAAGTTTGCTAAATTTGTATGACCCTTTTGGGGGTAAGTAACAAATTAATAAAAAACGAGATGAAAGAATTACTGGAAAAAATCGCAACTGAAATGGAGGCATTCAAGACGGATGCGGCGCTTCAGGCCGAGAAGGGTGTGAAAGCTGCCGGTGTCCGAGCTCGTAAAGCGAGCCTGAACATTGAAAAAATGTGCAAGGAATTCCGCAAGGTGTCCGTAGAGGCCAGCAAGTAAAGAATTCTGCGATAGTAAGGAGAGGCGTGAATTATTCACGCCTTTTGTTTTTCAGTAATAATCCATATAGAAAGGTGTTATTGGATTATATGGCGTTTCTTCTTCTTTTTGGGTTTGGGCTGCCATTCTTCCCAGTCGTCGGGGCGGGCTGCTTCGTCGAGGAGTTGTCCGAGTAGGTTCCAGTCGGGTATTGCGAATGATATTCCGGTATCTCTCCTTTCAGGCGACTCTTCGGAAACGATAATCGGAATGGGGGGTTGGGGGCGGAATTCTTCCGGACGCAGCTTTTCTGTCTCGGGTTGCGTAAAGATCTTTTGGAAGCGATTGGCTGCAAACTCCTTTCCGAGTCGGGAGCCGTTCAGGACGAGTCCGTTCCTGTGGTCGATGAAGGTTACGCCGAAGATTCTGTCGCCGTGTTCTGCGCTGCGATGGAATACGACGTTTATTGCGGCAGGCCGCAGTGCTTCGGCAAATTCTTCGGGAGTCCGCGAGGATTGCATCGCCATGCGTATCGCCTGCCTCGTGGGGTCGAGATCCTGTGAATGAGTCCGCAGCCACTGCTTCGTCTTCTCGTATTCCTTTTGTAAGGCCCGGTATCCGACACGGTGGTTGAACCGGCTGGCTTTGATGGGTTTTCCGACACGTTGACCTTTTTCATCGAGCGCTCCGTATATGATTCCGGCATAGGGGCGTCCTGCGACCTCGCCGCGGCACTCTTCCATCCAGATGTTGAACAGCTTCAGCAGCGAGGAGAACTCACCGCGGGATGCGAAGCGGTAACGTTCCGAGAGGTTGAGCGGCAAGGAAGAGAGCTGTGCCTTGAGATTGCTTTGCGCATAGTCGACACGTAGAGGAGCTACTATTTCCTGTCGGTGCTGCCCTTCGGCGGGAATCAGGTTGAATTCGCGTTCGATCTCTTCCGTTACGGCTTTTGAACGGCGTTTGTAGTCCTGATAGTCCACGGCCCTGCCGTCGGGTCGTATGCGGCATGCCACGACGTGCAGATGCGTGCGTGCGATGTCATCGTGGCGGAATATGACGTAGGGCTGGTCGCCGTACCCCATGCGTTCCATGTAGCGGTCGGCGATCTCGATGAGCTGCATATCGTCGAGTTTGTCGTCAGGGTGGGGATTGAGGGATACGTGGAACACGGGGTCCCGCAGCCGGGACCGGGGATGTGCGAACCAGGGACGGAAGGCTTCTGCGAGTTTCCGGGTGCTTATTTTCCCTCCATAGGGTGCCAAAGGCAGGTTGTGGCAACGAAGCACGCGGGCTTTGTCGCTGTCGAGCTTGAGCTTGTTGTAGAGGAGTACGCCCTCTATATGCCTGCCGTGGGTTATTCGGGCAACCATTGCTTGCGGAGTTCTTCGCTGAGTGCTGCGATCTGTTCGCTGAGTGCTTTGAGCTGGCGGGTGTAACCGATGAGTATCCGGAGTTGTCCGGGTATCGCCTGCTCGGAAAAATGAGTGTTCACCTGCTTTACGATTTGGTTGTAATTGTTTCCTATGCGGGCGAACTGCCAGTAGAAATCGTTCAGCCGGGCGACGTATTTCGCACCTGTGGGGTCGCTTTTGTAGACCCTGAACTCTCACCCGAAGAGGCGCGAAAGGATGAATTTGGAGATGTTTTCGGTCATTCCGGCTTCGTCGAGCATCTGTCTGAAGCGTGTCTCCTGCTCTTCAGTGAGTCTGAAATTGTAGCGGTATACCTTGGGGTCCGAGGCTTTCGGACGTCCTGCTTTTCCGTGTGCCATAGTTTCTGTACCTGTTAAATAAACGACTTCGGAGTGAACCTCGCGGCCGACTTCGGAGGCCGGAGGATTTTCGTATGCCCGGAATATTTCGGGCATACGAAAAAACAGCTCGCTATCGGCATGTGCCGATAGAAACCCACTTTCCCAGTGGGTTAGCGACGTCAGCACCCGGCGGGCGCTGCCTGTCGGCGCGGCAGTTCCTTCCGACTGCAATATTAGCCATAAGAAAGGAGCGGTACAATAGCCGTTTGCGGCCAGCGGGTGTCAGCGGGTGACCTGCTGCAGGAGGTGTTGTTTTTCGGTGTTTCTTTGCCTCGGATGATTGCAATGCCATGCTGTCAGGGAGAGCATACCCTGCATTGAAGGCCGCTCTTTCATGCGATGCGTTCGATGCGTCGGGTGCATCGCATGATTGCGGTGAAAGAGGAATACTGCGGGCACGGAGTGCTTGCATTGCATGCCGAGCATGTCGTGCAGTTCATGTTGCGTGTGCAGGCTATGATCAGATAACATGAACGTCATTGACATCTCTGACACCATTGAAAGCATTGCAATCATTGAATGCATTGAATTCAACCATTTCAAAAAACGGGATATGACGAGAAAACCACATTTCATTTCGATTTGCAGCCAAAAGGGCGGGGTCGGTAAATCCACTTTTACGGTGTTGGCGGCGAGTCTGCTGCATTACCGTCTTGGACGGCGTGTTTTGGTCGTGGACTGCGATTATCCGCAATGGAGCATCTTCGAGCAACGGTGCCGGGAGTTGGAGTTGCTCGACAGGACGGATTACTACAAGCTGATAATGCTTCGGCAGTTCAAGGCAACGGGACGGAAGATTTGGCCTGTCGTGGAATGCGAAGCTGCCGCGGCGCAGCAGCGTGCTGCGGAATTCCTGTCTGCTGCTGAGGAGGAATACGACTATGTGCTGTTCGATTTGCCGGGTACGACGGCTACGAAAGGCGTACTGAGGCTTATCGCCTCGTTGGAGCGGGTTTTCGTGCCGATGAAGGCGGACAAGATGATCATGGAGAGCACGATCACTTTCGGGCGAATGATCGCGGAGTCGCTTGTTTGCAACGAGCGCTTGCCGATGCAGGGCGTGCATCTGTTCTGGTCGATGGTGGACCGGCGGGAGCGTACGGCCCTGTACGATCAGTACGAACAAGTTCTCCGTACGTTCCGCCTGCCGGTGATGGAGACACATGTTCCGATGCGAGCGCGTTTCAGCAAGGAGCTGCGTCCCGAGGGCGGTCCGGTGTACCGGTCCACGCTGTATCCTGCCGATAGGGCGTTCGTTGCAGAGTGCTGTCTGGAAGCCCTGTGCCGGGAGATATGTACGATCACGGAGGGAAGCCATGTCGAGTAGGAAGCCTGCCGAGGAGTTCGACCTCGATGCGATCTTGCTGCGGGAGGTCGCGGCACGCCGCAGCAGCACGGGATCTGTGCTTCTGGATTCTTCGGTGCCGGAGGGTGCGGAGGAAGATGCTGTTCCGGATTCCGTAACAGGTTCTGACGAGGTTCTAGTTCCTGCCGCACCGCGCAGCCGTCGGCGTACCGTGGCGCCTTCGCGTTACGAGCAGTTGTTTTTGCAGGAGAATATCGTTCGTCAGCGCAGTGCGATCTATGTCAGTGCCGATACGAAAGCCAAGCTCACGGATGTCGTACGCCGTTTGGGGTGGAGCCGGATTTCGGTCACCTCTTTTGCCGAGAATATTCTTTCGCATCATTTGGAGTTGTTCCGGGATGAGATCAACCGGCTGCACCGGCAGCGTAATACCAAAGATATTCTGTAATGCTGACAACGGTCTTTTACCTGGTTCTCGGGATGTTCCTGATCTATCTCTATGCGGATAAGTTCCTGTTCCGGGGAGAGCTGGCGCATCTGTTCATTGACGGATGGCGGCAGTTGCTGCCTTTTAAGCGGCGGCGTCCTGCAGCGTTGCAGGCTCCGGAACCGGAGTCTGTATCGGATCGGGGGGCTGTGGACGGCCTGCTGG
>JAJPZH010000024.1:0-8301 GCA_021204515.1 Alistipes sp. | reverse complement strand
TTTGTTGGGGGGGGCGGGGGCGGCCGGGGTGGATAAACTCTATTTGTTTGTTTCGGGCTAGCTTATGCTTGGGGTTAACAATGTGCTAAAAAGGGCATCAAACGACTCCGAAGCCGATACCTTTGCTTCCGCTCCGCAGGCTGACGGGGGCCCCGAAGTTTTCGAGTGGCGTGCTCCGGAGTTTCTGCAGCGGAAGCCGCCGGGAGCGGCTGCCAAGAGGCCGCCGCGCTGGGAGGACAAAGGCTTTGCCTGTGCGCATTTCGTTCCCGGCAGCGACGGCGCTGAGGAGCCGGAGCTCGTGGAGATTCCCGACATGGCGCAGATCCGCAGGGAGGTCGCTTCGACGTTGGAGGCAGTCAGCGATGCGGAGCTTCGGGCGGAGTTGGAGCCTACGGATGAAGAGAGGTACGGCATCGAGCATTTCGATGCGGATACTTTCAGGTAACGGATTGTCGAACTTAAAAAACGAAGATGCCATGAAGACGCTCTTTTATGATTCGGGCTGAAGAGCCTTGAACGCACGATGAAAACCTAACGGCCGCAGGCCGTCGGATTTTCGCGGGCGGTCTGCGGTTTTTGTTCCCATGAAAAAAACGCAGACAAAATATGAAAAGAAAAATTATCTTGACTTTGATGACCGCCGTTCTTTCCGGCGCTGCCTTTGCGCAGGGAAACGGGCTGAGCGGTATTACCGATGCCACGGCCATGGTGTCGAGTTATTTCGAGCCGCTCACGAAATTGATCTACGCCGTGGGTGCTGTCGTCGGACTGATCGGCGGCATCAAAGTCTACCAAAAGTTTTCGTCGGGAGACCCCGACACGTCGAAAACCGCAGCCAGTTGGTTCGGAGCCTGTATCTTTCTGGTGGTTGCCGCCACGGTCTTACGCTCATTCTTCCTGTAACGATGGCGGCGTACAACATCAATAAGGGTGTCGGGAAAGAGGTGGAGTTCAAGGGCCTGCGCGCGCAGTACGTTTTCATCTTCGCCGGAGGGCTGCTCGGGGTGTTCGTTCTGTTCGTCGTTCTGTATATGACAGGGGTTCCGTCCGTGGCATGTATTGCCGTGGGAGTTGTTTCGGGAACCGGGTTGGTGTGGTACACCTATCGGTTGAATGATCGGTACGGAGCCCACGGATTGATGAAGAAAGCCGCCGCGCACTATCATCCCCGGCGTATCGTTCATCGTAAAAGCATTGTACGGCTGTTGCGCCGTTATCCTTAAATCAGTGAACAACAATATGAGAAGCATCTTCAAAACCGTAAGTCTGGAAAGCCGTTTTCCGCTGTTGAGTGTCGAAAATGACTGTATCGTTTCGAAGGGCGGCGATGTCACGGTGGCTTTTGCCGTGCAGCTTCCCGAGGTGTTCACGCTCACGGGCGGGGAATACGAAGCGCTGCATGGGGCATGAGCGAAGGCGCTGCGTGTGCTCCCGGATTATACGGTCGTCCATAAGCAGGATTTCTTTCTGGAGGAACGTTATCGTCCTTCGAACACAGAGAAGGAGCGTTCGTTTCTTTCGAGATCTTTTGAGCGTCATTTCAACGAACGTCCTTATCTGAATCATCGCTGTTATCTTTTCATTACGAAGACGACGAAGGAGCGGATGCGCTCGCAGAGTAACTTTTCGACGCTTTGCCGGGGTTTCATCATTCCCAAGGAGGTCGGTGACCCGGAGACTGTCGCGCGGTTTCTGGATGCTGTAGGTCAGGCCGAGAGCATCCTGCGTGAGAGCGGTCTTCTCTCTTTGAAGCGCCTTACGACAGACGAGATCGTCGGAACGGATACGACGCAGGGGATTCTGGGGCAGTATTTCACATTAAGCAGCGAACCTGTTTCTAACGAAGATATGCGTCTCGATCCGGGGCGCATGATGATCGGGGACAAGATCCTGTGCCTGCATACGCTGACGGATTTGGATGATTTGCCGCAGCAGGTGGCGACGGACACCCGCTATGAGCGGCTCTCGACGGATCGCAGCGACTGCCGGCTGTCGTATGCTGCGCCCGTAGGTCTGCTGTTGGGCTGCAGTCATGTTTATAACCAGTATGTTTTTCTGGACAACCATGATGAGACGCTCTCGCGTTTTGAGCGCATGGCGCGTAACATGAATTCGTTGTCGCGTTATTCGCGGGCGAATGCCGTGAATAAGGAGTGGATCGAGCTTTATCTCTCGCAGGCGCATGTGAACAATCTGCGTTCGGTACGCTGCCATTGCAACGTGCTGGCATGGGGCGAGAGCGAAGAGGAGCTCAAGCGCATCCGCAACGATGTCGGGGCGCAGCTCGCACTGATGGGCGCAACGCCGCATCATAATATGGTGGATGTTCCGACGCTGTTTTGGGGCGGCATTCCCGGCAATGAGGCGGATTTTCCGGCCGAAGAGTCGTTTTACACGTTCCTCGAACCGGCGCTGTGCTTCTTCACTGCCGAGACTAATTACCGGAGCAGCCCGTCGCCGTTCGGGATCAAGGTCGTAGATCGCCTTACGGGGATTCCTCTTCATCTGGATATCTCCGACGAGCCGATGCGCCGGGGCGTCTGTACGAATCGGAACAAATTCGTCTTAGGACCCTCTGGGAGCGGAAAATCATTTATAGTCAATCATTTGATGCGCCAATATTGGGAGCAGGGGGCGCATATCGTACTGGTCGACACGGGCAATTCCTACAAGGGCCTGTGTGAGCTGATTCGCAACAAGACGCATGGCGAGGATGGCATCTATCTGACCTATACGGACGAGGCTCCGATCTGCTTCAACCCTTTTTATACGGACGACGGGGTTTTCGACATCGAGAAACGCGAGTCGATCAAGACGTTGATCTTGAGTTTGTGGAAACGGGATGACGAGGCTCCTACACGGGCCGAAGAGGTGGCGTTGTCGAATGCCGTGAATCTTTATCTTGCGGAGTTGAAGAAGAATGCGGCGTTGGTGCCATCGTTCGATACGTTCTACGAGTTCGTGAAGACGGATTACCGTCGGCTGCTACGTCAGAAGAATGTCCGGGAGAAGGATTTCGACGTCGACGGATTTCTCAATGTGTTGGAACCGTATTACAAGGGCGGTGAGTACGACTATCTGCTCAACTCGGACAAACAACTCGACCTGCTCAATAAACGGTTCATCGTCTTCGAGTTGGATAATATCAAGGATCATAAAATCCTGTTTCCCATCGTGACGATCATCATCATGGAAACGTTCATCTCGAAGATGCGGCGACTGCACGGAGTCCGTAAGGTCATTCTTATCGAAGAGGCTTGGAAAGCGATCGCCAAAGAAGGTATGGCGGAGTATCTGAAATACCTCTATAAGACTGTGCGTAAGTACTTTGGTGAGGCTATTACGGTTACGCAGGAGGTCGATGACATTATCTCGTCACCCATCGTCAAGGATTCGATCATCAACAATGCGGACTGTAAGATTTTGCTCGACCAACGCAAGTATATGACCAAGTTCGAAAGCATTCAGGCTTTGCTGGGGCTTTCGGAGAAGGAGAAGGCGCAGATTCTCTCGATCAATATGGCCAATGATCCGTCCCGGTTGTACAAGGAGGTGTGGATCGGTCTGGGCGGGGTGCAGAGCGCTGTTTATGCGATCGAGGTCAGTGCGGAAGAGTATCTTGCGTATACGACGGAGGAGACGGAGAAGACCGAGGTTTTCGCCCTTGCGGAGAAGTTGGGCGGGGATCTGGAAGGTGCGATTCGTCAGTTGGCCGCGAAGCGGAGGGACGCGTAGATGGACCGGAATATGGCGAGCAGGGTGAATGACAAGGGATATCCTTTCGGATGGTTCGTGGGTGGAGGCGTGACTGTGGTGTTGGTGGTCGTCATGGCTGTCTTGATCTGCGGCGCCGAGCGGATGTCTCGGAGGCAGTTACAAGCTTTGTGCGGTATTTGGGAGGCCGTGCTGCCGAGGGGGCGGCTGGTTGTCCGTCAGGAAGGCTGCCGTTTCGTACTCTTTGAAGAGACCTTTTCCGAGGGGCATATCCGTAGGGTAGGGTACGAATTGTATGGTGGCAGCAGTCCTTATTATTATTGTCAAGGAAAACGTATTTATCTCTGGCTTTCGGAAGATGGCGAGTTCCTTCTGCAGGTTCCGGGGTATAGTTATCACAAAAAACGAATATCAAACGATCAAAATCATGAAAAAGAGTAACAGAATATCGGAGAAATTCATGCAGTCTTTGGCAGACGTGCGTCGGGAGCATTCGGAACGTGGACAGTTCCTCACCGCAGTCGAGCGGTTGGCGGTGCAGGCCCAGTATCAGGCGGTCTGCGGAAGCTGGATTGCGATGGACGGCGGTCGTACGCTGCTTATCCGGTGTATTGGAGAGGCTTTCACGCTGCTGCTGTGCGACGATTCGCACTGCTATAAGACGATCGAGCGTGAGATGACGGCGGCGATTCAGGGGCGTCGTCTGACGATTACGTCGGAAGGCCCGGGCGGCGATATTTCCCTCGGTAAGGACGGCCTGTTGCGTTGCGGCGCTTACGGGACGTTTCGCAGTGAGGAGGATGTGCTGCGTGAGGAGATGTTCCACGAGATGGAGTTCGCTCTGCGGGATACGGAGGAGTCCGATGGCGCGGAGTAAGGAAGTCCTCGACGGGTTCGAGGTTTTGGAGGTGGCGCTTCAGAGTCTCCGGGAAAAGTATTTGGCCGCAACGGCCTCTTCACGGGATCGACTGTGCGGTGTCTGGCATCAGGAGAATCTTTGTACGTCGTTCCGGATTTACGGGGAGGACGACACTTACCGGATCGAAATCCGTCATGCGAATGATATCAACGGTCGTGTGCAACGGTCTGTTTACGAGTTGCTGGAGGATGCCGAGGGCAACCTTTATATCAAGGATCTCGAATGGGCTGTGGGCTATGATTCGGAAAAAGACAATTTGCTCGTGGAGCGTTACGGTGCTTTCGGGCGTAAAATATCGGAAGATGAAGATGAAAAGTAAAATGGTCATGTTGCTGGCTGCCCTCGTTTTCGTATCGGGGGCAGCCCGGGGGCAGTGGGTCGTTTCGGACCCTTCGAATCTGGCGCAGTCGATCGTGAACTCCACGAAACAGGTCGTCGAGGCTTCCAAGAACGGGAGTACGCTGTTGCAGAGTTTTCAGGAGACACAAAAGATTTACCGTCAGGGCAAGGAGTACTACGATAAGCTGCGGGCGGTGAACAATCTGGTGCGGGATGCCCGTAAGGTTCAGCAGTGCATTCTGTTTGTCGGGGAGATCTCGGATATGTATGTCACGAACTATCAGCGTTTGCTCGCGGACGACCATTTTACGGCGCGTGAGCTCGCTGTGATTGCCACGGGCTATGCGAAATTATTGCAGGAGAGTACTAACACGCTCAAAGACCTGCAAGGCATTGTCAATCCTTCGGACTTGTCGATGACGGACAAGGATCGTCTGGATGTCGTGGACAAGGCTTATACGGAACTGCTGCGTCTGCGGAATCTGACCGATTATTATACGCGTCAGAATATCTCTGTGGCATTGCTTCGGGCGCAGCGGGATCAAGAGCTGGAGCGTGCGATGGCTCTTTATGGTACAGATGAGGAGAAATACTGGTAATCCGTGTCGCTATGGTTATTCCGCTCACGACTTTTGAAAGCCTGCATGAGCTTCTGCGGCGGCTTTTCGAGGATATGCTCCCGTTGTGCGAACGTTTGACGTCCGTGGCATCGGCCATTGCCGGAATTGGGGCGCTGCTCTATATTTCGTACCGGGTCTGGCAGGCGATAGCCCGTGCCGATGCCATCGACATCTTTCCGTTGCTGAGGCCCTTTGCGTTGTGTATCTGCATCGTTTTTTTCAGAACGCTGGTTCTGGGCGGTATCAACGGTATCCTCTCTCCGGTTGTGAAAGCTACGCATCAGATCATGGAGGGTCAGACTTTCGACATGAACCGTTACCAGGCCGATAAGGATAAGCTCAACAAAGAGAATATGCTGCGGGACCCGGAAACGGCGTATCAGGTTTCGGATGAGGAGTTCGACCGACAGCTCGATGAGTTGGGCTGGTCGCCGCAGGACATGCAGGTTCGGTCCTACATGTATCAGGAGCGTACGGCCTTCGGAATCCGGGGCTTGCTGGTCAAGGCTTTCCGATGGTTTTTGGAGTTCCTGTTCAAGACAGCCTCACTGGTGATCGATACGATTCGCACGTTCTACCTCATCGTGCTGGCGATATTAGGGCCTCTGGTATTTGCCGTCGCCTCTTTCGATGGTTTTCAGGCTTCTTTGGCCCAGTGGTTCACGAAGTACATCAGCGTCTACCTCTGGCTTCCGGTGTCGGATCTGTTCGGTGCGATCCTGTCGCGTTTGCAGGTTCTTGCGCTTCAGCGGGATTTGGAGATGATGGCTGCCGATCCGTATTATTATTTCAACATGGATCAGACGGTTTATCTGGTTTTCATGCTGATCGGCATTTGCGGCTATTTCACCGTTCCGAGCGTTGCGTCGTGGATCGTGCAAGCCGGAGGTTTCAATTCGTACAACCGGCTCATCACGCGGGGAGGTTCTACGATCGGCGGGTATGTCCTCGGTTCTGCCGGAAGGTATCTCGGCAACGGGGCGCGGGAACTTTTCGCCGATGAGAACAATCCGCCGTTTGTGGACCTGCGAGGCGGAGGGCCGCAGGGGGCATCTTCCGGGCAGGGTACACCCCGGTATCCGGGTTTGGGTAACAGAACTTAAAAGACAGTAAATATGGAATTCAAAGCATTGAAAAATATCGAGAGCAGTTTCCGGCAGATTCGTCTTTATGCGATGATCTTTCTGGGTTGCTGCCTGCTGCTGACCGTATTGGTCGTCTGGAAGTCGTACAGTTTCGCGGAAGCGCAACGGCAGAAGATCTACGTTCTCGACGAAGGTAAGAGTCTGATGCTGGCCTTGTCGCAGGATTTGCAGCAGAATCGCCCTGTGGAGGCCCGGGAGCATGTCCGTCGGTTTCATCAGCTTTTTTTCAACCTCTCGCCGGATAAGAGTGCCATCGAAGGGAATGTGACGCGAGCGTTGTTGCTGGCCGACAAGAGTGCAATGAGTTACTATCGGGACATGATGGAGAAAGGGTATTACAATCGGTTGATCGCCGGCAATATCATTCAGACTGTCGAGATCGACAGCATCCGTTGCGATTTCTCGGTTTATCCTTACCATGTTCGTACTTTCGGTCGTCAGCGGATTCTGCGTGAGAGCAGCATCACAGAGCGAAGTTTGGTCACGACTTGCCAGTTGGTGAATGCCACCCGGTCGGATAACAACCCTCAGGGATTTCTGATCGAGCGGTTCAACATCGTCGAAAATAAAGATCTCGGGACCTATGACCGTTAAACGCATCGCACAACGTGTGCGCCGGAAGTATTTGCATACTTTGGTGCGGATGAGGGCTTTTTGGGAGCGTCGGACACGTCGGGAGCGTCTGTGGATCGTGATCGGCATGTTACTGCTTTTCGCGGCGCTCGATATTTGGCAGTTATGTACAGCATGGGATCGTCCGGTTTCTACGGAGCATATTCAATCCATAAATACGATTGGTAAAGATGGCAGAGAGTAAGCATGATCCGCAGGCGGAGCAGCGGAAAAAGACGTGGATGGCAGCAGCTATTCTTCTGGTTCCGTTTTTAGGCTGCATGTATTTGATTTTTGGCGGCAGCGGACAGGATGACCGGACTCCGGGGGAGGGTTCTTTTAATATGACGGTTCCGGACGGACGCAGTCCGGGTATCGAAGCCAGTAAGCAGAAAGCGTTGGAGCGGGAGCAGATCGAGCGTCAACAGGCGCAGCATTCACTCTCGTCGGGCAATGAGTTTTCATTGCTGAATGACACTCCGGCTGTTCCGGCGCCCTCGCAGGAGGGAAGTGCTGTTTCCCGGTCTCAGGCCGCACATCAGGAGGCTGCACAGGTGATGAGGAATTTTTACAGCACTCCGAAATCGGATCCGCAGGTTGATGAGCTGAAAAAGCAGGTCGAAGAGTTGACCCGGCAGTTGGAGTCCCGGCCGCAGGAGACTCCGGACCCGTTGAAGTTGGCTGAGGAGCAGTATAAGCTGGCTCGGAAATACCTCGGGGGAGGTGCAGCGGAAGATCCGGAGTCCGATGACAGGAGAAAGGATACCCGTGTTTCCGTCATGCGTCCCGTGCGGGACGGAGAGGTCGAAGCCTCGACGCTCAACCCCGCTGCGGATTTCACGAAGGAACGGAATCTCGGGTTTCTGACTGCCGCCGGATGTCCCACGTCGCGGGATGCGGAAACCGTACGGGCGTGTGTGGCCTGCACTCAGGTCGTGCGGATCGGCAGTAC
>JAJPZH010000141.1 GCA_021204515.1 Alistipes sp. | reverse complement strand
TTAAACCACATGTTCCTCCGCTTGTGCGGGCCCCCGTCAATTCCTTTGAGTTTCAACCTTGCGGTCGTACTCCCCAGGTGGATAACTTATCGCTTTCGCTTAGTCACCGACTGTGTATCGCCGACAACGAGTTATCATCGTTTACTGCGTGGACTACCAGGGTATCTAATCCTGTTTGCTCCCCACGCTTTCGTGCCTCAACGTCAGATATAGTTTGGTAAGCTGCCTTCGCAATCGGTGTTCTGTATGATCTCTAAGCATTTCACCGCTACACCATACATTCCGCCTACCGCAACTACTCTCTAGTTCAACAGTATTAGAGGCAGTTCCGGAGTTGAGCCCCGGTATTTCACCTCTAACTTATCAAACCGCCTACGCACCCTTTAAACCCAATAAATCCGGATAACGCTTGGATCCTCCGTATTACCGCGGCTGCTGGCACGGAGTTAGCCGATCCTTATTCGTACTATACTTTCAGGCTCCTACACGTAAGAGCGTTTACCCTAGTACAAAAGCAGTTTACAACTCATAGAGCCGTCTTCCTGCACGCGGCATGGCTGGTTCAGACTTGCGTCCATTGACCAATATTCCTCACTGCTGCCTCCCGTAGGAGTTTGGTCCGTGTCTCAGTACCAATGTGGGGGGTTAACCTCTCAGTCCCCCTATGTATCGTTGCCTTGGTGAGCCGTTACCTCACCAACTAGCTAATACAACGCATGCCCATCTATAACCACCGGAGTTTTCAACCCAAGAAGATGCCTTCTCGAATGTTATGGGGAATTAGTACCAATTTCTCAGTGTTATGCCCCTGTTATAGGTAGGTTGCATACGCGTTACGCACCCGTGCGCCGGTCGCCGGCAGAGTATTGCTACTCCCCGATGCCCCTCGACTTGCATGTGTTAAGCCTGCCGCTAGCGTTCATCCTGAGCCAGGATCAAACTCTCCATTGTATAAAATTTATAAATGTTTTGTTAGAGTCCTGACTATTCGTTTATCCTTAAAAGGAAAATTGACAGATAAATACTACATTTCTTTTCTCTCAAAATATAACCAGTAATTCAAAGAACCAGTTTGAAAAAATCTCGCATTTTGTAGTGCGAAAGGACTGCAAAGATAAGTCATCTTTTTTAATCCTGCAAATCTTTTTTCAAAAATCTTTTTCAAGAACTTTACGTTTCAGGAAATCGGGCTTACACAGAGCTTTAAGCTCCTTTATTGTAAACTTTCACTCTTTGTAAGAACATCCGTTTTTCTTAAACGCGGATGCAAAGGTAGTGACTTTTTTTGAACCTGCAAGCATTTCCGCATTTTTTTTCGAAAAATATTCAAAATTCTTCAAAATTGCGTTTTTTACCTATATATATTAATATTCCTCGACGACATGCATGAAGCGGCCCTATCCGTATTCCGATTCGACAACAAAAGATTCCTTCCGGCCTCCATTGCCGGCCGGAAGGCTCATTCAGGGAATATAATTATACGTAAAGCGAGTAAAATCGGACCGCATCCCGTAAAACAGAGATTTTTTACTATTTTTGCGGCAGATTATCCGATGACTATGAACTTCAAAAAAATATCTCTGCTCATCCTGATTCTGCTCATTGCGGATCAGCTGCTCAAAATCTGGGTCAAGACCCACATGCATCTCGACGAGTCGATTATCGTATTCCCGAACTGGTTCCAACTACGGTTCATCGAAAATAACGGCGCGGCTTTCGGTATGCATATCGCCTCGAAAGGAGGATTCGATTGGGGAAAACTCCTGCTCGGAGTATTCCGTATCATCATGGTATGTCTCATCGGCTGGCTCATGCACCACCTGCTCCACCGCCGGAAGGACACGCCGAAAGGAGTCATCGTCGGTCTGGCGCTCGTGATGGCCGGAGCGCTCGGCAATATCATCGACAGCGCCTTCTACGGACTGATTTTTTCGGAATCGACACCCTATACGGTAGCGCACTTCGGCGGACACTACGCGGGCTTCATGATGGGTAAAGTCGTAGACATGTTCTATTTCCCGTTGTTCCAGTGGAACAATGTGCCGCGGTTCCTGAGCTTTCTGGTTGATAGCAATAACTACTTCTTCGGGGCGATCTTCAATCTGGCCGACGCCTATATCTCCGTGGCCGTAGTCTATTTGCTTCTGTTTCAGTACAAATTTCTGAGCAAGTAGATTTTTTTCGCAAAAATAGTTGGCGATTCAGAAAAAAGTATTACTTTTGCACACCGCAATTCCAATAATGCCCAGGTGGCGGAATAGGTAGACGCGCACGTTTCAGGTGCGTGTGCCGCAAGGCGTGCAGGTTCGATTCCTGTCCTGGGCACCAATTAGGCCTCGTAATCATCAGATTATGAGGCCTAATTATTTTTTTAGGGTGTACTAAAGGCGTACTAATCGTCATACCGAGGTTTTGCAGCCGGGGAGCTGCACCACAAAATTCGGATATAGAATTGCTCCGTACAACCAATTCGGCAAAAATTAAATACGGTTTTTATATCTTTGCTTCAAACCTTAGTTTATGGCTTCGACTCTTTTCCACAGATATATCTGGTTAGCGGATACGATTTACCGCGCCGGACGGATTACATTTGCCGAGATCAATCGTCGTTGGATGCAAAACAATATGTCCGAAGGCAAACCGATTCCTTTGCGGACGTTTCATAACCACCGGCAAGCTATCGAGGAGTTCTTCGATATCAATATCGCTTGTAATCAAGGGACCAATGAATATTATATCGAGAATAAAGCGGAATTACGACTTATCCGGATATCGCCCCTCAGCAAATAGTGCAGAAATGCAGATCTTGATTAAGACGATCTGTTATTTATTGCACGATGCCATTCGCGTCTTCACGAACACATCGTACGGCAAGCGCGAAACTACGGGCATAAGGCCCTTCATAGATGAACTCCGGCCTGTAACCCGTGCTGTTGTAACCGGTAATCGTCAGGTCGTCGGAATTGCAAGAGGTTCCCACAGAGGTTTCCTGCACAAAATCCAGCGATGCGCTCCACACCGTAGCAGCATAACTCAGCGTATAGAGCCCCGAAGCTCCTTCCGTGTACCCCAAAATGCCGATCTGTTTTCCAGAAGCATCCATCTTCGAGAAACGTGAGCCGGCATAGGGATACCATGCCCTTTTTGACCGTTGCGAATCGATGTAAAGCCACACGCCTTCCGATGTATACGATTCCACATTCTCCTGTGTGAAATTTAGGGGGATGATCTCCGGCACACGGTAACCTGCCGGACAAGGGTCGAAAGCACTTTTGGAGAGTAGGACGGTTTTGGCACCCACGGTTTCCTGTTCGAATTCGGTTCCCCAAAGGCGGTCATTCCGGTGTCCGGGAACATCGCTGCGAAGCCATGTCTGATTGGGACTCGAAGCGTCTTTCCGGTCGGCATAGGAGATGTAGATTTCCGGATGCGAAAGCGTGAACTCCACAGTGCCGTTGTATAGATAGTCGCCGGATTGCCGCCCGATCTGAGCATTCCATACCGGATCGATGGTGTAACCTTCACAACTGGGCCAAGAGTGCATATCCAGCGTGTTGCCTTCAGGCCCGTATACCGTCGTACTGTTCGAAAACGGGTCTTTGCGTCCCCATTGATACAGGCAGGAACGAGCCCTGTTTCCGGATCCCGTCGGGTCATTCGCCCCCAGATTGCGGTCCATCATCCGAAACAGGAGCCTCTGATCTCCATTCATACGTTCGTAGTCTTGGTCCTTGGCGAAGAGTTCATCGGTCACGATCCAGATGTGCCAGCTCCATTTCACGAGCCCCGTTACCGGATCGCTGTATCCGACGACAGCATTACCACCCGTCCGGGCCGCCGTTTTGTCGACCGTGAATGCGATATAGTCGGTCGTATTGAGTAATAAGTCGTCCCAATAAGTCGTACCCGATTGTACGGGGGATTTAGCCGGGAAATAGAAAAGTCCGTCGGGTTGCGCCTCCAGCATGGAGGGGGTAATCACGTAACAGTTGGCAAGGTTTGCATCGCTACCGTTCGTCAGGTCGTAACCACTTGGGGCTTCGGTCTGACGGTTGGTGTGGAGGAGCAGTTTCGGAGTGTCCTGCCAGATCAGGGCGTTGTCCGCAACATATTCAAAAACTTTCTCCTCTCCTCCGCCCCGAAATGTCACGAACTGTGCCCTCAAAGCTGCAAACGGCTTCGATGTCAAAGTTCCCATATATCGATTGCGGGTGTCAATGAACGTGAGCCGGCAACCTTTTGCAAACTGCTGCGGAGGCAGGGCGATGTAGAATTCGGTAAACTCGCTTTGCGAAAGCAGTATGCCATTGGTTTCATCGGCCGGGTGTTCGGAGTCGGTCAGGTCGAGTGCCACGGCGGAATAGGTCTGTTCCGAGGGGTCAATGCTCAGAACCGGATCGCCAGTGCGTATATTCAGCGAAGCATCGTCCGCCGCAGCAACGGCGACCTGTATACGCTCTCCGGCAAGGACTTCGCCATCGTTACCCTGCAAGATGACGGATTTGAGGTATACATTCCCGGAAACATCCGCAGATGCCCGTATTCGCACCCGGATATAGGCGCACATCTGCCTAAAGGCGAGATTCTGTCCGCCAGCAGACGCATAAGCCAGCATGGGGAAAAAGTCCGGTCGGATACCAATCTGATTTTCACCGTATCCGGGCGAAAAATATCGCTGCAGGAAATTCATCTTTCCGACAAGGCTGTTTCCCTCGCGTCCCAACAGTTCGCTATAAGGATAGAAAGCAAGATAGGTAACTGCGTCCGGCAGCGTTTCGCCTTCGAACACAGCTTCGGTTCCATCGAGTTCCTTGACAGTAAACAAGGCAGCCTGAGCCTCATCCCCTGCGAATACACCGATTCTGTCCGTGGGTTCCCACTCCACGCGAATGCTTCCGGAAACCCATGTTCCGGAAACCCGGGTCTGTTCCGACTCTGAAATGATAGCATTGAAGACATAGGGTACGATTTTGCCTTTTTGGGACAGGGCTTCCCGCTGCGTATCGTCAGTGGCGCAAGAGCAAATGGACAGAACTATGAAAGTTGAAAACAGTAGTTTTTTTCTCATGAACATCATGTCTAAAATTACCAGTCCACCTCTTCTCCGGGGGTTATCTCTTCGGTCGTGCCGCCGGTCGTCGTAGCGAATCCCTGCTCCACAGGAATATCATAATGTTCCAACTTAGGAACTTCGTAGTGCTGCTTTCTTTCCATAATACTATTGTTTGATTCCCAATATTGTCAGAAAACTCTCCAAGGAAGGTATTCAATAACAAAGCCAAAAACCGTTACATCATACACGAGCAGAGGAAATGGCCCGAATGTTCATTACATTATGACCGTGGCTTTGCAGAACTGTCGGCAAGGTTTCGTCCTAAAGGTATGGATTATTTTGGATTATTGGCTCGGTATCTGCAATTTTAAAGAATAAAAAAATCGGCGGTTTCCGAACCGCCGATTTTTCCGTGCCTGATTTTCAGAATCAATTTCCGGATTTTCCAATCCGCCGATGTCTGACTTTGCAGCGGCCGCCAATGACAAATACGCACTGCGAGATCCCGGCCCCCCAAAGGTGGGGTTCACGCCCGCAAAGCTGATGAAGGGTCGGATGGATTCAAAACCGGATCGCAGGCGGGACGAGAGAAACACCTTCTACTCCGATACCGCAGCGAGTTCGACATCCGGGTTCGAAGCAAGTTCAGAAAGCGTAAAACCACTGCCATCAGCCCCCATCCAGATATAGATGCCTGCATCTTCCCCCGAATCGACCCGATAATACATCCGCAATTTCGTCTGCGACCAAGTAAAGGCGTATTCGCTACGCAGACGCAGTGAGTAACGACCTTCTTCAGTCACTGTTATCGCACCGATACGCGTACCGTCCATACGCTCGAAAACGACAAACTCTCCGGCCGGAACAGGTTTAGGCCCATCGGAATCATCACGCACATAAGTCAGTCCGCCTACCATGCGATTGTTCACAATCGCGATTTCCTCCTCTTCAAAGCGGATCACCTCGTCATCCGTATAGATACGCACCGCGCCCTCGCTGACGATCGAGCGGGTGACGAACGGAATCCGGATCGTGCCCAACGATGCATCGGCAGCCACGGTATATTCGAAACGACCCGTCTCGACCTCAACGATCTCGGTCGGATGCTTATCGGGCAGACGGAGCATCGGAGCATCAATATAACAAATAAACTCCCGTCCTGTAGGGGTCACCACCTGTCCACCGATTCCAGAACGGCTCGCCAAAGTGAAGGCAACCTCCACATCCGTGCCGCTATCGGCATAGTCGAGTGCGACCTTCCCGTCTTTCGAATCTCCGACCGTAAAACCAAACGAAAAAGGATTATACGACGCCAATTCGAACGAGGTCGATTTGTAGACGTGTAGTGGAGAGACCCCCTCGGCAGAAGTTCCGGCCACACGGACCGTCTCCTCGAAACGGGCCGTACGGGTCCTGAGTTGCGCGCTGAGCGAGACCGACTCTTCGGAGTAGCGAACAGGATCGGGCTCGAAGAGCAGCACGCGGCCCGAACTACCCGTATCCTCATCGGTAATCTCGCTAAGCCACCCGTCAGCCTGACGCCACCTGCCATCGGATTGCAACTCCCCTGTCGGGTCGAGGCTCTCCGTGCAGATCAGAAACTGATTGTCGGCGGAAATACCCTGCGGCAGAGTGAACGAGACAGTAACGGGTTCGTCCTTCTTAGGCGCTGCGAGCATGTATTTCACCCGGTTGTATTCGCCCATATTTTCAAGTGTGATGGCGCCGCCCGAGTTGAGCGTATATGTAAAGGTCTTCTCTACAGGAGCAAAATACTGGTTTTCGACGACGATGTGGTCCGAGAGATTATCCGGATCGGCATTGAGCGCCGTGCGGAAATAGACGCGCCGGCGGTACGACTGCTCGAGCGTATCACGCGTAAT
Source organism: Alistipes sp. (assembly GCA_021204515.1). Taxonomy (GTDB): domain Bacteria; phylum Bacteroidota; class Bacteroidia; order Bacteroidales; family Rikenellaceae; genus Alistipes. Next base: position 6,844 of record JAJPZH010000141.1, on the reverse strand, counting down.
GGTATAGACATATTTGAAATCATGTTCCTCGTCATCTCTTCCCCATGCCGGATCGAGCGACCCGTCGGCTTTCAGATAGTCTTGCCGGAACACCGTCCGCAGGTTCTGTAACGCAGGGTCAGGAGTGATATGGTTGGCCGAAATCAGCACGTCGATCGGCAACAGCTCCTCGGGGAAATCGTCGGGAATGGTAAACAGCAGAACGACCTCCTGTCCTCCCGCTTCGCCCGAAGTCGCACCGTCTACATTCGTCGAGGCCCAGCAGGGTACGAACTCGAACTGCGAGACGGCCAGTAGACGGATCGTCCGCTGCAATTTGCCCGACTTGATCATCAGTTCGCCTCGACGCTGCTGCCCGGCAGCCGTGGGCAACAGCGTAAAACCGATCGTCCCCACCCCGCCGGAGAACTGATAGCCCGACAAGTCATCGGTACTGGATATATCGTTACTGAGCCAGCGCACCTCGGGACGCTCCGTCGCGTTGCAACGGAAGGTGACCGATCGTCGCCCGGCCACGTTTTGTCCGGAGAACACGACGAAAGTCTTATCGACAGTGAGTGTCGTCGTCCCGTCGGAAACCGAGGGGATCTCCTGTTCGACCGAGATCCAGACATTATTGACCGGAGGCGCCGTCTTGGCCTCGGCGAACGAACGGACACCCCCTTCGAGACGCTCTTTCACCACGATACGGTAGTGGTGGTTGCGTACGATCGGCAACGGCTCCTGTGTCGTATTGTCGAGTAGCAGCACCCGGTAATAAAACTCCTCCGCATCACCGGCATTACGTCCTTTCACCACGACATACATCTGGTCATCCGATGCATTGGCGTATTCGAAAACAAACTCGTCCGAAGTCCCGAGCACCTCTTCGGGATCGGTGTATTTGCTCAGGTCGCGGGGCAGCGTCACGTAGAAGGAGTCCGGCGTCCAGAGGAACGAGCGCGTCTCCACATGGTAGGGAGCGACCGTACCGAACGAATTCTGATTGCAAACGGCAAAACCCGTCACGCTAAAAGGCACATTGACGGTCTCTCCGCCGACCTCGACGCTCCCCTGTGCGAAGGAAATCTTCGCCATGTTACGCACCAGCATCACCGGGTTCTTGAGCGTTGCGACCAAATCTCCGTCGGAAGGAGTATTGTCATCACCGTACTGTACGCTCGATACCCGCCCCCAATAGACTATCCGTGACGAAGTAGAGAGCAGTTCCAATACCACGCTATTTTCGTGGCGGCCCCGGTTGGCCGCATCGTTAAACGACGATTCGAGATTCTGGTTCGCCAGAAAATGGATGATCTGCGTCCGACCCGGCACACTGGCAGACAGCGTTCCAGACAACTGGTCGGTATGGACGTCGAACGCCGACGGCTTCACGCGGGAGAGGAAAATACCGTCACGGTCGAAGCAGAGCAGCGTCATCGACTGGATTCCGAGACCGTCGGGATCGACGCTGCGCGTCGTGACGACCGGCATATCGGGAACTGTCACGGCGATCTCGACATGTAACACATCGCCGGGCACCGCCTCCGGAACAACCTCCACGGGCGTTTGCGTACAAGATGCGCAGGCCAAGACCAACAACGATACAATATATGTTACAATTCGTTTCATAATCCCGATTATTTACCCTCTTCGCCCCGGTAATGGTCGCGCACGCAACGGACTCCTGTACCGGACATGAGTGTTCCGTCCGAGGCTACTCCAGTTCCCACGCCTTCTATTTCTCCGCCAGCCGACCAATAATTAGGACGGTCGAGAACGACATCCATCACTTCCGACCCGGTCTGGAAGTTACTGATAATTCGTAATTCAGCCTCTGTCGGCAAACGCCAATCGTCATAACAAATCATGTCTTCAATCCGTTCATTCCGAATATACCTGTCCCGATAAACATATTCTACATATTTCTCACAATGGCTGGCAGCCTGCTGCATGTTTTTGATACCCGCATCCGACTCAACCAATCCCAACTGCGAAGCAATCATAAACGAAGGGGACACTATTTTCTGGTTATCCGCGCCATCGCCGGTTCCCTCATATGTCGTTCCGTCCGGATCGGTATAGGTCTTCGTACGGGGACGACCAAGCACATATTCTTTCGAGGTAGAGGTTATACGAATATGGTAAACATGTGAATTATTCCGGGTAGGAAGCGCCGGCAACCCTGCAGAAGTCCAATTATACTCGAAAAAACCCAACATCCAGCCGTAATTACGAATATTTCCCAATCCCGTTGTCTCACTATAACCTCTCAACACCTTAGCGATGAAAAACTTATCGGTAAACCAACTGATGATCTCAGAGGCTTGGTTACTATAGCGGCCCCAACTCCAAGAATCACTACTCGCATTTCTGAGTTCCACACTGGTTCTATCTACATTGCTACCAGTACGATTACCATGCACCAACCAATTCGAATACTTCTCTACATCATATGTAAAATCAGTCCGGGTGGAGAAATACCCCAGCGAGTTGGTGATGTAGACCAGCGGATACTGCTCGATATGCAGCGATTCGCTTTGTCCGGTCTGATTGGTAACCGTCACCTCAATATAGCGGATGGCGTTGTTGTCGGGCGACTTGCCCAGCACGTCAATCGTACCCGCGACGCCCGTGTCCGTCGACGGCTTGACCCGAATGCCCGCATCGGCTATCTGCGCAGAAGTGAGTTGTGTCTCGATACCGAACTTGCTGTAATAATAGACCTTGTCGACCGTCACCTTCACAGGCGACGACGAAGAGAATCTCACCGAATGGTCCTCGGCCACGTAGTCCGCTCCGGCACCCTCAGGGGCCATGTCGTCCATACGCAGTTCATGGGACGTCAGGAACAGGAACTGCGGGCTGTCGCCCGTGTCGACGACGATATCGTTCGTCACCCACTCCTCGGTCTGGAAATCTATGTTCTCAAGTTCCTTGGCGTCGTCGATCTCCGTGCCGCCCAGTCCGCTGAAGGTAATTGTCGTGGTATAGATGCGGTTACGCAACAACCGGTGGCTGTCGTTACGGCTATTGTTGAGCGGGATCGCATAATAATTGTTGGTCCGCAACTCCCACACGTCGTCCGGAGCATCCTTTTTCCGGTAGCGCAACGGCAGTTGCACCAGCACGCGGGGTTCGGTCGTATAGGAATCGTCGCCCGACCAGTCATTCGCATAGGCATAGAGCGTCACGGCGGCACAGCGATTCCCTTCATAAGTTCCATATTCGACCCCGACGGTCGTCAGCGACGCCGGTGTATAGAGTCTCGGCGAGAAAGTTTTCAACTCTTCATCTGACGGCGGCACCAAATACGTTTCACAGGGAATATTGGTCGGAAGCCTGCGCACGCCATTAGGATTTGCTTCATCGTTTTCGTCGTAGGCCAACTCGTAAACCACCCCGTCGGAACTCTCCCCCGTACGCAGGTTCAAGACGACCTTGGCAGCGGCACGCGACAACACAATGTTCAACTCCTTGTCCTCCCGGGTTTCAGCACTGTCGTTGAGTATTTCTCCCGACAAATGTCCTTCCATCAGAAAGGTAGCGGGAACGTTCTCCCGCTCGGTAAGTCCCGTAGCATAAACGTACATGTTGTACAGCGTCTTGTTTTTCAAAGCCGTAAAATGCTCCACATCGGCAAGGTCATCCCCCGGATAATTGGCAAAAAGATAGATGTCGTAAGCGGCGTCGGAATCGAAATGCGACTTACGTACACTCAGCGGAAAACGTTCGGCAGGCGTGGCTATCTCCTGATAATGGACACACACGCCTTTGTCGTCGAAGATCAGCAGGTCGAGATGCGTGACGCTGTTCTCGACCTCCGTACCCGCAGCACGGGTCGCGGCGGATTTCGCTCCCGTTCCGTTCCGGGAGGTCCCGACCTGCAGCCAGATCGCGTCACTGCCGGGCATGTCCGGCAGCGGATCGGCAGCCGGATCGTCGGCACAAGCCGCCCCACAAAGCAGCATGGCTAAAAGCAACAATATGTCAATAGGGCGTTTCATCGTTCAAAAATCAGCTATTTTCGCCTTGTGTGATTTTGATATAAGACAAATAATCCGATCCCAGTTCATTGTCGTAAGGGAAGCGGTTCTCCCGATTGATCTGCAGTTTCATATTCGGAAGGCTCCACAACTGCGAAGTGACCGTCAGGAAAGCCACGGGAGGCTCGGTCTTCCCCGTAGCAGGGTTCCAATACTCCTCCAATCCGTGCACAGCCGTAATGCAGATCGTATACCACTGTTCATCAGGTCCTACCGGAAGGAGACTTTTGTCCACACCGGCCAAGTCCTCCACATCGAATGGCATCTCCTCGGGATAAACGTCGATCTTATAAGCCGCAGCGTTACCAAGCAGCGAAGGCATCCACGAAATACCTTTCGTCATCGACATCCGGAAACGGACTGCGCCCGCAAGGCTGTTTGCATCTTGTGTATGGTGCACCTCGGTCGTATAATTCAGCTCTTCATTGCCTAAAGCAAGAGGATAGGCCCGGAACTCATAGGTCGGATAGTCGAAATCCAGTTCCACATCCCCGGTTTCGATCCACTCCTCGACCTTGTAGCTGACATAAATCAAACCGTCGTAGGGCACGTAGCACCAGATGCGGTAACGGGTGTTGCGGGCCGTCGGAGGCAGGTAGACCGACTTCACGGACTTGCCGCCGTTGATGCTGTAAACGACCTGTAGCTCGTAGCCCAGCTCATCCCCCGCGACATTCGTATCCGACGATCCGAACGGATTGTCGAAACAATAATAATCCTTCCCGGCCGTGAGGTCCGCATATTTGGTGTGGTCGTCCCGATCCGCCGTCTCCGCCTCGACGGAGACCGGAGTGCCGGCCTCCGAACCGACGACGTAGAAAGGCGAGGTGATATCGTGCGGAATCGTCTTCAGCAACGCCTGCCGCTCCCCGTCGTCTTCGGGCAGGAAGGCATAGCTGTAATTGCAAAGCCCCCGGGGACGGACACTCACCGAATGTATCTCGAGTTTGTAAGGCGTTTCGCTCTGCTCCTTGGCGAAATACATCTCCAGCCGCCCCACACAACGCTCCAGCGAAAATTCGAGTGCATCGGTCAGCAGATGATGCCCGTCATGGCCCGGAGCAGCGTTGTCCTCGACCTTGCCCGGATCTATCCTGCGCGTTGCCCGCAGCGTCAGCGGCACGGCATGCGGGTCGCCCGAACCCGGATGTATCTCTTCGAAAGTATATTCGTCGAGTTCCGCACGGCGCATCTCCTTCCGGAAAAAGAGCGAACCGTTATTCCCGTTCGAATTGTGGAACTCGTCCTCATTGGCAATCAGGTAAAAGGTGACGTCGCACGGCTCCGTATAAGAATAGAGTTCCAGATCCATCAGGAACTTAATCTTGCCGTCGGGAAACTCCTTCCGCGTATCGGCGATCCGGCAGCTGCCGATCTGACGCTCTCCCAGAAAGGCATAGACCCACAGGGCATGAATCTCCTCTCCGGCAACAGCCGTCCCTTCATCGGTACTCCCCGCAGCGATATTCATCGTGACGGTCACCCCCGCCTCCGATCCGGTGCCGGTACCGGATTCCGGCTCCGAGCAGGCCGCAGCGGACAACGCGGCTCCGAGCAGAGCCCCGACAAAACCAACAGAATGGAAGAGCTTCAGCATGACGTTCAGATTTCAGGTTTTACATCCTCGATATACCAGTCGGGGACAGAGACCTCTACCCCTACTCCCTTGAACCGGAAAGAGACGGGAATCAGCACCTCGTGTTTCGACAGGTCTATTTCATCGTGTTCGGCAAGGAACTCGGACAGGTTAACCGCAGCCATGTGTCCGCCGTCCGCATCGAGCAGCTCGATCCCGGTATCGTCGCCGATACGGCGCATGATGTTGACCCGGGAAAACACCCGGCCGCTGCGGGCATCGTAGGGTGAGGTTTGCAAATGGTAGGTCATCGGGTCGCCGCAGGCACGGTTCTCGAAATCCGTCGCCGGACATACGCCGTGCATCCTGAGCACAGGCGTCACTGCCGCGGGATCAAACCCCGCAACCTCCACGTATATCTTATAATGCGAACTTGCGAAACGTGCCGTCTGGCGTCCCGAGCGTCCGCGGGCGATCTTAATATCGGCCGCGGCATAATAGAGCGAGTCGTTCGAAGCGATCTCTCCGCCTTCGAACCATGCAGGATCGGCAAAACGCATCTCGTCACAACCGCACCCTTCGGGGTCGGTCGTTTTCGTGTCGTGGGGATTCCCCAAGCAAATGACCCGGTAATCACCCTCGGGATAATTGTTGGAAAACCGCACCGTGCGTGCCGCGATCTCGGCATCGGTGGCCGGACGCAGATCGACGCAGAGGTCCTCTCCGTCGAAAACATACAGCATCACATGGCAGATCTTCTCGTGAAAGATCTCGTCCGAACCGTCCCCCGTGTAACTCAGCTCCAGACTGAACCCCCTGTCGCACTTGCTCAGGTCCTCCGAAATACATCCGGGACAGAAGAAGATCAATAGCGAAAGGAGAAATATCCGCGGTTTATCCATCGTGAATAGGTTTGTATTTCCTTGTGTTTTGAAAACGGGAGACCGGCCCGGCAAAAGCACCGGTCTCCTGTAGAGAAATAAGACGCGATTATTTGCCGCCGAATTCGGGGTTTTCGATATCTTTAATTTCCCAAGGGGTTACTTCGACGATAACCTCTACGCACAGTACTTTGTCGTCGAGCATCGTTACCTTGTTTTGATCGAAGAGGATCTTTTTGACCGTGTAGATCTAGCAGGACTCCATATCAAAAAAAAAAAAATCAGCATCGTTAAAGTTGATGATCTTTACATAGGCCTTCGGTGAAGCGGGCATGGGAGCATCTTCCGGAAGCAGGTCGGGA
>JAJPZH010000181.1 GCA_021204515.1 Alistipes sp. | reverse complement strand
GCGCCATGAATCGCCCTAATTGGCCCGCATCACGAGCGAAAATTGTCCTTAACTTTGCAGCGGAAGCGGTATTCGCGTTGCACTCGTTACCGGGGCCGTTAGCATAAAGGTCTTTTGTCAGGTACAAATTAAAGGGTGGAATTCGTGAAACGATGCTCGGAGGGCACTGAACGGTCATGAACGGTCGTAATTGACCCGTACCACGAGCGGAAAAAGGCCGTACCTTTGCATCGGGAAGATTACCAAATCGGAATAGAGGTTTAAGTCGTTGCCCGTGGCAACTCCTTTACGTCCCGTTGGGACGGATTTTATTTGCGTAGAGCAAATAGCAAGGTGTGTTATTGTGCCACAAACTCCGTTTTGTGCCACACTAACGAAAGACCGAAATACCGGGTAGGTTAATCTCCCAAGTCGATTAACCTTATAAATTACAGTTTATGGAAAAACAGCAGCGGGTCGCCGACCCCAAGACGTACTACCACAATTTCCGGCTGAATCACCAGCAGGAAACCCAACTGCGGAACATGATGCTCAAAGCAGGAGTTCGCCACAAATCCGATTTTTTCATCAGCCGTATCTTCGGCTGACCGTTCAAAGTCATTCAGACCAACAAGGACGCGCACGACTACTACCTGCGCCTGACGAATCTTTATGCCCACATCCGGGCTGTCGGGGTCAACTACAATCAGACCGTCAAAGCTATTCACACCAATTTCAACGACCGCCGTGCCGTTGCGCTGCTGGCGCAACTGGAACGTTATACGCTGGAGCTAAACGGGCTGTTCCGTCAGGTCGTGAAACTGACCGAAGAATTTAACCGCAGATGGTCGGTCGAATAACCAAAGGCGCGTCGATTCGCGGCGTGCTGGAGTACAACGCCGGAAAAGTCCGTCAGGGCGAAGCCACCGTTTTGTACGGTAACAAGGTGCTGGGCGACTGCGAGCAGTCGGACCGGTTCGATATGCAACGGGCATTGTTGAGCTTTCAGCCGTACCTCGATATCCGGAAGATCAAAGACCCGGTATTCCACGTATCGCTGAATCCGGACATCCGGGACAAGCTGACCGACGGCCAGCTCGTCGATATAGCCCGCGAGTACATGGAGCGCATGGGTTTCGGGGAACAGCCCTACTATGTATTCAAACACCGGGACATCGACCGCGAACACATACACATCGTATCGGTGCGCCTGCGTGACGACGGGTCGATCATATCGGACAGTAACGAGCGATATAGAACCGGGGCGATCATGCGCGACATGGAACAGCGTTATGGCCTGCATCCGGCAGTCCGGGGGCAGGAGCAGCGGGAGTTCGACACGGCGCACCGGGTCGAGTATGGCCGCGAGAACCTCAAACAGCAACTTAAATCCACCGTGCGGCTGCTGGCCGAGCAGTACCGCTTCGGCTCGATCAGCGAGTACCGAACCCTGCTGAACCTTTATAACGTCGATTTGGAGGAACGCAAGGGAGAGGCCAACGGAAAGCGCTGGAGCGGCATTGTCTACACGGCGACCAACGACCGGGGCGAGTGGGTCGGCACGCCGATCAAATCCTCGGCCCTGACCCCAAAAGGCGGCATGAAATTTTTGGAGAAGCAGATAACAAAGAATGACGGCGACATCAAATCCGAGCAGCTAAAGGGTCCCATTCGCGGGACCATTGCCCGCGCCATGCACCGCGCCCGGACAAAGGCCGCGTTCGTGGAGCTGCTGAAAGCTGACGGCATCGACGCCGTACTGCGGGAGAACAAGGACGGTCGTATCTCGGGTGCAAAGTTCGTAGACCACCGGACGCGAACCGTATTGAACGGCTCCCGGCTGGGTAAGAGTTATTCGGCAAATGTCTTTCAGGAGTTGTTCAACAATCCCGCGGCCGACCGCACGGCCCTGCTGCCGAAACTCACAGCCCCGGCTCCCGCCGCGTCCTGTCAGCAGACGGCAGAACAGCCCCGACCGGAACGCCCCGCAAAGGTTACGCCGCCGTGTCCGACCCCGGCCCCGGCTCCGGTTCCCGAACCGGGCCGTGCCGCAGAACAGCCGATACCGCCGACAACACCCGTGCGGCAGACGGAGAGGATCCACATGGTTCCGCGTGGATTATCCCCGCAGCCGCATCCGGCACAGCCCGCGCCCCACGGCGCAGGCGAAAGCCTGTTCGGAATTTTGGGCGATATGCTGGGACAGCCCGGCGACGGGTCCATGTCGCAGGAAGAGTTCGAAGCCCTGCGGCAGAGCCTTTCGCGCAGGCGGAAACGCAGGAAACGCGGTATCACTCGCTAAAGAAAAAGGCCGGGGCGAAACCCCGGCCTTTTCTGTCAGTCGATCATTTCAAACATACGGTCCCAATCGAAACTGTCTTTTGGGAAAACCTGCTGAAAATCCCTGAAATATTCCTTTTTGCTCCGCTTCATGGCCCGGTCGCTGCACTCGATATGCCGCCGTCGTCCCTGCGTAAATTCATCGTAGCGCCGGATCATATACAGCAGATTGTAGACCGCGGAGGGTTCGATGAACGGCGCCTGCATATACCCGTCTCGGCGGACGGTGATCCGCTGGGTGGTATTCGGGACCCGTCCCGGTTCAATGCCCCGTTCAGGCTTCGACTGGTAACGGCGGCCGTAAATGACAGCCTGTGTAAGCTCCAGTTCGAACGTCTGATCGTCGATATACTCGACTTTCCCGACGAGCATATCCTTTGCATAGTCCCGGATTTTCAGGCTGCCGTCATGCAGGAAGTCGCCAAAGTCCCGGAAAATGACGTACACCGGAATATCGTACTGCGCAAGGTCTATTGTCCTGTATTTTTTCAGAACCGGAATGATTCCGTCGATATGTTTGTTCGTCAATTTATTGTATAGCAAGACATCGGGTTTGGGCGGCGCATCGGCTCCCTCGTCCACGGCTTCGGGATCATCTTCGCAAATCGTCACCCCGGTCCGGGCAGCAATAGCATCGTAGCTGTCAAAGTCGAAAATATCAAATTCCATGATCGGACGACCGTTCATGCGGGCCGTATGTATGTACTCCAGAAATGCGACGAAGAACTTTAACCCCCGGACATCGGCTGCCCGCTGCCGCTCGTCGCCCGTTTGGCGGAATCCCACACGTCCCCTTTGGAACCGCTTGTCGAGAACATAATCATAGAGCATTACCACCGCTTCGAGCTGGGGCGGTTTATTTCCGTGGCAGGTGACATAGCCCGGTGCATCGCCGCACTTTCCGGACCATGACGTTAGCCAGGAGCGCAGCAGCGTATCCGGCAACTCGGTCGAAAGGACCCGATAGGTATGCTTATCCAAATAGAGATAGCTCTTTTTAACAAGCCGCATGGCTGCGCGAATCCGCTCCCGTTTTATATCATCCGCAGAGCGGCGGCGAAAAGGTCGGCACAGGATGTTCAGAAACATGACGGCATCGTTTAGGGATTCTTATTTCTTGTCCGGGGATTGCAGCATCTCGCGCAGGATAGACTTGTAGCGCAGGAAGTCGAAAACATTGAAATCCTGAATTTCTATATCGTTCGCCCGCGCCAGACGGATAATCCGCAGAATCTCCTGATAGTCCTTGAAAAAGGCCCAACTGTTCGGCCAATACTTATGCTGTTCCGCGATACGCTCCAACAGTGAATTGGAGAACACATAGAAGAACACCCGCAACGGGAGCAGTTTGGGGTCGCAGGCGCCCTCGTCCCGAAGCAGGTGCAGGGCCGTAACTTCGGGATTCTTAAAGTATTTTTTCAGTTGTTCGGGAGCCGGAGCCAGCCAGTCCCGCAGGTATATCTTATCTATTTCGCGCGAACTGACCGCCATGTCGTGAAGCCGGATATAGCGCAGGCTGGCTTCCTTTGCGACCAGTGCCCGCGCACTTCGTTCCGAGAGGTCGCAAACGTTTTTGAGCGGATGATTCTGTGCAAGGTAATAAGATATATAGCGGCCCCGGAAATCGCTTTCCTGGGCGGACACGGAGTAATAGAGCAAATCGCTGTTGTCGATAATGTAGCGGTCGCAGAGTATCCGGGCCGAGAGGGAGCTGTCGCCCCCGATGATTTGCAGGTCGTCGGCTTGGGGAATGATTTTCAACTCGTCGTTCATCGGTCGCCCGTCTCTCGCAAATCGCAGGTAGATTTCGAATTTCTGCTTCGTAAGTGCGATGGTCAGCTTTACGCCCAGCCCGGCGTCGCGCTGCGCAAGGGCCACATTTGCGCAGTTCCTTTCGAAAACACCGTTTATTCCCGTCAGCACCGTGTCGTAGCCCAGCGGGACGTTCCCCCGGATAAACTGCGCGATCACGTCGTCCGAGAGCCGGGGATGCCCTTTCAGGTTTTTGCCCAGAAAGCCGAGAATAAGATGCTTTTCCATCGTGTTGAGGTCGTTTAGAAAAAAGGGGTGCAGGGCCAGTATGTGAGCTTGATGTTTTGCCTATCAAAATTATGGAAAAGAGAAGCCCCGCACCCGCGATATGTTTGTTGTCTTATCGTGTTCTTGAAAAAGGTGCGGGACGGTCCACTCTTAATGTTAGTCTTATGAAAAATCCTAATAAAAATTTGCCCCGCACCTAATGTTGTTCTTATCCGTTCAGCATCGGAACCCTGCCGGGGACTTTCTTTCGCTCCCCTTTCGGGGCGTCGTGCAGGCAGTCGATAGCTGCCAGCGCGTCGTACTGCGCCCGAAGTTTGGCGATGATGCGTTCGTTGATCCGGGCGACAGGCTCCCGCAACTGCTTCACGTCCTCGCGCGAGAATTTATATTGCCTGATCGTTCCACGGTCCAACTTAAAAGGGGTGTTTGCAAGAATCTGTTTCCGGCAAAGGAACGCAAGTAAATGCAGGTATTCATTTTTGAACACCGTGACGATCAATTCTACCTTATCACGAATTTCATAACCCGTTTGGCCGTTGAAAGGGTTATCCATAGCTTCCCAGCCGGGGAGACACTTATCCCATTCTTCCCGGAAAAAGTAAGCGTTGAAATAAATCCGAAACGTGTCTTTACGGTCGTGAAACTTCCCCAGATTCGCATAAAACTCTTTCAACGAGTAGGTTTGTTCCTCGCACTCCAAATCGTCGTTTTCCAAAACAATCCAAAACGCCGACTTCGGCGCTCCGTTCAGGAGGGCGTAAATGGGATGGGCCTGTTCGCGCAGGGCGACAAAGAACCTGCGCAAATCACGTTTGTAAATACTATCGTCAAAATAATCGTCTAACATATTCGGTAGGTTCTGAGGTTGATAAATAAAAAGGGGCGGCTCCGACTGAACACCGTGACGCAACTTCACTCATTAGAAGAATTCAATGCGGAAGCCGCCCCGAAACCCCGGTTGTTGTCTAACCCTCACCGGGGCGGTTCCGTGGAACGGTTCGTATAGAGATTGGTTGGTGGGTCGGAAATGAAGGGGCGTAGAGGTTTGCGCCTGAACGCCCCTCGCAGAAAGCCGATGATATAAAATTCACTTCGCCTCATCGTGATTCGTCGGCTCGACTGCACTTGTCTATTTGTTGGTCTGGAGCCTGAGAGGTCCGAAGAAAGGAACAGCCGTAATTCCGTGCCGCCCGGCATACTTGTCGGGCTTGTTACGGCCGTTCCTGCGCCGCTCGGAAAGATGTGCACCCATCGAGCCGAACGGCGCTGATTGGTCGGGGCATCATTGTCGTATGGATTACCGAAAACTGGGGCAGGCCGAAGCACCCAACCCATAGGAGCCGCGCAAACATTGCGGCACATGACCGTAAGACCAGATTTTGAAAGGCAGACCTTTCGGACAGGATTTATTAGCTGTCGCCGAAAGGCAGGGTTTGCTATTTTGCGCGGCATGGTTATCTTCGCAAGGCCCAACCACGCGCAGAGAAACCCGCCGCACCGGATCGTGCGGCGGGACGGCGTTCCGTTGGGTCTCGGTTGATCCATGGCGTCGGGGCCATGCTTTACATTCGAAAAACAATATGACTTCCGGTCCTGTATCGAAACGTGAAAAGTGTGGTAATCATGCCTGAACCGGAAAGCCATATTGCATAAGACTCGATCCCCGGCGGTCGCTCCGCCGCCCGGTACAAGTCGCAAATACCGATTCCGCCCGACCCCGGAAAGGGGGCGAGTGCAATCCGTATGATTTATTGTATTCGGCAAATGGCGGCGCATGACGGTTAATCGGGTTGGTAGTGATGATGCGCCCGGAGAATTTCGAAATGCAATTTAATATTGCATATACGAAGTAAAAAAAGAGGGCGCGGTGTCAACTCCTATTCGTTGGTCTTGGGAACCTTAAATCTGGAAGCTGTCCTGCGCCCCTGTCGTGTCCCGCCAAAATATAAACGGGACATAACAAGGACTGACAACATTTATACCCAGATTAAACAACCTCTTTCGAGGGTCCCAAGTTTACGAATAGGTATAAAGAGTTGTTTACCCTTTATATGTTATGTCCGTCGGCTATGCCGAGCTATACAACTGCAAAATTAGCATAATTTCTGCATACATTAAGGTTTGGTCTACAAATATAATCAAAAATCGGAATTCCCCTGCTAATAAGCCGTGATAAATAGACAAAATTCCTAATTCTTTTGCGTTCATGGAGAAAAATAGCCGTTACAAAGACCCTGAATTAGCCAAAAGATTAGTTGAGCGTATAAAAGAATTGCGTAAAATATACAATGTACCGCAAGAAACGGCAATAGATCAATCCCATTCCGATATTTATAGATATGAAGCAGGGCGTAAAGTTCCCAATATAATGTCGATTAGAAAGATATGCGAATTATATAATATTACAATCCGCGAATTTTTCGATATAGATTCTTTTGATTATCCCCCTAAAAAGGAATAATTCTAATGTGGCAACCGGGCATCAGAGCAGTTAATAACTCCGATGCCCGGTTCCTTATTCTATTACCGTTGTTCAGTTTGCTGCGGCGAACACTTCGCCGATCTTCTGCATTTCCCGGCCGATAAGCTGTTCGGAGAATTTCGCGTAATGACGGGTCATGTTCGTATTGGTGTGGCCGAGAATTTTTGCCAGTACATCTATCGGCATCCCGTACTCGACGGCAAGGCAGGCGAACGTGTGTCGTGCACAATGCGTCGTCAATTTTTTGTTTAGTCCGCAGATCGTGGCGATCTCGGACATATAAGCGTTCATTTTCTGATTGCTCGGTACGGGTAGGAGTTTGCCGGATTCTATGCAATGCAAGTCGAAAGCATATTTTTGTAAAATAGCTTTGGGTTGTTTTAGTAGTGGGATTGTGCTCATTACCGCCGTTTTTTCACGGGGCTTGCGAATCCACATATTGCCTTGTTCGTCAGTTGTAAGGTGTTCGCGTTTCAACTCTTTGACATCGGCGAACGCCAACCCGGTCAGGCAACAGAATACGAAAATATCCCGCACGTTTTCCAACCGCAGGTTCGGCATCGGCTTTTCCATCAACAGTTCGATTTCTTTCTTGGAAAGGTGTTCTTTGGGTGGTGGTGCAACTTCTTTCAGTTTGTAGTTTTTAAACGGATTTTTCTCGACCCACTCGTTTCGCAGGCAATAGAGCATGAAATTCCGCAGGCAGTCCAGAATATTGACAGCGCCGTTATGGTGGCAGCGGTGGGCGGTCTGCAAATAAGTGTTGAACCCGTTGAGATAGCCGTATGAAACAGCCGACAGACGAATATCGTCCTTTTTACATTCTTGTTTGGTGTATTCGCGCAGGTAACGGCAAAGGCGGTAATATTTGTTGGATGTGAGTTGTGTGATGCGCACGCCGACCTCTTTCTGTCGTTTTTCGCAGTATAGTGTCAATTCTTCCAAAAACATTTTTGCCTGTTTGCCGGGGCTTTGCAGGCGTTCCTTGATTTCCAAAGCGTTCCCCTCGAAGCCTTCGGCTTGCAGGGTACGGTAGATTTCGACGACCTTTGCCCGGAAGTCGTCGATATAAGCGTTTACCTCGTAGGCGAGTTTGTCGCGCCCGGTCGCTCGGCCTTTGGCCGTATCCCATTTATCGACCGGGGTGCGGCATTGGGTGTAAACTTCTTTAGAAATACCGTTTACGGTAATCCGCGCCAGAATCGGCGCCATCCCTTTGACGGTGCGTACTCGTCGTAAAAAGAACGAGATACAAAATGTTTTCCTGTTCATTTCAACCTGTTTTAATTGTTTATACTACGATTGAAAAGCCTGAAAGGTTTGCAGCAAAACAATGCTTATCAGTGCATTATGTCCTAAATCGTGTGCCGAGAATCGGCCAAAATGCCTCTGCACATAGTTTGGCACACGCGAAATGTGCTTTTATCGGAACAGTTTTGCTCCGGCAGAAGATTGTAAACTCGGTTGTAAGGTGTTGATATACAGATTAAAATTCTCTTGTTTGCGTAGATTCGCCCACAAAAAAAGTCTCCCAAAGGAGACTGAAAAGTGCGGATAAAGGGACTCGAACCCCCACGCCGTAAGGCATCAGATCCTAAGTCTGACGTGGCTACCAATTACACCATATCCGCTCTGTATGTGCAAAGGTATATAAAAATTCACAAATCGCAATCCGGGGCGGGGGATTATAAGGCTTTTTTACTTACTTTTGTAGACAATTTACCCGATTATGCCGCAGAATATCACACTCGTCCTGACACCCCGGCAGGCTGCCGATGCGAAGTATTACACGTCGCTCGCCGCACGGCGTTTGGGCATGCCGGAACAGGATGTCGCTTTGGTGCGGGTCGTCAAACGGTCGATCGACGCCCGGCAGCGGCAGCCCAAGGTGAACCTGTCGCTGGAGGTCTATGCAGACCGCGAACCCCGGCCTGCGCCTGTGCATTTCGACTATCCGTCGGTCGCGGGGCGGACCGAAGTGGTGATTGTCGGATCGGGTCCGGCGGGGCTTTTCGCCGCTTTGCGGCTGATCGAGCTGGGCCTGCGGCCCATGATCTTGGAGCGGGGACGCGATGTCTCGGCCCGCAAGGTCGATATTGCGCGGATCAACCGCAACGGCGACGTCGATCCCGATTCGAACTACGCCTTTGGCGAGGGCGGGGCGGGAACTTTCTCCGACGGGAAGCTCTTTACGCGCAGCAAGAAGCGCGGCGACTATAACAAGGCGCTGCAAACGCTCGTATTCCACGGTGCGACGCCCGAAATCCTATATGAGGCCCATCCGCATATCGGCACCGACAAACTGCCGCGTATCATGCAGCGCATCCGGCAGACGATCCTCGATGCCGGCGGCGGCTTCGTTTTCAACAGCCGGGTTACGGACCTCGAAATCAAAGGCGGCCGGGTGCGGGGCGTATGGTGCGGCGCGACGCTCGTCGAAGGTGCGGCCGTGGTGCTGGCTACGGGACATTCGGCCCGTGATATTTACGAACTGCTGCATCGGAAAGGCGTGCGCCTTGAAGCCAAGGCCTTTGCTATGGGCGTGCGTGTCGAACATCCGCAGGCGTTGATCGACTCGATCCAGTATCATTGCGAAACCCGCGGCGAATACCTTCCTGCCGCGGCTTATTCGCTCGTGAGTCAGGAGAACGGCCGCGGCGTCTATTCGTTCTGCATGTGTCCGGGCGGATTCATCGTCCCTGCCATGACCGATGCCGCCCAGTCGGTGGTAAACGGCATGTCGCCCAGCGGCCGTACGTCGCCCTATGCCAATTCGGGGCTGGTGACCGAAGTGCGGCCGGCGGATTTCGAACACTTGCGCGCCGAGTGGGGCGAACTGGCCGGGCTGAAATTCCAGCAGCAGTTCGAGGAGCTGGCGCGGCGGCATGGCGGCGACCGTCAGATCGCTCCGGCGCAGCGCGTCGCCGATTTCGTCGCGGGGCGTGCGAGCGCATCGCTTGCCAGAACGTCCTATATTCCGGGTATCGTGCCATCGCGGTTCGACCGGTGGATGCCCGAATTCATCGCGCAGGGACTGCGGCAGGGACTTACGACTTTCGGCCGTCGGATGCGCGGCTTCGTAACCAACGAAGCCGTCGTGGTCGGCGTGGAGTCGCGGACCTCTTCGCCCGTGCGCATTCCGCGCGATCCGGTGACGCTGATGCACCCTGAAACCGCCGGGCTTTTCCCGGCGGGTGAAGGCGCCGGATATGCCGGCGGCATTATCTCCGCGGCCCTCGACGGCGAGCGGATTGCCGAGGCGGTGAAAAATTACATAGATTGAGGATACCTAAAAACCAGATGACCGATGGAACCTAAAAAGTACCTTTTGTTCGTTACCCTGCCTTATGCCTACTCGATCCTGCGGCCCTTGGAGCGTGAGATCCGCCGCCGCGGCGATTCTGCCGCGTGGTTTATCGAAGCCGATTGTCCGGTTGCGCTGGAGGAGGGCGAAGTTCATCTGAAAACGCTCCGCGAAGCCGTCGATTACAACCCTGTCGCGGTCTTCGCTCCGGGTAATTATATTCCGGACTTCTTTCCGGGCGTGAAGGTGGCGCTTTTCCACGGTTATGCCATTCAGAAACGCATCGAGACGATCGACGACCATTTCACCGTGCGCGGCTGGTTCGATATCTACTGTACGCAGGGACCCAGCAGTACGCCTTATTTTAAGGAGCTGGAGCGGCAATACGGATTTTTCCGGGTTTACGAGACCGGCTGGCCCAAAGCCGATACCTATTTCTCCCCGGAGACGCAGCTTAAACCCCGCAACGAACGGCCCGTAATTCTCTACCCGCCGACTTTTACGCGCAATGTATGTTCTGCACCCCATTTGATGAAGGAGATCGAACTGCTGGCCAAAACCAAGCCGTGGGATTGGATCATTACTTTCCATCCGAAGCTGACCGATCCCGATATCATTGCCGGATACAAGCGGATCGCCGCCGAAAACGACAACGTGATCTTTTTCGAAGGACCCGACAAAATGCCGCTCCTGCAGCGCGCCGACGCGATGCTGTGCGACAGTTCGTCGATCATTCTGGAGTTCATGTTCCTCGATAAACCTGTTGTGACGTTCCGTAATTCGCATCCCGGTCCCCACCTGATCGACGTGGACCGTCCCGAAAAGGTCGGTCCGGCGCTGGAGCGTGCGCTCTCCCGGCCCGAAGAACTGATGCGCGAGATCCGGGCTTATACGATGCACCACGAGCCGCACCGCGACTGCCGCTGTTCGGCGCGCGTGCTGGACGCCGTAGACGACTATATCGCCCGCGGTCATGCGGGGCTGAAGCGCAAGCCCCTGAATCTGATCCGGAAGTGGAAGCTTCGCCGTCATATGCACTACTATCCCTTGTTGGAAATGTTCCGCCGCTGATCCCGGAGAGAAGAAAATTAAAACGCCGCATCCGAAAGATGCGGCGTTTGCGGTTTACATATGCAGCCCTTTTATGACCAGCTTGACCCATAGCCGGGAGTTTATCATGCAGCTCAGCCGGGCGATCCACAGGGCTTTCGTGTCGTAGAATCCCTTGCGGAATTCCGAACGGACGTAGGCGCGGTAGAACTTCCAGTTGTCCAGTATGCCCTGCGCCAACTCGTTGGCCAGCTCTGCGTTCCAGCCTTTGGTCCTGCGCAGTTCGCGGCGCAGGCGCGAAAACTGCGTCCGGGTCGTGAGGTAGAGTATCTCGTCGCAGTAGCCCAGCGACTTGTACTGTTCGTGGATGTAGCGGCGTATGCGCATCAGCATTATCGGGTCTATCTTTCCCCGCAGCAGACTCGTGGGGACGTACCGGTAATGGTAAGTCGGATTGCTGTTGCTGACGAGGTGGGTGATATGCGCGCAGTACTGTGCCGTGAATATCTCGTCTTCGGCATATCGGATGCTGCGGTCGAAGCGCAGGCCGTGCCGTTCGATCGTGGCGCGCGAGAACATTTTGTTGCAGGTCCAGCCGAAACAGTGTTTGCGCAGCAACTGCGCCAATACGGGCATGCAGGCTTCCCGCCCGCCCGTGATCCGGCAATCCGGGATCGCATAGATTCGGGTGTGTCCGTTGGGGTACCTGCCGCTTGCGGGACGCTCTTCGAACAGGTTCGTGAAAGCGACTCCGTCCTCTCCGATATTGCTGTCGGCGAGTTGTCGGAGGTGGTCCGGAGTGATCCGGTCGTCGGAATCCACGAAGACCACGAATTCGCCCCGCGCGTTGTCCAGCCCGAGGTTCCGGGCCGCGCTGACGCCGCCGTTGGGGATATAGAATACGCGGATGCGTTTGTCCTTTTCAGCGTAACGGTCGCAGATTGCGCCCGAACCGTCGGTCGAACCGTCGTCGATGAGCAGCAACTCGAAATCGGTCATGCTCTGCGAGAGAATGCTCCCGAGGCATTCATCGAGGTATTTCGCTGTATTGTAGACGGGGGTGATGACTGAAACAAGCATATGGAGTCTGAAAATAGTCGGAATTCGGTCAGCTGCCTGCGCCTGCGGGGACGGCAGTCTCGGTGTTGGTATATACGATCTGCTCCGATGCGGGCAGGTGCCGGTCGAGTCCGTACCGGCAGCGGGTGCGGTGTTCGGAGAGACTTTGTTTGTAGCGTTCCTCGTTGGCGGACTGCCGGTCGCGGTCGCATTTGCCGTGATAGAGGTGGAAGACGATGCCGCGGAATTTCATGCACCGCTGTCTCACGCCGCTGTTGTTGAGCCGGGTTGCCAGTTCCGAATCCTCTCCGCCCCAGCCGCGGAACTCTTCGTCGTAACCGTTTACGCGGATCAGATCGCTGCGCCAGAAGGCCATGTTGCACCCCTTGACGAAGCGGGAGGGACCCAGTGTCCGGTAGAGATAGGCCATCAGCGGAATTCGGACGACGTTGTTGCTGTTGCGGACGCCCTTCATCAGCGGGGTCAGCGAGGTGATCTCGCCCCGCAGCACCTGATTGGTGAGCATCTCGGTAATAATGCCGCGCGATCCGGTGACGAAACAGCCCGGTTGCGCGAAAATCATGTGGTCCTGAACGAAGTGCCGCTGCAGTATCAGGTCGCCGTCGATCTGGATGATATACTCCCCGCGGCTGGCCGCAATGGCTTTGTTGCGGATTTCCGCCAGCCGGAAGCCGTTGTCCTCGTGCCAGATATGGCGTACGGGTACCGGGGAAACCTCCTCGAAATGGCGGACCACATCGCGCGTGGCGATACCCGACCCGTCGTCGGCGATGATGATTTCCGTAGGCATGACGGTTTGCTGCATTACGCTGTCAAGGCACAGATAGAGGGCTCTGGGCCAATTGTAAGTGGAGATAATCAACGATACAGTCATTGCAGTAACATGGTTTTAGGTCGCATTACGGGTACGGCCGCATACGGCATGACGCAAAATCTTTGCCGTTGTGCCTTCTCTCCGGTGCACCGGTTTCCGGTATGTTGTATAATGTCTACTACCGCTTTGTTCATCGCACAAAGGTAGTGATTTATTCTCTTCTTATATATATCGAAGCCTATCATACAAATGTTATATATATAAACGCAGGCTTACGGCAAATACTGCGTGGCAGAATAAAAAAAATATTTCGGGAGGTATGTATTTTTCCCGAGTCTCGTTTATGTCAGATATTCAAATAGTTATAATGCTTTTATGATAAGCCTTATTAAAAAATCTAAAGAATTTAGAAAAATATTTTAATAAAAACTTGCACGGTATCTTTTTTCGCCTTATCTTTGCAGAGAAGTTTTAAGGTTCATTTAGGTTAGTAGTTTTAGGTTGGTGAGGAAACTCTGGAACCCGGACAGCAGTCCGATTCCGTGTTTCCTTTTTTTGTGCCCGTTTCCGAACCGCCGGTTTTCTCCCGGCCGGTTAGTCTGTCGCCTTTTTGTCTCCCGTGGCTTTTTTTGTTTGCAGGTCGTCGTTCCTATAACTTTTTCCCACGCTGTTTTTGTGGGACGGCAGGCGCCGGGATTTGGCAGGAACCCTCTTT
>JAJPZH010000192.1 GCA_021204515.1 Alistipes sp. | reverse complement strand
CAATTACCTACTATACCGAAAACGGCAAGGTGTATTTCGCTGTCGATAAGGAGTATCTGACCTACATCGGACAGGCGGAACTGGAGATGAACCTGCCTGAGATCATCGACGCGCTGTTGGCTCAGTATCCCGGCTTGGGAATCGTGAAAACCGATGACTATTATGCCATTTCGCTCAAATACGAAGTCGCCGGAAAGGTGATGAGGTTGAAGGTCGATCGGGAGATGATGATGCCCTACATGCCGTTGATCACGTCGCTGGTCGAGGCGTTCCTGCCCGACGGAGATATCGAAGTGTCGCTGGACCCGAACGATCCCGACACGGAGCCGATGAAAATTCCGGCCAAGGCGCTGGTGCTGTCGCTGCTGGACGGGCTCTTCGACAAGAGTCAGACGATCGAGATCGGCATCGGTCTGACCAAATAGATCCACGATCGGTAACAAACCCTTTTTGTGCAGGCTGCGGGCGTTCCGCGGCCTGCTTTTTTATGGGTAAGATTGGCGGTTCGGATAATATTGTTTAAATTTATCCGGCGAATAATCGGTATCGGCCGACTGCCGTATCGAACGAATTGTTCGGATAATTGTGTAATTTTGCGGACGCCGTTTTGTTTTGTGCGGTTTTTGCACGCGGCGTCCTGTTATTAACTTATAGTATATATGATGAAAAAGTATTTTGCAGCCGCTGCGCTGCTCGTTACGATGGCTGCGTGCGGAAGCGCCGCGCAGGACAAGGCACTCGAAGGTACGACTTGGAAACTCGCTCAAATGCAGTCGATTCCGGCGACGGCGATAGATCGGGAGGCGGATTTCTTTACGCTGGAGCTTAACGCCGCCGACACGATGGTCGCCGGACGTACGAACTGCAACCGTTTCTTCGGCAAATACGAGCTGAAGGGCAAGAAACTCGAATTCGAGAATCTGGGCATGACCCGGATGGCCTGCCCCGACATGCAGTACGAAGATGCCTTCGTCAAGATGCTCGACGACGTGGACCGTTTCGAGATCAAGGGTTCGGAGCTGACCTTCTTCGACGACGACAAGTCGCTGGCCGTATTCAAGGCCGTCGAGAAAGAGGCTGTGAAGAAATAATTTCGCCGGTACGGATAATTTGCGGCAGTCCTCCGTGAAGGACTGCCGTTTTTCTTGTGTAAAGCGGTATTTTTTCGTATATTCGTATAAATAAAAGCATGTATGCTGAGAATTTTGCTGTTTTTGAGCCTGTCATTGTGTGCGGGCGGCTGCACCTGCAAGGGGGAGGAGTTCCGGGAAAGCGCGGACCCCAATAAAAGAATGCTGCTCGGCACTTGGGATTTGGTGGCGTCGGTCGAATATACGGTTATTTACGAGTCCGACGGGACGACTCGGAAGACATCGCCCGTGGAGTGCGGTTTCGATCCCAGAAGATATGTATTTCACGGAAATTATGTCCGGGTCGGCGATCCTCGGACTTCGGTTTGTTTTTACGACGGTCCCTATGAGCTGGATGAGGATAATCGGATGATGTGCGCCGATACTTATTTCGGACAGGTCCGGGTCGAAGACGATACGCTGACGTTTACCGTCGAAGCGGACGTCGGCGAAGGACGGATTTTCGAGGTTAAGGTCGGAACGGCGAAACGTGTCCGTTAGATTTTGTCGGCTGTATGATAACTGAGAGCGGCGCCGTATGGAAGCCGCTCTCGGTGTGTTTTATGCGGCAGAAATGTACGGTTGGCCGAATGCACGGAAGAATATTGTGGACGGGGTCGGCGAAAAAGAACGGCGGCAGGAAAAAAGTGACGCAACTCTCTTTTGTATGAAGAATCCGATTACCGTAAAGTATCTTGCCGCCGCATATGATTCGATTGCATCGGCAGGAGTGCGGACAAATGGGAGCATTTGTGCCAAAAAAGAAAGGGCTGCGCCGAATTCCGACTGCTCTGGGTTCTGGTAAACCTGCGACACCGAAAAACAACGCATACCCTTCCGGGTGAGGTTGTACAAGGTGTCTTCAAAAAATTTACCAGATTCAGAGCAGACAAATACAATCGTTTATATACTCGATATGTCAAGAACGCATGCAATACGGTGTACCGCATAACAAAGGTAATCAATTTTCCGCAATCTGCAACTACATGTCTGTATTGGGACCGGGCCGCGGAGCCGATTGCCGAAAAACGGCTTTGGGACGTGTGGTCGCCGTATGATCTTTGGTGTGTGTGCCCTGTGATTTTCGGACCGTGTGTCTTGCGCTTCCGGGGGGGGGCAAAACAAGCGGCCTCCCGTCGGGGAAGCCGCTTGTTTTGTGTTGCTTATGGAACGCTTACTCGCTCAGGGGAGTTACGCTCACGTACGATTTGCCCGCGCCTTTCTTGCAGAATTCGACGGTGCCGTCTACAAGGGCGAAGAGCGTGTGATCTTTACCGATACCCACGTTTTCACCGGGGTTGTGAACCGTGCCGCGCTGACGAACGATAATGTTGCCCGCCTTTGCGAACTGGCCACCGAACAGTTTGACGCCGAGCCGCTTGCTTTCCGACTCACGTCCGTTCTTCGAACTACCTACACCTTTCTTGTGTGCCATTTCTCTTCCGTTTTAAAGGGTTATGCAACAATTTCCTCTACAAGGACCTGTGTCAGATACTGACGGTGGCCGTTGCACTTCTGATATCCTGTGCGGCGCTTTTTCTTGAACACCAGAACCTTGTCGTCCTTGAGGTGTTTCAGGATCTTGCACTTCACCGAGGCGCCTTTCACTACAGGTGCACCTACTTTAACCTGACCGTCGTTGTCTGTGAGCAGGACTTTGTCGAAACTTACGGACGAATTTTCTTCGCCCTGAAGACGGTGAACATAAAGTTTCCGACCTTTTTCAGCTTTAAATTGCTGACCTGCAATCTCTACTATAACGTACATTTATTCGATGGTTATGTATTTGAACATAATTCGGAGTGCAAATATACGCATATTTATCTTATAAACAACAGATCCGGCAAATTTTTTTGGCCCCGTGCGGCTCTGGCATGGTTTTGGGCCGGGTCAGCGCACCGGCACCGGCCGGACGGGGTTTATGAACAGGATACTGATTGTTTCGGACGATATTTTTCTGCGCGACATGGTGCGCCTGTCGCTTGCCGACATGCGGACCGAGGTGCGCTGTGCGGCCGACGCCGGCGAAATGGAACGGCTCTGCCGCCGCGTGCTGTTCGATCTGGTGATCGTGCTGCATGCGGCCCCTTTTTTGCGCGGGCGCGACGTAGTGCGCAGCGTACGTCCTGCGGGACTGAAGAGGCCGCTGTTTTACGTGGTGTCGTGGCTGCAGTCCGAGCAGGCCGTCCTGAGCCTGCTGGAGTGCGGCGTGGATCAGTATATGGCTTTTCCCCTGAGCCTGCAGCGGCTGCGGGGCAAGGTTTCCAACGATTTGAACCGGCAGTTATGATCGAAACGTTTTTCATAATCTATTCCGCGGCGGCCGCCGCCGTGACGCTGTATCTGCTCGGCGGGATGGCGGCGGGACGGTTCCGCCGCAGGCGCAGACGCAACCGCGACGCCGTGCTGCAGCGCAAATACCTGCATATCGTCATGCTCGCACTGCTCTCCAACGGGGAGGAGGCGCCGCGTTTTCCGCTCCTGCACCGCCCCGGAGCACGCCGGCTGCTGGTCGAAACTGTCGGCAGACTGGTGGCGGTGACCCACGGACTCGATCCTGCGCCCCTGCGCCGCATCGTCACGCAGTACGGATTGGACGAATGGCTGCTGCGCCGGATACGTTACGCCCGGGGATACCGCCGTGCACGCTATCTGCTGCTGCTTTCGCGGCTGCCCGCCGGAGACGGCGTCGGTGCGAAAGCCGTCCGCTATACGCGCAGCCGCAACCGTTACGTGCGGTTCTACGCCCTGATGACGCAGCTGGCGGCCGAGCCTGCGACTTCGCTGCGCCGTATGGCGGAGTACGAACACCCCTTTTCGGCCTGCGAGGTGGCGGAGATTATGACCATGCTGCGGCGCGGCATGCTGCCGATCGCTTACGAACCGCTCGTCGAGTCTCCGAACCGCAATCTGCGGATGGTGGGGCTGGGCATCGTGCGGCAGTTCGGCATCGAAGAGGCGGAGAAGCTTCTGCTGACGATGGTCGGCGGCGAGCCGGAACCGGAGCTGGGCCGCGAAGCGCTCTACACGCTCTGTTCGATGCGCTGTTCGCTGACGCGGCGCGAGGTGGCGGGGCGCATCGCTTCGATGGACCGTGCCCAGCGCAAGGCCCTGCTGCGCCATATGGCGCGGGAAGGTTATTCGCCTTCGGTTCTTCAGCGGCTGTTCGACGACCGCGAACGTCCCTATTTCGAATCCCTTATACATTCCTATAAACGAAGTCTTGTATGCTGATGCTTCTGTTCCTGCTGCTTGCGGCGGCTGTCGCCGCCGTCACGGTGCTCTGGCTCGTCGTGCGGGGGCGCAATAAACGGCTGCTGCTGGCCGCATCGCACGCCACC
This sequence comes from Alistipes sp., assembly GCA_021204515.1. Classification (GTDB taxonomy): domain Bacteria; phylum Bacteroidota; class Bacteroidia; order Bacteroidales; family Rikenellaceae; genus Alistipes. The sequence continues at coordinate 9,354 of JAJPZH010000192.1, read as the reverse complement.
GCGGGCGACGCGCCCGACGGCATCGGAATTTCGGTGCTGTGCAGCGGCGTACGTACGCAGGAGCAGGTCGAAAACCTACTTTCGGTAGAGTACGCCCGCTACGAAGTGGTCGTGGTGCTCGACTCCTTGCGTTATCCCGCCGAATTCGCGGCCCTTTCCACCCGCTATCATATGATCCGCGTCGAGTACGCGCTGTCGGAGGAACTGCCCGTGCCGGGCGTGCGTGCGATGGGACGTTCGCGCAAGCGCCGTTTCCGCCGGCTGGTACTGGTGGACCGCGTGCAGGATACTCCCGACGGCGACTTCGATGCGGCGGCTGGGGTGGCCGCCTACGATTACGTGCTGCCGGTACGCGAGGGGCAGTACCTGCTGCCGGGCGCCGTCGGACGGCTGGTGGCCGAAGTCGGGGAGCAGGGTGCCGGTAGGTGCGATTTCGTGCGTTCGCGGATCGGGGAACCGGCCTCGCTGCTGAGCCGGGAAGCCGTCGTCGCCGCGGGCGGTTTTGCGGCCCGCGCGGGAAAGAATGTTCCGCGCCGCCGTCGCAGGAACCTTTGGGAACCGGTTTTCCATAAGCCGCAGACTGTGCCGCACTCCGCACCGCAACCCGTGTCGCAACCCGTGTCGCAATCCGCGCCATACTCCGCGCCGCAATCCGTCTCACAGCCCGTACCGAAACCGCATTCCGGCCTGCGTGCCGTAGCGGCTTTGCTGCTGGCCGCCGCGGTCGTTGCCGCCGTATGGACGGGCCGGTGGCCGGCGGCCGCCGTGCTGGTCACCGCAGCCCTCGTGTGGTGTGTCGCAGGGGGTGTTTCGCTGGCCCTCAGCGATATTGCGGACGCGCGTACGGGCGGGGATGTGAAGGGGCTGTTACGCCGCTGTAAAATAGGCATGAAAAATTTTACCATATCATAAATTCTTGTTACCTTTACCATGGCAATCGAAATTACCGAACTCAAAAAACGAGCTACGATGATAAACGACAAGGTGAGGATGTATCTGCTGCCGCCGCTGTTCAATGCGGCAGTCAGGGCCGGAGCCTCGATAATGAATATTTACAAGAATTTAGACGATTACGATATAAGCCTCAAAGACGACAAGACGCCGATCACCCTCGCCGACCGCCTCGCACACAAAACCATCCGCGAATATCTGGGCCGCACGCGCATCCCGATCCTGAGTGAGGAGGGCCGCGAGATGCGCTACGACGAACGCCGCAACTGGGAGTTGTACTGGCTGGTCGATCCGCTCGACGGAACGGTCGAGTTCATCAAGGGAAACAACGAATTTACCGTGAATATCGCCCTGATGGAGAACAACGTCTGCATGGGGGCTGTCATTTATGTCCCCTATTTCGAAAAGATGTACGTCGCCGGGCGCGATTCGGGTTCCTACGTCAAGGAGCATATCGCACCGGATGCCGCCGCCGAATACACCTACGACCAGATCGTCGCGGGCTGGCGGCAGCTGCCGCTCGAAGGCGAGGCGGAGCACTCCCGGCTGCGGGTGGCCGTGTCGCGGTCGCACCAGACGCCCGAAACGGCGGAGCATATCGCCCGCCTGCGCGAATCGCATCCCGATCTGGAGATCGTCGAACAGGGAAGTTCCTACAAATTCTGCCTGCTGGCCGAGGGGAAAGTCGATTATTATGTCCGCACGACGCATACGTACGAATGGGACACCGCCGCGGGCGAACTGATTCTCGCCGAAGCGGGCGGCCGGACCCGTACCCTGCCGGACGATCGGGAACTGCTCTACAACGAGGAGGACCTGCGCAACCCGTGGTTCGTCTGCCGGTCGAAATACTGTAAGATCTGACGGAAGCGGATTGCGGATCGTCCCGAAGGAATGAAAGGGTGTCTGAGACTTATCAGGCGTCCTTTTTTATTGGTCTGTCTGCTTATTTGCCGCTGTCAGCTTATTCGCCTGCCTGCCGCGGCCGCATTATGCCGCCTGCGCCGCACCCGAGAATCCCATGACGCTGAACAGTACGATCACTGCCACCAGCACGGCGGAGAGCACCGTGACGTATCTTTTCCCGGATTTATGCCAGAAAGCGAGGATGCCCGCGAAAAGCGCGGTGTATAAAACGGCTTCGGGGATTCGGGTTGTCGGAGCATGTTCGGCGGGTTTGCAGGGGTTTCAGCCCGTTCGCTCCGGGGCTATTTCTTGTGCCCGGCCTCTTCGATGTCGCAGGCCGAGCAGTTGCCTGAGCATCCCGCGGCCGAATGCGTGTCGGAGCAGTCGGCGTTGCCGTCCGCCTCGCGCGTTTCGTGCACGGCGCATTTGATGCCCAGCCGCTGCATGTTCTTATTGGTCGAGATCTCGGAGTCGATGTGATGTCCTTTGATCATCAGCGTCAGCGACATGCCCACGACGAAAAGAGCCACGGCCCCCAGTGCGAACAGAAAAACGATTAACCATGTCGGCATATAAGTAAGGTATTTTTACGTCCCGAAATTTTGGCTTTCGGTCACAAATGTATACATTTGTAAGATAAATTGCAAAAACGCGGCCCTGTCTTCGGCGGCGGATGCAAAAAGACAACGACGCAATACTATGAAAATCGTAATAGCGGGAGCGGGAGAGATGGGAAGCCATCTGGCGAAGATGCTGAGCGGCAACGGTCACGACATCACCATCATCGACGGCGACCAGAAACTGCTTTCCGACGTGGGAAGTCTGGCTGACGTGATTACCGTCGAGGGGGATTCGACGACTTTCGCCGTGCTCCGCAAGGCTTCGGTGCGCAAGTGCGACCTTTTCATCGCCGTAAATCACGAGGAGAACGACAACGTCGTGGCGGCGATGCTGGCCAAGAAGCTGGGGGCCCGGAAGTCCATCGCCCGCATCGACAACAACGAGTACCTCGAACCCAACAACAAGGAGATGTTCATCGACATGGGCATCGACTACCTGTTCTATCCCGAAAAGGTGGCGGCCCGCGAGGTCATCAACCTGCTGGGGCACACCTCGACCACGGAGTACGTCGATTTTTCGAGCGGCAAGCTCTCGCTGGTGGTGTTCCGTCTGGAACCGGCCTCGCCGCTGGTGGGCAGGCAGATCGAGGGTTTCGACGACGACGAGACGCCGCTGAGCTACCGCACGGTGGCCATCACGCGGGGCGGGGAGACGATCATCCCCCGGCAGGGCGAGATTTTCACCGAGGGCGACGTGATCTATGTCATCGCGCGTCAGGACGCCGTGAAGCAGGTCATGGAGTTCTCCGGGCAGTCGAATATCGAGATCAAGAACATGATGATCCTCGGCGGTTCGCGCATCGGTATCCGCATCGCCACCGAACTGCAGGAGGAGGTGAATATCAAACTGGTCGATTACAACGCCGAGAAGGCTTACCGGCTGGCGGAGCTGCTCGACAAGACATTGATAATAAACGAGGACGGCCGCAATACCGAGGCCATGATGGAGGAGGGGCTTGCCAATATGGACGCCTTCGTGGCCGTGACGGGCCGCAGCGAGACCAACATCCTCGCGGCGATGCTCGCCAAGCGCATGGGCGTCAAGAAGGTGATCGCCGAGGTCGAGAATCTCAATTACATCAACCTCGCCGAGTCGATCGGCATCGACACGATCATCAACAAGAAGCTGGTGACGGCGTCGAACATCTTCCGCTTCACGATGTCTACCGACGTGCAGGCCATCAAGTGCCTGACGGGCAGCGACGCCGAGGTGCTGGAGTTCATCGTCAAGCCCAACGCCCCGGCCGTCAAGACCCAGATCAAGGAATTGGGGCTGCCCGAAGATACGATCATCGGCGGCATCGTGCGCGGCGACAAGGTGTTCATCGCCGTAGACAATATGGAAATCAATCCCTACGACCGCGTGGTGGTTTTCGCCATGCCTGCGTCCGTAGGCAAGGTAGGATACTTTTTTAACTGACGGCGGGTGCTGCAAGGCCCGGCGCACGGCGCGGGGCAGCGCACGGCGCCGGAAAACGAAACCGAACAGACACGTGTCATTCAGAAGCATATTACTCAAAGCATGGTTTTCGCAGCGCGAGCGGGCTATCGACCGTTTCCGTCGTCGGCCGGCCGAGACGCAGGAGCGCGTTTTCAGGCAGTTGCTGCGCCGCGGGCGGCGGACCGAATTCGGCTGGCGTTACGACTTGGGGCATGTCCGCACGGTCGAACAGTTCCAGACGATGGTCGAGACGTTCGATTACGAGACGTTCAAGCCCTATATCGAAAAGATGCTGGCCGGTGAGAAAAACGTCACTTCGCCGGGCCGCGTGAAGCTCTTCGCCCGCTCGTCGGGCACCACGTCCGACCGGAGCAAGTACATCCCGGTCACGGAGGAGTCGCTCTGGTGGAACCATACGCTGGGTATGCGCGACGTGGCGACGGTTTTTTCGGGCAATAATCCGAAAACGAAGGTTTTCGAAGGCAAAACGCTGACGCTGGGCGGATCGTGCAGCCGCGAAGGACGGAATCTGGTGGGCGATCTGTCGGCCATACTGATACACGAGACGACGTTCTGGAGCGGTTGGTTCCGCGCGCCGCGTGTGGCGACGGCGGTCATTCCCGACTTCGACCGCAAGGTCGAGGCGATCTGCCGCGAGTGCGTCGGCGAAAATATCACGGCCTTTGCGGGCGTGCCGTCGTGGAATCTGGCGATGATGCGCCGCGTGCTGGAATATACGGGGCGGCAGAACCTGCTCGAAGTGTGGCCCAACCTCTGCATGTTCGCCCACGGAGGGGTGGAATTCGGGCCTTACCGCCGTTCGTTCGAGGCGCTGATACCCTCGGAGCGGATGCAGTACATGGAGACCTACAACGCTTCGGAGGGCTTCTTCGCGCTGGCAGACGATCCGTCGCGCGACGACATGCTGCTGATGCTCGATTACGGCAACTTCTTCGAGTTCCGCAGCGGAGGGACGATCGTGCCGCTGGAGGGCGTGGAGTGCGGCCGGGTGTACGCCATGTTGATTACGTCGAACAACGGCCTGTGGCGCTATGAAATCGGCGATACGGTGGAGTTTACTTCGACGAATCCCTACCGGATACGCTTCGCGGGCCGCACGCGGCAGTATATCAACGTCTTCGGCGAGGAGCTGATCGTCGATAACGCCGACCGCGCCCTGATCGCCGCCAGCAACGAGACCGGGGCCGTCGTCGGGGAGTATACCGTTGCGCCGTGCTACATGTCGCTCCGGGAGCGGGGCGCCCACGAGTGGATCGTGGAGTTCGAACGCGAACCCGACAGCCGCGAGCATTTCGCCGAAGTGCTCGACCGGGAGCTGCGGGCCGTGAATTCGGATTACGATGCCAAGCGCCGGACCACGCTCGAAAGGCAGCGGCTGACGGTCGTGGATCACGGACTTTTCCTCGCATGGCTGCGCGCCCGGGGCAAGAACAAGGTGCCGCGGCTGGTCAACGACCGCCATGTGGCCGAAGAGATTCTGGCGTTCGGCGGGGAGAAGAAGTGACGGCGGACGTTTTTGCGGCGCGACGCCATGATGACGGGGTGCCGGGACGCTCCGGCAGGACAAAAATGTAAAACAAATACCGTATATATTATGTATATAGCTATTGCAGGCAACATCGGAAGCGGAAAGACGACGCTGACCCAGATTCTGACCAAGCGCTACAATGCCAAGTCGTATCTCGAAGAGTGCAACAACCCCTACATCGGCGATTTCTATGAGGATATGAACCGCTGGTCGTTCAATCTGCAGATGTACTTTCTGGGAAGCCGCATCCAGCAGACGATGGACATGCTCTCGGACGGCGGGTCGGGCGTGATTTTTCAGGACCGCACGGTTTACGAGGATGCGCATATCTTTGCCGGCAACCTCCATGAAATGGGGCTGATGCCTACGCGCGACATCGAAACCTACATGAAGATTTTCAGGCTGGTGACCACGCTGATTCCCAAACCCGACCTGCTGATTTACCTCAAGGCGAGCGTTCCGACGCTGATTTCGCAGATTCGCAAGCGCGGCCGCGAGTACGAGATGAATATCGACGAGCTGTATCTCAAGCGTCTGAACGACAAGTACAACAACTGGATAGACAACATATACGAAGGCGACGTGCTGGTGGTGGACAAGGACCATGAGGATTTTGTTTCTGATCCTGCCGTGCTGGAGAAAATCTGCGCGCGGCTGGATGCGCTTAACACCCGGAAGTAACGCATGACGCTGCCTGCGAAGTTTACCGAGCGCGTCCTGCGCGATCTGGGCGCGACTGAGGGCACGGCCCTCTGTGCGGCGCTCAATACCGATCCGCCCGTGTCGGTGCGCCTGAACCCGGCCAAATGCGGCGGCACGGAGACCGGCGAATCCGGGCGGGAGGAGGACGCGGACAAGGCGGCCTGCGGCCCGGACGGAGTGCCGCCTGCCGTGTTGGCCGATGCCGACGGCCGGGTGCCTTGGTGCGGCGACGGATATTACCTCGCGGCACGGCCGCAGTTCACCTTCGACAGCGATTTCCATGCGGGAGCCTATTATGTGCAGGAGGCCGCGTCGCAGTTCGTGGGATACTTGTTGCAGGACGCCGAAGTCGCCGGAAAGCGGATTCTCGACCTTTGCGCCGCTCCGGGCGGCAAGACGACGCTCTATGCGTCGCTCGCGGGACCCGAAGGGCTGGTCGTCGCCAACGAGATCGACCGCCGCCGCGCTCAGGTGCTGGCGGACAACGTCCGCAAGTGGGGCACGGGCAACGTCGCGGTGACGACGTGCGAAGCCCGGCAGCTGGGCGGCTTCGAAGCGTGGTTCGACGTGGTGGCGGTGGATGCTCCCTGCTCCGGCGAGGGGATGTTCCGCAAGGACCACGACGCCCGCGGCGAATGGAGCGAAGGCAATGTAAAGCTTTGTGCCGCAAGGCAGGACGAACTGTTGCATGAAGCGTGGCGTGCGCTCAAACCCGGCGGAGTGCTGATATACAGCACCTGTACGTTCAACCGCGACGAGGACGAAGGTGCCCTCGAACGGATGCTCGGCTGGGCCGGGGACGAAGCGGCGCAGGCCGGGGAGGTCGCTGTCGATGCGTCGTGGGAGATTGTCTGCGGGTGCGTGGGCGCGTTCCGGACCTTCCGGTTTTATCCCCACCGGGCGCGCGGGGAGGGATTTTTCGCCGCCGTGGTCCGCAAGGCTTTCGATGCGGGTGGCCGCTGCCGCACGCCCAAGGCGCGGCGCACGGTCTTTGCTCCGGTAGACAAAGCTGCGGCGTCGGAGTTGCGCCGCTGGGTGAACAGCCCCGAGCGGATGTGCTTCGCGACGGTCGCAGATACCTGCTACGGCTATTACGTCGCACAGGCCGAAGCCGTGAAGGCTTTGGCCGAAGCGCTTCCGGTGATATATTCGGGCGTGGCGATGGGGCAGCTCTTCAAGGGCCGCCTGCGTCCCGATCCCGCGCTGGCGTTCTTCTGCGGACTGAACCGGGATGCGGTTCCTGCCGCGGAGCTGGACGAAGAGCAGGCGCTCCGTTTCCTGCGCAGGCAGGAGATCGGGGCGGAACCTTTTGCCGAAGGGATCAATCTTGTGTGTGCGCGGGGCCGTGCGCTCGGATTCGTGAAGCGGATAGGCTGCCGGGTAAACAACATGTATCCCAATTCATTGCGAATTATTAAACAATAGATATGGCCGAGAAACTTTTTTATTCGATGGGCGAAGTGGCCGAGATGTTCGACGTCAATGCGTCGCTGATCCGCCACTGGGAATCGCAGTTCAGCGTCATCCGCCCCAAGCGTAACAAGAAAGGAAACCGTCTCTTCTCGCCGCAGGATGTCGAGAATCTCAAACTGATCTACCATCTGGTCAAGGAGCGGGGGATGACCCTCGAAGGGGCGAAGAAAGCCCTTCGGCAGCAGCCTGCCGAGGGCGGCATGGAACGCGATGCGGAGCTGATGGAGCGTTTGCAGCGTATCCGTGCGTTGTTGGTCGAGGTGCGCGAGGACCTGAAGGCCGGCGAGGGGGAAATCCTTGCCGACACTGACGCAGATGCCGGTGCCGATTCCAAGGCCGGCGCCGCGGCGGACGCGGAAGCCGCCGCGCCCCGCCGCAGGACCAAACCCGTGGTGAAGATCGCCCCCGAAGGCGAAGAACCAGCCGCCGATGCGGGCCTGTCCGTGCCGAAGCGTTCCCGCAAACCCCGCCGCAAGAAGGAGGAGGTCGAAAACAAGGAGTTGTTCGCCTTTTACGAACAGTCGCTGTTTTAGGCGGGTCCTCTATTAATACAGTTTAACGATATAAATTATGCTTATTAGGGAAATAACCAACGTTATCGAGCGTTTTGCGCCGCTGGTGTGGCAGGAGTCGTACGACAATGCCGGGCTGATCGTGGGCCGGCCCGACGACGAGGTACACAAGGCGCTGCTGGCCGTGGACGTTACCGACGAAGTGATGGCCGAAGCCGAGCGCGAGGGGTGCGATCTGATCATCACGCACCATCCGATCGTTTTCCATGCCCTCAAGCGGTTCAATTCGGCCGATCAGGTGCAGCGCTGCGTCGAGCGGGCCATTCGCAGCGGCATCGCGCTCTATGCCTGTCACACCAATCTGGACAGCGCTCCCGAGGGGATGAGCTGGCGGCTGGCCGAGATGCTGGGCGTGGCAGACCTGCGGGTGCTGCAGCCCTCCGCGACCGACGCGAAGGTCGGGTTCGGCGTGGTGGGCGAACTGCCCGGAGCCGTGGCGACCGTGGAGTTCATGCGCCATATCCAGCGTACGCTCGGCGTGCGTGTCGTGCGTCACAGCGACATCGCCTCGCCCGAGGTGCGCCGCGTGGCGGTCTGCACGGGGGCCGGGGCTTCGATGATCGGCGACGCACGCCGCGCAGGGGCCGACATCTACATTACGGCCGACATGAAGTACAACGACTTCATGACGCCCGATAAAGCCCTCACCGTAGCAGATATAGGCCATTTTGAAAGCGAATATTGCGCAATTCAGATTTTATTTGATATTTTATCGAAAAATTTGATTACCTTTGCGGTTCGCAAGAGTGAGGACTCGCGCAATCCGGTGAACTATTTGGTTTAAGTCTAAACTATAGAAGACATTATATGGCAACACAGAAGAAAACTGCCGAAGTTGATTATTCGATGCAGGAGAAGATCATGGCGCTTTACGAGCTGCAGAAGATCGACAGCAAAATCGATGAAATCAACAAGGTAAAAGGTGAACTGCCTCTCGAGGTGCAGGACCTCGAGGATGAGATGACCGGCCTGAGAACCCGTATCGACAACATCAATGCCGAAATCAAGGAGCTGAATACGCTCACCAAACAGCGCAAGCGCGAGGTGGATCAGGCCAAGATTCTTATCGGAAACTACAAGGAACAGCAGAACAACGTGCGCAACAATCGCGAGTTCGACGCCATCACCAAGGAGATCGAG
>JAJPZH010000029.1:1403-13846 GCA_021204515.1 Alistipes sp. | reverse complement strand
GCGCTACTACGCTCCCGACACCCGCCTCGACAAACTCAAACTGCCGGGCGCCATGATTCTCGAAAACGAGACGCTGCCGCAGGCCGCCTACCGCGTGCTCGAAGAGGCCACCGGACTGCGGGACGTATACCTCAAGCAGATGGATATATTCTCCGATCCCAACCGGGTGAGCGGCGAGGAGCTGGAGTGGATCAACCGCTATCACGGCATACGGACCGAACGTGTGGTGACGGTGGGATATTACGCGCTGGTGAAGCTCGATAGCCACACCGTCGCCTACACCACGGCCAAGGGCGCGCAATGGGTCGATGTCGATTCGATCCAGCGGCTGGCGATGGACCACAAGCAGATACTTTCGGCGGCGCTGGCGGTTCTCTGCCGCGAGATGCTGCAATCGCCCGTGGCTTTCGAACTGCTGCCCCGCAAATTCACCATCCGCGCGCTCCAGAACCTCTACAGCGCAGTGCTGGGCATCGAAATCGACAACCGCAACTTCCGCAAGAAGATACTCGCGTCGGGGTTTCTGACCCCGACCGCAGAACGGGAACAGGGCGTAGCCCACAAGCCGGCGCAATATTATACCTTTAATAAAAACGCCTACAAAAAGGCGCTCAAAGCGAAGCTGAAGCTGGGATCCATCAACAACTGGAGGTATTGATCCATAACAACCGATAACATATGAAAAGTTTAGGCATAGACATAGGCTCCTCGTCGGTCAAGGTATCGCTGCTGGACATCGCGTCGGGCGAGTGTGCGGCCTCTTCCGCCAACCCCGCGACCGAAATGCCCATCGGCTCGCCGCAGAGCGGCTGGGCCGAGCAGGACCCCGAAATGTGGTGGCATTACGTCTGCGAAGGCATTCGGACCATTGCGGCGCAGGGCTTTGCAATGAGCGACGTGGTGTCGGTGGGCATCACCTACCAGATGCACGGACTGGTCTGTCTCGACAAGCAGGGCCGTCCGCTGCGCCCCTCAATCATCTGGTGCGACTCGCGCGCCGTGGAGATCGGGGCCGAAGCGCTGGAAGGCATCGGACGGGAGTTCTGTCTCGCGCACACCCTCAACTCACCGGGCAACTTCACTGCGTCGAAACTGGCGTGGGTCCGACGCAACGAACCCGGCGTATTCGCGCAGATACACAAGTTCATGCTTCCGGGCGACTACATCGCCTACCGCCTTTCGGGACGCATGTCCACCTCCGTCAGCGGCCTTTCGGAGCAGATACTCTGGGACTTCGAAGAGGAGCGGCGGGCCGACTTCGTGGCCGGATGGTACGGCATTCCGCAGGAGACGATCCCCGAAGCCGGCGTCTCGATCGGCACGGAGGCCCGCACGGACGAAGCGGCCGAACGGCTGCTGGGCATCCCCGCAGGCACTCCGATCTCCTACCGCGCCGGGGACCAGCCCAACAACGCCTTTTCGCTCAACGTCATGGAGGCGGGCGAAGTCGCTGCGACGGGCGGCACGAGCGGCGTGGTTTACGGCGTCACGGACAAACCCCAAGCCGACCCGCAGTCGCGCGTGAATACCTTCGTCCACGTCAATCACACGGCCGGCAATCCCCGTTACGGCATTCTGCTGTGCATCAACGGCACGGGCATCATGAACTCGTGGATACGCCGCAACGTCACGCAGGAGAGGCTCGACTATGCGGAGATGAACCGGCTGGCCGCAGGCGTCCCGGCAGGCTCCGAAGGGTTGCTGATCATTCCTTTCGGCAACGGAGCCGAACGGATGCTCTGCAACCGCTGTCCCGGGGCCGGAATCGCAGGACTGGACCTCAACCGCCACACCACGGCGCACATCCTGCGTGCAGCGCAGGAGGGCATCGCCTACTCCTTCCGTTACGGCATCGACATCATGCGCGGGCTGGGACTGCGGACGGACGTCATCCGCGCGGGCGCGGCAAACCTGTTCCTCTCGCCGCTCTTCCGGCAGACGCTCTCGACGCTCACGGGCGCCCGCATCGAACTGTTCAACACCGACGGCGCGCTGGGCGCGGCCCGCGGCGCGGCGCTGGGCGCAGGCTACTACAAGACCCGCGGCGAAGCGTTCGCCGCATTGCGCAGGCTGGAGGTCGCGGAACCCGCCGAAGCCGACAGAGAGACGCTGGAAGAGGGTTACCGGACATGGGTCCGGGAAGTGGAGAAAAGAATGGAATAACAACCTGAAAATCATTCAATATCATGGTATCAAAACAGTATTTCCCCACCGTGGGACAGATCGAATTCGAAGGCCCGGAGTCGAAGAACCCGATGGCTTTCCGTTACTACGACCCCGAAAAAGTCGTGAAAGGCCGCAAGATGAAGGATTGGTTCCGCTTCTCGATGGCGTGGTGGCACACCCTCTGCGCCGAAGGCGGCGACCAGTTCGGCGGCGGCACCAAAACCTTCCCGTGGAACGAGTCCGCATGTCCGATCGAGCGCGCGAAGGCCAAGATGGACGCGGGCTTCGAATTCATGCAGAAGATGGGCATCGAGTATTATTGCTTCCACGACGTGGACCTCGTGGACGAAGCCGCGACGCCCGAAGAGTACGAAAAGAACCTACGCCAGATCGTGGCCTACGCCAAGCAGAAGCAGGACGAAACCGGCATCAAACTGCTGTGGGGCACGGCCAACGTCTTCGGCCACGCCCGCTACATGAACGGCGCCTCGACCAACCCCGACTTCGACGCCGCGGCCCGCGCCATGCTGCAGATCAAGAACGCCATCGACGCCACGATCTTTCTGGGCGGCGAGAATTACGTCTTCTGGGGCGGACGCGAAGGCTACATGTCGCTGCTCAATACCGACATGAAGCGCGAAAAGGAGCACATGGCCACCATGCTGCGCATGGCCCGCGACTACGCCCGTTCGAAAGGCTTCCGGGGCAACTTCCTGATCGAACCCAAACCGATGGAGCCGATGAAGCACCAGTACGACGCCGACACGGAGACCGTCATCGGGTTCCTGCGGGCGCACGGGCTGGACAAGGATTTCAAGGTCAATATCGAGGTCAATCACGCCACGCTTGCCGGACACACCTTCGAGCACGAGCTGCAGTGCGCCGTCGATGCCGGCATGCTCGGCTCGATCGACGCCAACCGCGGCGACTACCAGAACGGCTGGGACACCGACCAGTTCCCGATCGACCTCTACGAAATGGTGCAGGCGATGATGGTCATCGTCCGCGGCGGCGGCCTGCAGGGCGGCGGCACGAACTTCGACGCCAAGACGCGCCGCAATTCGACCGACCCCGAAGACATCTTCATCGCCCACATCGCCGCGATGGACGTCATGGCCCGCGCGCTGCTCATCGCCGCCGACATCCTCGACGACTCGCCCTACCAAAAGATGCTCTCCAAGCGTTACGCCTCCTACGACTCGGGCGAAGGCCGGCTCTTCGAAGAGGGCAAGCTCACGCTGGAGCAGGTCGCCGACTACGCCCGCCGGCACGAACCCGTCCAGCGCAGCGGCAAACAGGAGCTGTTCGAAGCGATCGTCAACATGTATATCTGACCTTATGACTGAAACCCAAGAAACCGGCAGCCGCGCCTATCTGCTTTCGATCGTGCTGGTGGCCGTCATCGGCGGCCTGCTGTTCGGCTACGACACGGCCGTCGTGTCGGGAGCCGAGCAGGCTCTCGACCAGTTCTTCCGCAGTGCGTCGGACTTCGCCTACACGCCGTGGATGCACGGCTTCACCGCATCGAGCGCGCTGGTGGGCTGCATCGTCGGCGGTGCGCTGTCGGGCCTGCTGGCCTCGCGTCTGGGACGCAAACGCACGCTCGTCGCGGCGGCCGTGCTGTTCTTCGTCTCGGCCGTCGGCTCGTGGCGGCCCGAAAGCGGCATCCTGCCCTACGGCGAAGCGTCGCTGCCGCTGCTGGCGTCGTTCAACGTCTACCGCATTCTGGGCGGCGTCGGCGTGGGACTGGCTTCGGCCGTATGTCCGATGTACATCGCCGAAATCTCGCCCGCGAAGATCCGCGGCACGCTCGTCTCGTGCAACCAGTTCGCCATCATCTTCGGCATGCTGGTCGTCTACTTCGTCAACTACCTGATCCGCAATAATTTGGGCGACACGGGCGAAGCTATTCAGGCCGCCATGGTCTCCGTCGGCTGGCGCCGGATGTTCCTCAGCGAAGCGTTCCCCGCGGCGACCTTCCTGCTGCTGATTCTCTTCGTGCCCGAAACCCCGCGTTACCTGACCCTCACCGGACGCGATCAGAAGGCATTGCAGGTGCTCACGCGCATCAACGGCGCGGCCGAGGCCCGCACGATCCACACCGAAATCCGCCGGACGGTACACGCCAAGACCGAACGGCTCTTCGCCTACGGCGCGGCGGTGATCCTGATCGGCATCCTGCTCTCGTTCTTCCAGCAGGCCATCGGTATCAACGTCGTGTTCTACTACGCCCCGCGCATCTTCGCCGGCATGGGCGCGTCGGGCGACGCTTCGATGCTCCAGACCGTGGTGATGGGCGTGGTCAATATCCTCTTTACGGTCGTGGCGATCTTCACCGTGGACCGCGTGGGCCGCAAACCGCTGCTCATCGTCGGTTCGGCCGGCATGATGATCGGCATGGCGGCCCTCGCGGCGCTCTCGTTCACCGGGTCGATCGGCATCGCGGCGCTGGTGTTCATCATCATCTACACCGCGTCGTTCATGATGTCGTGGGGTCCGATCTGCTGGGTGCTGATCTCCGAAATCTTCCCCAACACGATCCGCTCGCAGGCCGTGGCCGTAGCCGTGGCGGCGCAGTGGATCTCGAACTTCCTCGTCTCGGCGACCTTCCCCTCGCTGAGCGCATGGAGCGTCGGGGGCACCTACTGCATCTACGCCCTGATGTCGCTCGCCTCGGCCCTCTTCGTCTGGAAATGGGTGCCCGAAACCAAAGGCAAGACCCTCGAAGAGATGTCGAAACTCTGGCGCAAGAACGGCGACTGAGCCGCTGCAAAGCCCGACATTGCCGGCGGACCGGAAGACCGGGCCGGACAGGAGGATGCACGGGCGGATCGGGACAACCGGATAGACAGGCAGGCAGACGCACGGGCGGAACTGAAAGACCGGGCCGGGCGGATTCGCAAATAAAAATTGTCAGCAGTAACGCAGCAACACGGGTATATGTCCCGCGTTACTGCGTTACCCGCTTTACGGAACCGCCGAACCGCCGCCGGGACGGATCGCTATTTTTACAAATTCTTCGCATCGCGCTCCCGATTTCCCGATTCTTTTATTACCTTTGCCGTCGATATTTCGAAGGGGTGCCTTACTATCAGGCTGAGATTATACCCATTGAACCGGATACGGGTAATGCCGAAACCGGGACGCATAATCTTTCAACGCATACCCCTTTTCAGTTCATTAACTTTAAAAGTTCAGACATGAAAAGGTTTCTACTACCCATCGCGGCCGTCGCGCTCTGCGCCGCCGCAAACACGGCGAATGCCGAAATTCCGACAACCACCCGGACTCGGGCAGGCGCCGAAGCTCCGGCTGCCGTCTGCCTCACCGCAGGCGAAACGAACGCCGCAGACGCCGCAGACGCAACACGATCCGCAGCATTTGTCACGGCAGCCGCCTCCGCAGGCACAGCCGAAACGACCTCGACAACAACCGAAACGACCACGACAACAGCCGAAACGACCTCGACAACAGCCGAAACGACCTCGACAGCAGCCGGCCCGGCCCGGCCCGAAGACTCCGTGCGCATGTACCGCCTGCAGGAGATCGAGGTGACCGCCACGCGCGCATCGGGCAGCACGCCGGTCGCCTATACCGACCTTTCGCACGAGGTGATCGCCCGCAACAGCTACGGATTCGACATTCCGTCGGTGCTGGCGCTGACTCCCTCGATGATCGCCACCAACGAAACGGGCATCGGCATCGGCGGTACGTCGATGCGTCTGCGCGGAACCGACGCCACGCGGCTCAACGTCACCATCAACGGCGTCTCGATGAACAATCCCGACTCGCACTCGATGTACTGGTACGACACCCCCGACCTCATCTCGTCGGTGGGCACGATGCAGATTCAGCGCGGCGCGGGCGTCTCGACCAACGGCACGGGAGCCTTCGGCGGCGCAGTCAACATGTCCACGGCTCCGCTCGAAACCGAATTCGGCGGCGACGTATCGCTCTCGTACGGATCGTACAACACCAACAAACAGGCCGTGCACGTCTCGTCGGGGCTGATGGGCGGCCACTGGACCGTGGACGCGCGCCTGACGCGCCTCTCCTCGGACGGCTACATCCGCCGCGGAGGGACCTCCCTCACCTCCTACATGTTCCAAGGCGGCTATTACGACGGCAACACGATGCTCAAGCTGGTTTCGTTCGGCGGCAAGGCCAAGACCAACCTCAGCTACAACGGCGCCACGAAGGAGGAGATGCGGCTCAACGGCCGCCGTTACAACAGCAGCGGCATGTACTCCACGTCGGACGCCTACTCCCACCGCATCTGGAACAGCGAGGACGGCGAATGGCAGCAGGTGAACTTCTACGACGACGAGACCGACAACTACCTGCAGATCAACAACCAACTGATACTCAGCCAGCGCTTGGGCGACCGCTGGACACTGGGTGCCACGGCCTTCTACACCTACGGCTACGGCTACTACAAGCAGTACAAGGACGACGCCAAGCTCTTCGAATACCTCTTCCCCGACCATCTGGCCTACCGGACCGACGACCAAGGCGATTTCGTGACGGACGACGACGGCCAGCGCATCGCCGTACGCAAGGACCTGATCCGCGAGAAGCTCATGCGCAACCACTTGGGCGGCGTGAACGCTTCGGCGGCCTACGCTGCGGACAACCTCGACCTCGCCTTCGGCGGTTCGTGGAGCTATTACAGTTGTCCCCACTGGGGCGAACTAGACTGGATGCAGGACATCGCGGCGGCCGACTACCGCAGCAAACGCTGGTACGACAACGACGTGGACAAGCAGGACGCCAACCTCTTCGCGCGCGCCAACTGGACCGTGGTCCGGGGCCTGAACCTCTTCGCCGACATGCAGTACCGCTACGTCCACTACAAGGCGTGGGGCGTCAACGACAACTACGACGAGGCGAGCGGCGGCATGCAGCCCATCGACGTGGACGAGACCTACCACTTCTTCAACCCCCGCGCCGGCGTCAGCTACACGCCCGGCAAACGCCACAACTTCTATTTCTCGTTCGCCGTGGCGCAGAAGGAGCCGACGCGCAGCGACTTCACGGACCGCTACATGTTCTCCGGCGACGACTCGTACCCCTCGTCCGAGAAGCTCTACGACTACGAACTGGGCTATGACTACGCCTCGCCCCGGTTCAGTGCCGGCGTGAACCTCTACTACATGAAGTACAAGGACCAGCTGGTGCATACGGGCATGGTCAACGACAGCTCCGACGCGCTGAACGTCAACGTGCCCGACAGCTACCGCCGCGGCATCGAGCTGACGGCTTCGTGGCGCGTGACCGGGTGGTTCACCGCCGGCGCCAACGCCACCTTCAGCCAGAACCGGATCGAGAACTATGTGGACGCACTCTCCGACAGCCCCACCTACGGGCAGAATCTGGGCGAGCGGACCATCTCCTACTCGCCGTCGGCCATGGGGTCGCTGTTTCTGGATTTCCACTACCGGGGCTTCGAAGCCGTGCTGCACACGCAGGCCGTGGGCAAACAGTACTTCACCAACGACGAGAACGAAGCACTCTCGCTCGGCCGCTACTGCGTCACCAACCTCAATCTGGGCTACACGTTCCGCACCCGCGCGGCCCGGAGCGTGCGGCTGGGCCTGCAGATCAACAACCTCTTCGACGCCGAGTACGAAAGCAACGGCTACGGCTATTCCTACATGGACACGTGGAGCGACCCCACGCCCCGGCGTATCGACATGGCCTACTACTTCGCGCAGGCGCCCCTGAACGTGCTGGCCAACGTCACGGTGAAGTTCTGACGGGCAAATTCCGTCCTCGCGGGAGTGCATCCCGAGGGACGCAACGCAGATAAAACGATGGATTGGAAACTTATCCTGCAGATCGCCGGCGTGGCGCTGGGACTGCTCTACCTCTGGCTCGAATACCGCGCCGACATCCGGCTGTGGATCGTGGGACTCGTCATGCCGCTGGTCCACGGCGCGCTCTACTGCAAGGCGGGCCTGTACGCCGACTGCTCGATGCAGGTCTACTACGTGCTGGCGGGACTCTACGGCTGGCTCGTGTGGCGCAACGTCCCGCACAAAAAAGCCCGGGCGGCCCGGAGCGCGGCAGCGGAACAGAACGCCCGAACGGTAGGGAGCGCAGAATCCGCGGCGGAACACGACAGCCAACCGGACCGAACCACAACGGCGGCGGAACAACCCGCGGCGGAACACGACGGCCAGCCGGACCGGAACACAACGGCGGCGGAACAAGCCGCCCGAACGGCCGGGAGCGCGGCAGCGGCAGGACCGACCGATCAAACCGCCCGGAGCGCAGAACCTGCCGCCGCCCGGATCGGGCATACGCCCCTGCGGTATGCGGCGGGGCTGATCGCGGTCTATGCCGCGGCGCACGCAGGCATCTATTTCCTGCTCTCGCGGTTCACCAACAGCACCGTGCCCTTCTGGGACGCGATGACCACGGCGGCGAGCATCGTGGCGATGTGGATGCTTTCGCGCAAATACGTCGAACAGTGGCTCGTCTGGCTGGCCGTCGATCTGATAACGGTCGGGCTGTATCTCTACAAGGGAATCCCCCTCACCGCCGGACTCTACGCCCTCTACTCGGCGCTGGCCGTGGCCGGATACCTGCGCTGGCGGCGCGAAGCCGCCCTCAGGAGTTGAGAGACGGAAATCGGACGGTCACCGGAGGAGGCCCCCCCGCTTCCGAACATGCGAACGCACGAACAAGGGGTGTTCCCGTGTTCGTGCGTTCCGCATCACGCCCCTCTGCTCCCGGCGCCGGTCCCCGCACGTAGTCCGGCCTATTCCGCCAGCGCCCCGCACACAACCCGACGAATGCCAGCGAAGCACTCCGGACGGCCCGGGATATTCCGCCGGCGCACGCACACGGCCCGGCCTATCCTACCGACATCCGGACAACCGCCCCCGCAGACCTCACGGCCGGACAAGCCGCCCGAACGCCCGGAGCGCAGAACCTGCGGCCGCACGCACACGGCCCGGCCTATCCCGCCGGGCCGTTCCCGGCGCTGCGGCGCTACCACGGGATCGAAATCTCCCGGCCGTCGTCGGAGAGCTGCAGCCGCCCCTGACGCACCGCACGGCTGATGCGCATACGCGCGGCATCCTCCGAACACCCCAGCTTCCCGCGCAGGTGCGTGGTGAGCACGCTCCGCTCGACTGCGCCGCCGAAATCCTCGCGCACGACCGTCAGGCACGGGTCCTCGGCAGGTCCCTGCATCGCATCGGGGAGTTTGCAGGCCACGGGAAGCCCCTCGCCGTCGATGCGGAAAGCGAAGCGTTCGAACGACTCGTTACGGCAGAACTGCGGCTCGACCACCGACACTTCGCCCATGCGGCGCACGTACAGCACCGCCTCGGACTTGCGCTGGAGCGCCGACCCGATATGTCCGCGGGCCTTGTCCGAATGGGGATTGGTATGCAGTACGCTCATGATATGGCAGTCGAAGCGCGACGAAAGACGCATCAGATCGGCGACGATGCGCTCGCTCTCCTCCAGATCGTTGGTGTTGTACTGCAAATCGCCGATGCCGTCGATCACCGCCAGCCGGGGCCGCAGCCGCTCGATAGCCGAAAAAGCCACCGCAGCCCGCACCTTGGGGTCCAGTTCGCGCAGGGCCAGTCCCCAAAAACGATCGTGATTCTGCTGCGCGTCGAAGCCCGCCATGCGGTGTACGCGCGCCATGACGCGCTGCACATGGGTCTCGGCCTGCTCGGTGTCGATCCACAGCACGCGCCCGGGCTGGGCGCCGAAGCCCATGTAGTCCGAATCGGAGAGCACGCCGCCGGCGATCGCCGAGGCCAGAAAGGTCTTTTTCGATTTGGCTTCGCCCACCACGGCCGAGATATTGCACTCCGAGCAGACCGTGAGTTCGTGCCAGCGGACCACGGGCACCGGCACGGGCAGCGCACGCGAAAGGTCCATCAGGTAGGGTGTGTAGTCGGGGCCTCCGGAGTCGGCGGGGCCGGGGTCATACAAGTCCGTTGAAACGGCGCGCAATTCGTCTTCGAGCATAATCGTCATGTCCGTAGAAAGTGGTGAAATCGAGTTCCTGAAAGTAGTTGAACAACGGTTCTTCGCGCAGGCGGAGCACCAGCCCGTCGATGGCGGGATTCAGACGCGCCGCTTCGAGCCAGAGGGCCGTCGAGCGCAGATAGGCCAGATAGGGATCGGGACCGGGGTCGATGACCCCGGCGAGCGGAAAGGGTTTTAACGGCATAATGTAGGTACTTGGGAATGGGTAAGACAAAAAATCCCGCATGCAGAGAAAAAGCGTACGCAGAGAAGAAACGCACGCAGCAAAGATACGACGTCCCCTCCCCCTTTGTCAAGACCCTGCGGCATTTTTTCCATAATATTTAGAAAAAACGCCGCCCCCAAAGGCCGGCAGATGCCCGCACAACGGACAGACGGCCCCGCACAGCGAACAAACGGCCCCGCACGGCGGACAGGCGCCCTGCACAGCGGACAGATGGCCCCGCACGAGGGATAGATGGCCCCGCACGGCAAACAGACGCCCCGCACGAGGGCCGACGGGCCGAATACTCCCGCACGGTCCCCTCAGAACAGACGAATACGTCCCCTCCGCACGGGTGCCCCCAAACGGACGCCCCCTCCCGTCGTACGGGTGTCCCTCCGAACAGGCGAACGCATGAACGCACGAACCCTTGCCTTCCCGCACGGGCACCCCTCACGACGGACAGACGGGCGAATACTCCCGTACGGGCGCCCCTCCGAATAGGCGAACACCTCCGAACAAGCGAACGCCGTCTCCCCCTCACGACAGCCGACGGCCGAATACCTTCCCCGAACATGCGAACATCTCCCCTCCCGAACAAGCGAACGCACGAACACGGGTATATACCCGTGTTCGTGCGTTCGTATGTTCGCCCCGGTCTCTACTCCGGCAGGCCGTGCGCCCCGACACAGGCGAGAATCTCCTCGCGCAGCGCCTTGGGCGTCACGCTGCACCGCAGCACCAGCAGGTAGGAGTTGCGGATCTGCTCGCGGATAAAGGCGTCGGACAGGTCGCCCGTGGTGCGGACGGCGTTCCAGTGGCGTTTGTTGAAGTGCCACGCCGCGCTCACCTCGTCGTACCGCTCGCGCAGCAGCACGGCCTGCACCGGATCGCACTTCACGGCGACCCATTCGAATTCGGCCATGTCGGCGCAGGCGAACATCCGGCCCCCGACCTTGTAGACGAGGGTCGTTTCGTCGAAAGGCGTGGTCTCTTCGGCCATCGGCAGCGACAGACAGTAGTCGCGGAAAGTCAGTACATCCATAACAGATCGTTTTTTCGTCGCGGTCCGGCACAATTCCGTCGCAGCGGCGGATTTCCCCGGCCGGCCGGAATTACTCGCTCCCCAAAGATATATAATTTTTGGCACACGTATTGCGTCCTGCTCCCAAGTAAAACCAAAATCAAGGAAACGATGAAAAAAATTCTCCTCTGTGTCTGCCTGCTGTCGATCTTCACGGCGGGTCTGGTCGGCTGCTCGCAGCAGCGGCAATGGAATCACGAACAGCGCAAGGCCATGCGCGAAGCCCTGCGCAGCTACCGTCAGATGGTCTATCTCGACGACCTTTCGGACGACGAATTCGTGCTCTTCACCGACGAGGTGGCCGGCGATCTGGAAGGGGCCTACCCCGTCTATGCGACCTTCGTCGAAATGCCGGGCGTGACCGACACGGTCGACATGGTCGTCGTCACGACCATCGTGGACGAGCTGAACGCCGATGCGCACAACATGCGGCATATCTATCCGTACAACTATCTGGTGGCGCAGGGCGTGCTTCCCGCCGGACTGACCCGCCAGCAGCAGAAGGCTTTCTACAACTGCTTCGCGGGCAAGGTGAACGCCGCCTACAGCACCATGTCGCAGTTCTTCAACGCCATACTGGCCGACACGACCGACATGTCGCAGATCCGTCAGATAGAAGCCGGATGCGCCAACGACCTCTTCGACTGGGTGATTACCGAAGTGGAGGTGACCGAGACCGCCGACTGACGCGGCAGATGCGGTAGCCCGGCTGACGCGGCAGACCCAGCTACCCCGGCTGACGTGACTAACGCGACTACCCCGGTAGCTCCGGCTGACCCCGGCTGACCCGTAGACTCGGCTGCCCCGGCAGACGTGACAGACCCGGCAGACGTGACAGACCCGGCAGTCCCGATTGTCCCGGCTGCCACTTCAGCCGCAGAAGACACGGCGAAAGAGGCAGCCGGGGAGGCCAAGACGGAGCGGGGGCGGCGCGGCCGCCGCGGGGGGGGGGGGGGGGCGGGGGGGGTGGGTGGG
>JAJPZH010000029.1:0-1393 GCA_021204515.1 Alistipes sp. | reverse complement strand
CCGGGATTCCCGGGCTCCCCCGGCTGACGTGACAAACCCGGCATTCCCGATTGTCCCGGTTGCCCCGGCAGACCCGGCAGTCCCGGCTGCCCCGGCTGACCGCAAACGAAAAAGCAGGCTTTCGCAAAAAGCCTGCTTTTTTTCGTTGCACACCGCTCCGGAGCGCTCCCGGCGCCGCGGCCGCTACTTGCCCTCGCACGGGCAGTCGCCGCGCTCCTGCCGGTCGTAGAACTCCCGCCCCACGACGATACGCACCGCCTTGTGGAGAATCGAGAATTCGAGCGGCGTCTCGCCCAGCAGCTCGCCGTCCACCTCGACCGAAATTTCGGGCGACGACTCGATGCGGATGCAGCTCCCCCGCTCCTGCAGGATATGCCGGATGCGGTAGATGCCGCCGTTGAACAGGTAGTGGAACCGGAACAGCAGGTGCCAGAAATGCACCGGACGCACCAGCGACACGTCGAGCATGCCGTCGTCGGCCACGGCGTCGGGCAGCTGCTGCATGCCGCCGACGTTGTACTTGCAGATGCCGATGGCGATGCTGAACAGCAGGTTGTTGTAGACCAGCCGGTCGTCGACCCACACCTTCACGCCCGTCGATTTGTAGCGGAAGAAGTTCTTGACCAGACACCACGTGGAGCGCCAGCGGCTCTTGCGGCCCTTTTTCTTGAGGTGCGAAAGCTTGCGCACCATCCGCGCGTCGAACCCCGCGCCCGCCACGTTGGCCATATAGCGGCTCTGGCGGTAGTGCGACTCCTCGTACGACACCACGCCCACGTCCTGCAGGAACGAGTAGCCCTCGCCGATGGCCTTCACGGCATCCTGATAGCGGTTCGAAATACCGAACGTGCGGACCCAGTCGTTGCCCGTTCCCACGGCGATCACGGCCAGCAGCACCTCGTCGGGGCAGACCTCCTGCTGGATGAAAAGCCCGTTCACCGCTTCGTGCAGCGTGCCGTCGCCGCCCACGACGATGATATTGCGGTAGCCCTCCTTGACGGCTGACACGGTAAGCTCCGTGGCGTGAAACTTATGCTCCGTAAAGACCGGTTCGCAGACGATATGGGCGTCGCGCAGGAGCTTCGAAATCTGCGGAAAATGGTCGAGCCCGCGGCCGCCTCCGGCCACGGGATTGACGATGACGAACCATTTGACCTTGTCGGCTTCCAAAGCGCGCTACTTTTTGGGAATATTGCGCAGCGTATCGACCATGAAGTCGTAGAAGCGGCCCACCGACTCGATCTCCACCTTCTCGTCGGGCGAGTGGGGATAGCAGATCGTGGGTCCGAACGAAATCATGTCCATCTTGGGATACTTGCTGCCGATGATGCCGCATTCGAGTCCGGCGTGGATCGCCGTCACGGCGGGTTCACGGCCGTAGAGGGCCTTGTAG
>JAJPZH010000189.1 GCA_021204515.1 Alistipes sp. | reverse complement strand
TGGCAGGAACCCTCTTTTGAGGCCTTTTTCAGGACTTTTCCGCTTCCAATGTTACCAAATTGTTAAATATATTTAAAATATTCATAAAATATTTGCATAATTCAAAAACGCCCTGTATCTTTGCAGTGAAGTTTTAAGGTTCATTTAGGTTAGTAGTTTTAGGTTGGTTGAGGAAATCGGCAGGTTGTAACGGACATTCCGTTACTAAGACTTGAAGGGCGGTGCTCGTCCGAGAGTCGAATACCTCCGATTAAACCTCGTTTTTGGAGGGGGTGGTTCCCCGCCCAAAAAAAGGTCTGAGTCGTGAGACTCCGGCCTTTTTTCTTTTTTCGGCTCTGCGGCCGCCTTTTTCGGGAAACGTTACAGATTGGCCAGCTCTTCGCGGGTCATCGTCACATCGACGGCCCCCAGCGCATAGCATCCGATATCATAAGGGTTGTAGTAGAACGTGATCCCTTCGGGCGTAACCCGGAAATTCTCCGTGAGAGAGATGTATTCCGGGAAAAATCCTTGTGCAGCCAGTTCTTCGTCGTTGCCGGCTTCGTATTGCTCGTACAATTTTTTGCGCAGCAGGGCTTCCATGCCGAGCAGCTGCCGTTCGGAAAACAGGTCCGCCGTGGATAGCTCGTATCCTCCGGCCAGCGAATAGGTGTGGCATTCCGTACTGTACATGCCGTGCGCTCCTCCCGTGAAACTCCACCGGCTGATGATATAGGTGACGAGCGAGTCCACGACCTCGGCTTCGGCTTCGGCCGAAATTTCATAGGTTCCCATCGTCTGCGGGACGCTGTCCGGGAGCAGGACCTCCGCGGCGATCTGGCGGACGGCGGAATCGGCCGCCTGACGCGCCGTGCCGCCAAACTCTTCCAGTTCGAAGAAATACCCGACGTTGGCGGCTTCGATGGAGCGCAGGGCAGGGGACTTGGCTGCATTGGCGATCGTGGCGAAACGGTATTCGATGTTGCATCCGTTGGCCGGCGTGCCGATGAG
Source organism: Alistipes sp. (assembly GCA_021204515.1). Classification (GTDB taxonomy): domain Bacteria; phylum Bacteroidota; class Bacteroidia; order Bacteroidales; family Rikenellaceae; genus Alistipes. The sequence continues at coordinate 47,821 of JAJPZH010000189.1, read as the reverse complement.
GGTGTCGATGGAGAGTGTGCCGAATTGGGGAACGACGGGTTTCCGTGTACAGGCTGCGGTCGCTGCGGCCAAGCCTGCGATCATTATGGCGGTTTTGATGTATTTCATAGTTAAGGCGCATTTTGTAATTATTGTAAAGATAACGAAAATGCAGGCATATATGCTGGGCATCTCAAAAAAAAATATAGAATTTGCAGGAAAATTTTGCAGTTTTAAAAGAAGGCGTTATCTTTGCACCACAAAACTCATACGGTGGATTCATCTAAGGGTTAGGATACGTGCCTCTCACGCACGACATAGGGGTTCGAATCCCCTATCCACTACTAAGCGATCGGTTTCCGGTCGCTTTTTTTGTGTGCGGTTCCGCGCTGAGGTGGAGTCATTCGCCGAAATTCCGCGCGGTTTCAGCTCCCGGATAGTTTCGCGTGCCGGGTTTTCCCGCTTTCGACGGTTCTCGGATGGCGTGTACTTCCCGATTCCGTGTGTTCCGAACGGTCGCGCGGTTTCGGCTTCCGGGTGTTTTCGCGTGCCGGATTTTTCCCGACTTCCAGCGGTCGTTATGTGCCGGATGTTTTCCAATGCAGCGGCCGCTCTTTTCGGAGCGGCCGCTGCGGCATTGAAGTTAAAGGTTATTTGATTGGTTGGTGGGGTTACTTTTCCGATTTGCCCTTGAATTTGTCTATCTGGCGTCTGAGGGCGTCGATCGCTTCGTCCACCGACTCTTCGAAGGCTTTGGACTGGTGGCAGGCCACGAGGTCCTCGCCCGGCATATGGAGTGTGATCGTTGCGATCTTGTTTCCTTTTTCATGGTCTTTATCGAGTTTCAGAATGACCTCGGCACCGGTCGAGCGCTCTGCGAAGCGGTCGAGTTTTTCCATTTTGTGCTCAACGAATTCGATCAGCCGTTTGTCTGCGTCGAATTTCACGGATTGAATCTGTACGTTCATAGCCTTACAGTTTATAAAAGTTAATCACTTCCCTCCCTTTTCGCGGGGATGGGCTTTTGCGTATATTTCCCGAAGCCGGGCGATGCTGTTGTGCGTATAGACCTGCGTGGCCTGCAGCGAAGCGTGGCCCAGAAGCTCCTGAATTTCGCGCATATCTGCTCCACCGTTCAGCAGGTGCGTTGCGAACGTATGCCGCAGCACGTGGGGGCTTTTCTTGCCCTGTACGCCTGCGCGGGTGAGTTCCTCCTGCACCGTGCGGTAGACGACGCTCCGGGATATGCGTTTTCCTTTGTGTGTTAAAAATAGTGCTTTTTCCGAAGAAATGCAAATATTTTGCCTCTCTATTAGGCCGAGGTAGTGCAAAATCTTTTCGCGCAGGAATTCGAGGATCGGGACCATGCGCTGTTTGTCTCCTTTGCCTCGGATACGCAGCGAGGTGTAGTCGGCCGAAAAGTCGCCGCGGTCGATGCCGACAAGCTCGGCAAGGCGCAGTCCGCAGGTGTAAAACATCAGGACGATGAGCGAGTTGCGCTCGGTCAGGAAATCCTCGCTGTCCGGTCCGCACTCGCTGACGATGGTCGTCATGCGGCTCTCGGGAACGAACACCGGCAGGCGGCGCGAGGTCTTGAGGGCCGAGATCATGCGGAAAATATCCTTCTCGACGGCCCCCGTGCGGAGCAGCCACCGGAAAAAGGCTCGGAGCGAAGCCACTTCGCGGTTCATCGATCCGGCGCTGAGCTTTCCCTCCTCCGTGCGGAAAATGATCCATTCGCGGATCTGCTCGGTCGTGACCGACCGCGGGTCGAACCGCGACTCGTCGCAGTCCAGCCACGCGAGGAACTGCTCCACGTCGTGTCTGTAGTTGCGGACCGTGAGCGGCGAGTAGCGCCGTTCGGCGGTGAGATATCGGATGAATTCCGTCAGCATGCAGCAAAGATACGGTTTTTTCGTATTTTTGCATATTCATAAATAATATGCCATGAAACGAATCTTTGTCTTAGCTTTTCTGCTGGCGTGGCTGACCGCGCAGTTCGCTGTCGCTGCTGCGGTCGATACGCTTGCGGTGCGCAGCGCCTCGATGGACCGCGACATTCCGGTAATCGTGATCGTGCCCGACGGCGCTTCGTTTGCAAATCCCTGTCCGACGGTCTATCTGCTGCACGGTTACGGCGGCGACCAGACGACGTGGCTTCGGATCAAACCGTCGCTGCCCGCCATCGCCGACCGGGAGGGCATCGCCTTCGTCTGTCCCGACGGCGCGACCAGCTGGTATCTCGACAGCAAGGTGCGGGAAAAGAGCCTTTATGAAACTTTTATGACGCGGGAACTGCCTCCGGCCGTCGAAGAGCGTTATCCCGTTTCGCGCGACCGCAGCGGACGGGCGATTACGGGACTCAGCATGGGTGGATTCGGTGCCGTGTCGCTGGCGATAAAACATAAGGAACTGTTCGGGGCCGTCGGCAGTACGAGCGGCGGGCTGGATATCCGCCCGTTCCCCGAAAACTGGGAGATTCCGCAGCTGTTGGGCACGCAGGCCGAGCACCCCGAAGCTTGGGAGGCGGCCACGCCGATCAACCTGATCCCGCGTATCGCCGACGGCGATCTGGCGATCGTTATCGACTGCGGTTACGGCGATTTCTTCTTCGGAGTGAACAACGACTTCCATGCCGAACTGCTGCGCCGCGGCATCATGCACGACTTCTACGTGCGTCCCGGCCGTCACGACAACGAGTACTGGGGCAATTCGATCGACTACCAGATCGTATTTTTCCGCAACTTCTTCTTTCGGGACAAATAGTCGGGCCGATGAAAGAGAACTGGAAACCCGGAACGCTCATCTATCCGCTGCCGGCGGTGCTGGTGAGCTGCGGCGCGACGCCCGACGAGTATAACCTGCTGACCGTGGCGTGGACGGGAACGGTCTGTACCACTCCTCCGATGTGCTACGTCTCGGTACGTCCCGAACGGCACTCTTACGGGATTATCCGCCGTACCGGAGAGTTCGTCATTAACCTCACGACCCGCGATCTGGCCCGCGCCGCGGACTGGTGCGGCGTGCGTTCGGGCCGCGATTACGATAAATTCCGCGAAATGGGCCTTACGCCCGGCAAGGCGCTTGAGGTCGCCGCGCCGATCGTCGAAGAGTCTCCCGTGAGCATCGAGTGCCGCGTGCGGCAGGTGCTTGCGCTGGGCACGCACGACATGTTTCTGGCCGAAGTGGTCGCCGTGCAGGTCGATGCCGACTATATCGACCCCGCCACGGGCCGTTTCTGCCTCGAACGGGCCTGCCCGATCGTCTACTCCCACGGCGAATATTTCGCACTGGGCGAAGCGCTCGGCCATTTCGGCTGGTCGGTGCGGAAAAAGCCGCGTTCGAAAGCGCCGAAACCCGTGACCGGAAAGAAATCTCTGACCGAAATAAAAACCGCATCTGGTGCAGAATCTGCCGACCGGACTTCCGACGCATCGTCCTCCGCATCCTTCGCCGCGTCATCTTCCGCAACGCCCTCTGCCTCCCCGTCGCCCTCTGCCTCCGCAATGTCTTCGGCATCCGCCTCGTCTGCCGCGGTATCGTCTTTGGCTTCCGCCTCGTCCTCCGCATCCTCCGTCGCATTGTCAGCCGGTCCCAACTCAAACCCCAACCCAAACCGCGATCCGAACCGCAGGTCGGGACGCAAACCGAACCGCAGGCAGGGGCGAAAGTTGGGACCCGAAAAGCCGCGCCGTCGATGAAGGCGATGTTGAAAGAGGGCGCCGGGCTTTCGAACGGTTTGTTAGGCACGCTGGCCGTCATCGCCGGCGTGTCGGTCGCCAATCTGTACTACAATCAGCCGCTGCTCGACATGCTCCGGCAGGATTTGGGCACCACTACGCTCGCCGCCAACCACGTCGCTCTCTTTTCGCAGCTGGGCTATGCGCTGGGTCTGCTGTTTATCATACCTCTCGCCGATCTTTTCAGCCGCAGGCGCATCGTCCTGATCAACTTCCTGTTGCTGGTCGTTTCGCTGCTGGCGATCGCCACGGCTTCCGATATTCGTGTGATTCACGGGTTTTCGCTGGTGACGGGCATCTGCTCGGTCATCCCGCAGATCTTCATTCCGCTGGCGGCGCAGTATTCGCGTCCGGAGTATAAAAACCGCAATGTCGGAATCGTCCTTTCGGGTCTGCTGACCGGAATTCTCGCTTCGCGCGTGGTCAGCGGCGTTGTCGGCGAACTTTTCGGCTGGCGCGAAATGTATTTCGCCGCTGCCGGACTCATGGTCGTTTCGGCGGCCGTCGTGCTGTATGTACTGCCCGATGCGCGCCCCAACTTCCGGGGAACCTATGCCGCCCTGATGAAGTCGCTCCTTACGATCGTCCGGCGCTATCCGACGCTGCGTCTCTATTCCGTGCGCGCCGCGCTGGCTTTCGGCTCCTTTCTGTGTTTCTGGGCTTCGCTCGCCTTCAAGATGGCGCAGGCGCCGTTTTATGCCGGCAGCAACGTCGTCGGCCTGCTCGGACTCTGCGGAATCGCGGGCGCTCTGACGGCGACCTTCGCCGGAAAGTACATCCGGCGCGTCGGCGTGCGCAGGTTCAACTATATCGGCGTCGGCCTGCAGATCCTCGCATGGCTGCTGTTCTTCTTCGGTGCGGATTCCTATGCGGCGCTCGTCGCCGGAATCGTCGTCGTCGATATCGGCATGCAGTGCATTCAGCTCAGCAATCAGGCCACTCTGTTCGAACTCGATTCCTCGGCTTCGAACCGGATCAACACGATCTTTATGAGCACCTACTTCGCGGGAGGTTCGCTCGGCACGCTGCTGTCGGGAGCTGCATGGTCGCTTTACGGCTGGACGGGAGTCGTCGCGGCGGGAATCCTGCTTTCGTCCGCTTCGCTGCTCGTCACGCTCTGCACGAAAAAATAGCGGTCCGTTCCGCCTGCGCGCGATGTCTGCCTGCGGCGGTCCTTCCCGGAAACAGCGTGTCTATTGAAGATACGGCAATCCCCGTAACCTTCGCACGGTTACGGGGATTTGTCTGAAATCCGGGGATATTTCCCTTTTGCTTCTTTCCGCCGGGCAGGCGAAAGCTTTGCCGGGCAAGACCTGCTGCCGGCAGCCCCCGGCCTATTCGACCACCTCGATCCATTCGCCCTTTTTGAGCGCGCGGACCGAATTGTCGTACATGGCTTCGCAGTAGATCGACGGCAGGTAGTAGCGGCCCTTGTATGCCGCCGTCAGCTTGACCGGTATCTCCTTGCTTTCGCCCCGTTTCAGGTCGAAGTAGCTCAGTACCCGGTCGTCGCGGATGTCCTGATAGGTGACCGACGAGAGGTCCCGCTCCGAAGTGATCTCCCAGCCTGCCGGAACGATATGGGTCAGCGCCAGATTGGTATATTTCTCATAGCCGCTGATGTTCGAGACGGTCACTACGGCGTAGAAATCCGTCGAAGCGCGGATCGACTTGGGGTCTACGGCCTTGCCGTCCATGTCCGTATACCGGACGGCGATGCGGATGTTGTCGGCCGCCTCCGTCTCTTCGCCCTTGGCGGGATTGTAACGCTGGCTGACGACGGCATACAGGCTCTCCTTGCCGTTGTTCGTCACCTCCGTCTCCTTTGCCAGCGGCATGCTGACGAAAGACTTGTCGGTTCGGATGCTCTCTTTGCCCGCCTTGGCGTCGATGCCGGTCTGGCCCGACACGATGAAATTGGAGAGGGTGTTGAGCATCCACGCCGTAGACTGCGTACTCAGCCACTTGTCCTTCTTGAGGATGTCGGATATTTTCAGGGCCGTGCGGAAGGCCTCCTCCCGCTTGCCGAGCAGCGTCTGCGTCATGAGCACCACGGCCATCTGGCGTTCGCCGCTGTTGTAGGTGTCGTCGTACGGATCGACCTTGCCGGTCTGGCCGCTTCCTGTTTGTGCGTTCAGCTCTTCGGCGACTTTCCGGTTGCCGTCCAGCGCATAGGCCGCCGCCAGCATCCATTTGACGTCGTTTTTCAGGTCGGCGGCTTTCTCCCTCAGCCGGTTCATGGCGCCCCGGTCAGCCATATTGTTGAGCGCCAGAACGTACTGGGCGTAAGCCTGCGTAAGGTAACTGTCCGCTTCGTTGCCGCGCAGGTATTTGAGCGCGCGGTCGAGCATCGAACGGTCGATGCCGTAGCCGTATTTCACGGCTTCGGTCATGAAATGGGCCGCATAGGCCGTTCCCCAGTCGGAACTGTGCGTTCCTCCGCTCCAGTAGGCGAACGAACCGTTGTAGAGCTGGTAGCCGCCCAGACGCGACAATACGCTCTTGACGTTGCGGTCGATATCCTGAAGCGTCTGATTGTCGCACTCCATGACGGCGGGCAGGTAGAGTTGCGGGAATGCGCCGGAGGTGATCTGCTCGATGCAGCCGTGGGGGTATCTTACCAGATATTCCAGACGGCGCGTAAGATCGACGGGCGGAATCGACGAGAGTTCCAGCTTCGCGGTCCCGGTCTCCTTCAGGGGTCTGAGGGCGATCGTTTTGCCCGGCTCCAGCATGTAATCCTCCGATGTCGTTACGTAAGGGTTGGGTTCGCGTATGTCCAGCTCGATCTCCGAGACGGAACTGTCGCTGGAGGAGGTGGCCGTAACCCGGACCTTTCCGATGCCCGTTTCCTTGTTGACTTTCAGCCGGAACGTTATGACCTCCTCGCCGCTTTCGCTGAGGGTGATCGTCTTGCTGCGTGGTCCGACGGCCGAGAAGAGTTCGTTCGCGGAGACTTTCAGGTCGATCTTGCCGACTCCCTTTTCGAGGGCGAAAACCGTCACCGGCAGTTCCACCTCTTCGTCCGTCGAGACCACGCGCGGCAGGGTGGCCTGCACCAGCAGCGGTTTTTTCACTTCGGCGACCTTCTCCGCGGCGCCGGAAGCCTGCCCGTTCGAAGCCACGACCATCACGCGCACCGACCCGAAATAGGGCGGAAGCGCGATTTTGTGGGTGTTGGTCTTTCCTGCGCCCAGTTTTTGTGCTTCGAGGAACCGCACGACGGGTTTGAACCGCTGCGCTTTCAGTGCGCCGGTGTTCTGCTGCTCCTCCGCGTCGCCGCCGATGGCGAACAACTGTTCGATCCTTCCTCCGTAGGCCCCGATGACGTGATCGAACATGTCCCACGTCCGTACGCCCAACGCCTCCGTGGCATTGAAATAGAGGTGGGGATTCGGCGTCTTGAAGCGCGTCAGCCCCAGCAGGCCCTCGTCTACCAGCGCCAGCACGTAGCTCATTTTCCGCCCCTCCTTCTCCCGGACCTTTATCGTGATTTCCGACTCCGGCCTTACCGTTTCGGGCATGTCGATCACCGGAGTAAGTTTCATAGCGGCTTCCTCGACGTCGAGGCGGACCACGCCGAAGAGCCTTATCGGCGCGTCGTTGTGCGTGTAGTTATGGGGCTGGACGAGCGTCACCGAAGCATAGACATTGGGAGCCATTCCCTTTTTGATCGGTATCTCGAACGTGGTCTGCTTGTCGGCGCAATCGACCCAGAAACTTTCCCGTACGACGCTGCCGTTCTCGACGCTCACCAAGGCCCGCGCTCCCGGCGAAGAGGGAATCGTGATTTTCGCCTTGTCGCCCGGCGCATATTTCTCCTTGTCCTTGGTCACGGCGAGCCGGGTGGCGGCGTCCGTCACCGAGGATACGTCGCCCCGCCGGTCGGAGGACGATACGCATACGACCTGAGTGGCGGAGTGTTCATGTTTCGAGCCGGTCACGCGGATCATGTAATAGCCGTAATCGCCTGCGCTCCAGCGCATCGCAACCTGACCCGCACCGTCGGTCAGGGTGGTCTGCAATGTTTTGTAGCAGGTGTTGAGCGCATTTTTGGCATAGCGGGCCTGCGAGTCCGATGCGGCGTCCCACCACCAGTAGGAGGTGATCTTGTAGACCGAGACGAGCACCTCTTCCCTGCCGGGCAGGGGACGTCCCTGCGCATCGAGCATGACGACCCGGAGCAGGTGCTCTTTTTTGCTGTCGAGGTACTCGTCGCCCCAGTCGCTCGTCTGGGACGTCACCCCGATTCCGAAGTAGGCGTCGTAGGGCGATACGGGGATGATCTCTTGATCGACGCTGAAATCGCCGCTCTTTTCGAAAACCTTCACCGTGAATTTGCCGCTCAGCATGCCGGGGCTGAGTCCCTCCAGCGAAGCGAGTGCGCCGGTCGTCAGCTGCAGCGTTCCCTGCTGGTCCGTGGTGCCGGAGACGATCTCCCGTTCCTCGGTTTCGAAATATTTCGTGGCGTCGTCGAACGAGTAGTTTTCATAACCTTTGAAGCGTGTCGGAATCTGTCTGAGCTGCGCCTGAAGCGTCGCTTTGGCGCCGTCCGCCGGAGCGCCGTGCAGCCATTTGGCCGTCAGACTGCCCGTGAATTTTCGGGCGTCGATCCGCCTGCCGTCTCCGAGCCGCATGTCGATTTTCATCCGGTTGGGTTTGACGGCGTCCACGCGGATCGCTTTCTCGAATACCGTGCCGCCCAGACTTACGCGCGCCAGCCACTGTCCGGTAGGCGCCGCCGGCGTCGTTGCGAGTTTGAACGTGTAGATGCCGTCCGAGGAGCCGTTGCTGACCAGCGTCTGCACCAGCTGCCCGTTGGGGTTGAAGAACTCTACGGACGCCGGATGGTTTTCCGGCAGCGGATTGTCGGACGTGACGATGAAGGTAAGATATATGTCGTCTCCGGGGCGCCATACGCCGCGTTCGCCGAACAGGAAGCCTTTCGTGCCTTTGGGGTTCGTGGTGCCCCCGACGTCGAAATTGCTCAGCGACAGCGCCGTGCCCCGCTCCACCTTGACGAAGGTGAGCTGTCCGTCGGCTTCGGCCGCTACGATGGAGGGTTCCTCCCTGCATTTCAGCACGGCGCGGCCTTCGGAATCGGTGGCCGCTTCCGCCAAGGTCTGGTTCTGCCTGTCGTAGGCCCGTATCCTGCAGCCGCCTTTGGGCCGGGCCGACAGCAGGTCGGTCGTGTAAACGATGTATTCCTCTTCGCCGCTGCTTTTGCAGATGACGCCGATGTCGGACTGGAGGACCAGCTTCGACCGCTCCCTGTAAGTCCGGTAATCCCCGAAATAGTAGTCGTAATCATACTCGTCGGTAGGAACCAGCGGATCGACGCCCTTGATCTCCAGCAGGTACATCGACTTCCGGCTGTCGGTTATCAGGCGGCAGAGGTCCAGCGAGTAGGTGTTGGCGAGGTCGAGTTTGGTCGACGCCTTGGCCGAGAGGTCGACGGTCGTATCGCGGACGATGCGCGACACGTAGTCCATATCCGAATAGTAGTCGCCGCCGTAGTAGTTCTGCTGGAAGAACTGCAGCAGGTTGTTGGCGAATATTTTCCGCACGCGGACCCGTGCCTTTCGGTAATTTACCGCCTCGAACAGCAGGGACATATTGTTCGACGAAGGCAGGACGGAGCCTTTGCCTGCGAACCGGATCGCCGGCACCCGCGACGGAAGGTCGGCCGTGAACGTGTAGCTCTCCCTGAGCCGCTGTCCGCTCTTGCTGAGAACCTCCCGGCTTATTTCGATGTCGAAATTTCCCGTGACGTGCGATTCGGGATAGATATAGAGACGGTTCTTGTCGACCGAGGTGCGGAATTTCGTGTCGAAGCGGATCAGGTCCTTCAGGTTCTGGCTCTGTTTGAGCGGCTCGGAGAAAGTCACCACCACTGCGAGCGGTTCCGCCGCGACGCTGTGGTCCAGCACCACATACTCGTCCTTCTTGGGTACTTCGACGCTCAGGGTTTTCCTGTCGTCGTAGTTGAAATCGAGCGTCAGCGTGTAACCCGCTCCTTCGCCGGGTACGATATTGCCGACGGTATACTGGTGCGTGGTGCCGTTCGCGGAGTGGACCCACTCGACGTCCGGATCTTTCAGTCCGCTTATCTTGAGGTTCTTTTCCACGTAGCCGCTCTCCGCATAATCGGACGAGACCACTTCGCCGACCAGCGCGTAGGAGGCCATGTCGTCGCTGTGCTGCAGCCAGTAGTCGCTGTAGGCGAACCGCAGTTTCGGCGTGGCGAATTCGAATTCCGCAATGCCTTTGAGCTGCCGGTCGGTGAGTTTCGCGGCGTCGATGGTCACCTTGTAGCGGGTGTCGTATTTCAGGGGCGATCGGGGGATGATCCGCATCATCCGCATTCCCGAAAGGTAGACGTCGAAATCGACGGACGGAGAGATGGATACGGCGTCCCGGATTTTGTCTTCCTTCGGCGTGACGTTTTCCCTGAACGTCACGAGGATCGGCATTTTGACGCCCGTCACTCCGTTCGGCGACGATTCGATGATATCGCACGGCTGCCGGCCGCATGAGGCGAAGAGCAGGACAGTCGTGATGAACAATACATGGCGGATTGCTTTCATGGCGGTTTTTTGGTATCTTTGTCAAAGATACATAAAATATGACTAAAAAGTCGAAGCGGAAAATAATATATTTCGTTCTGCTGCCGCTCCTTGCCGCTGCTGTGGCGGGGTATTGTTTCTGTCTGCCCCGGACGCTCTTCGACGAGCCTTTTTCCGCGACCGTCTGGAGCCGCGACGGCCGTCTGATGTCGGCCAAGGTCGCTCCCGACGGGCAGTGGCGCTTTTTTCCGACGGACAGCGTGCCTTATAAATTCCGTGTCGCCATTACTGTTTACGAGGACAAACGTTTCTACCGCCATTTCGGGGTGGACCCGCTGGCGCTGGGACGCGCCGTGCGGCAGAACCTCTCGGCGGGAAGGGTTGCCAGCGGCGCCAGCACGCTTACGATGCAGACGATCCGTCTGAGCCGCGGCCGGAAGGCGAGGACCTTCCGGGAAAAAATCATCGAGGCGATTCTGGCGACCCGGCTGGAATGCAGTTACAGCAAGGAGGAGATACTCGCCCTGTACGCTTCCCATGCCCCTTTCGGCGGCAATGTGATCGGGCTGGAGAGCGCCGCATGGTACTATTTCGGCCGCAGCGCCGGCAGCCTGTCGTGGGGCGAGAGCGCCATGCTCGCCGTACTGCCGAATTCGCCCGCGCTCATCCATGTCAAACGTAACCGGGAGCGGCTGCGGCAGAAGCGGGACGACCTGCTGGAGCGGATATGGCGCGGCGGGCATATCGACTCCCTGACGTGCGCTTTGGCCCGGCAGGAACCGCTGCCCGACGCCCCCGAACCGATGCCGATGCAGGCGATGTACCTGCTGGGACGGATGCGCGAAGGGTCGCTCCGCTCGACGCTCGACTATGACCTGCAGCGCAGGGTCAACGAGCTGGCGCTGCGGCACAACCGGCGCAACCGGGGCAATAAGATAAACAACCTCGCCGTCGTGGTGATGGATGTGAAGAGCGGCGAGGTGCTGGCCTATGTGGGAAACGTCTACGACCCCGCGGACCGGAGCGAAGGCACCAGCGTCGATGTCGTCCGGGCGCCCCGCAGCAGCGGAAGCGTGCTCAAGCCCCTGCTTTACGCCGCGATGCTGGACAACGGAACGGCGCTGCCTACGATGCTGTTTCCGGACGTTCCGACTTATTACAAGGACTTTACGCCCCAGAACTTCAATCACGATTTCAGCGGTGCGGTGCCCGCCAACCGGGTGATCGAACGTTCGCTGAACGTCCCTTCGGTGAAGATGCTCGACAAATACGGGCGCGAGAATTTTCTGTCGCTGGTGCGGAATCTGGGATTCGGGACGATCGACAGGAGCGCCGACCATTACGGGCTTTCGCTGATTCTGGGCGGCGCCGAGATCACGCTCTGGGACCTGACTTCGGCTTATGCGATGCTGGCCGCCAAGCTTGGCGGCGGGCCGGTCCGCACTCCGCACTGCGATCCGGAGGCCGTAAAGACGGTCAGTGCGGACGACATTCCGCTGTCGAGGGGTGCGATATGGCTTATGTTCAATTCGATAAGCCATGTGTCCCGGCCCGAGGAGGAGGGCGAGTGGCAGTATTTCGCCTCGTCGAAAAAGATCGGCTGGAAGACGGGAACCAGCTACGGTAACCGCGATGCGTGGGCCGTCGGGGCGACGCCCGACTATGCCGTCGGCGTCTGGGTGGGCAACTGTTCGGGCGAAGGCCGTCCGCTGATGACCGGGGTGGGGTATGCCGCGCCGCTGCTCTTCGACGTATTCGGGCTGCTGCCCGGCGGAGAGTGGTTCGAGGAACCTCACGGCGATCTGGAAGCGGCCGTGGTCTGCCGGCAGAGCGGCTGTCTGGCTTCGCACATATGTCCCGACCGCGATACGCTGATGATTCCCCGCACGGCCGCCGCCGGCGAGGTCTGCCCCTATCACCGGATCGTGAATCTGAGCCGGGACCTCCGCTACCGGGTGACTGCGGACTGTTACGACCCGGCGCAGATCGTCCGGGTGCCGATGTTCATCCTGCCGCCCGCGCAGGAGTGGTATTACAGGAAGCAGCATCCCGACTACCGTCCGCTGCCGCCTTTGCATCCGGGACTTTCGGGCGGCGGGGCGGGCGGCAATCCGATCGACATCGTCTATCCCCAGCCGGGGCGCGTGCTGGTTGCGCCCAAGTCGCTCGAAGGCGAGGCGCAGAGTCTGGTCTTCACGGCCATACACCGTGACCGCAACTCCGTGCTCTACTGGCATATCGACGACGACTATATCGGCGCGACGACTCTCGAACACAAAATATCCGTCCGTCCCGCTCCCGGCGCGCACCGGCTGACCGTCATCGACGGACACGGGGCGCGGCAAAGCGTCGCCTTCAGCTGCCGCTGACCGCCGCCTGCGGCTTCTTGCGGGTGCGGAGGGGCTTTGTGCTGGATGCCGCGCTGGGTTTTCCGGGGGCGGCTCCGAGGCTATTCCGGGCCTGTGTGGAGCCTTCCGACGGATACGGATTTCGGCGGGCAGCCCCGTTTTTCAGCGTGTGGCGTCCTGAGTCGGTATGGCGTCGCCGCGCGAAGGCAGTACGCCGGCAGTGTCGCCGCGACGGGGATCTTGGGCCAAGAAGCATAAAAATACCACAATAATCTGCAAATTTTCCCGAAGATCGGTTGCCTGAAAAAGCGGAACTTTGGAACAAATCTAATCCTAAAACTGCTTGATATGAATTGGCGATCTTTTTTCCGGAATCTTCTGCTGGCAGCCGCGGCGCTGGGAGCCGGTCCGGTCCCGGTTTCGGCGGCCGTGCCCGAAACCCGCGAAAGGCATGTGGCGGTACAGCCGCAGCGTTACCCCGTGCCGCTGAATTGTGTACGTATTACGGGCGGTCCGTTTCTGCATGCGCAGGAGATGGACCGCCGCTGGCTCGATGCGATGGACCCCGACCGTTACCTTTCGGGATTCCGCTCCGAGGCGGGACTCGAACCCAAGGCACCCCGCTACGGCGGCTGGGAGAGCGCCGGATGTTCGGGCCACGGGTTCGGGCATTTTTTGTCGGCGGCCGCGATGATGTACGCCGCAACCGGCGATCGGGCACTGCTCGATAAGATCGATTACTCGATCGACGGCCTTGCCGAGTGTCAGGAGAAGGAGGGCACGGGACTGCTGGCCGGGTTCGAACGCAGCCGCGCGCTCTTCGCCGAGCTGGAGCGGGGCGATATCCGCTCGCAGGGATTCGATCTCAACGGCGGTTGGGTGCCGTTCTACACCCTGCATAAAATGTATGCCGGGCTGGTCGATGTTTGCCGTTATACGCCCAATGCCAAGGCTTTGACCGTGCTGGTGCGCTTTGCCGACTGGCTCGACGGACTGGTGGCGAAGCTTTCGGACGAACAGATGGACCGGATTCTCGTCTGCGAACACGGCGGAATCACCGAATCGCTGGCCGACATCTATATTCTGACCGGGGAGCGGAAATACTTGGAGCTTGCACGACGTTTCGACCACCGCGAGATTCTGCGTCCGCTGGCCGCCGGGGTGGATTCGCTGCCCGGCAGGCATGCCAATACGCAGATTCCGAAGATCGTCGGCGCCGTCCGCGAGTACGAGTGTTCCGGAGAGGAGCGTTACCGGCGTATCGCCGACTATTTCTGGCACCGGGTTGTGGAGTTTCACAGCTATGCGATCGGCGGCAACAGCGAATACGAGCACTTCGGCGCGCCGGGCATGCTGGCCAACCGCCTTTCGGATGGGACCTGCGAGACCTGCAATACCTACAACATGCTCAAACTGACCAAGCATCTGTATCAGCTCGATCCCACGGTCAGGCGGGCCGATTATTACGAACGGGCGCTTTACAACCAGATTCTCGCGTCGCAGAATCCCGACGACGGAATGGTGTGCTATATGTCGCCCATGGGGTCGGGACACCGCAAGGGATTCTGCCTGCCCTTCGATTCGTTCTGGTGCTGCGTCGGCTCCGGCATGGAGAACCACGCCCGTTACGGCGAGTTCATCTACTTTACCGACGCGCGCGAAAACCTGTATGTCAATCTTTACATCCCTTCGACACTCGACTGGAAATCGCGCGGGGTGAAGCTGGAACAGCTTACCGACTTCCCCTGTTCGGACGAGGTCCGGCTGCGCGTCGAAATGTCCGGGGCGCAGCGGTTCGTGCTGAATCTGCGTTACCCCGAATGGGCGGTCGAAGGCTATGAACTGACGGTAAACGGGCGTCCGGTGAAACAAAAGGCCGAACCGGGAAGCTATATTTCCGTAAACCGCAAGTGGCGTTCGGGCGACGAGGTGCGCTTCGTGCTGCGCCAGTCGCTGCACTCGGAACCGATTCCGGGCGACTCCACGCAGCGGGCCTATTTCTACGGTCCCGTCGTGCTCAGCTCCGTGCTCGAAGACAAGGAGGAGATTCCCGTTATCGTCGCCGACGACGTGACCGACGCATCGGCGCTGGTGAAATGCACCGATAAGAAGCGGCTGCGTTTCGAAACGCTGACCGCGCAGCCCGTGCAGAAGGAACTGATTCCCTATTACGAAGTGGGCGGGCGCCGCATGATGGTTTACTTCCGGCATTTTCCGGAGGCGACGTGGAAGGAGCAGCTCGCCGACATGCGCCTGCGGGAGCATCGCGAGGAGTGGCTGCGCGAACGCACCGTGTCGCAGTTTACGCCCGGCGAGATGCAGCCCGAACGCGACCACAATCTCCGGGGCGAGAAGACCGCGCCCCACGAATTCGAAGGCCGTAAATACCGCGAGACGCTCGGCGGCTGGTTCTCGTTCGACATGGCCGTAGCTCCCGACGTGCCCAATACGCTCTATTGCACCTATTGGGGCAACCGCTTCTACAACCACTCGTTCGACATCGAGATCGACGGCCGGAAGATCAGCTTCGAGAATATTCATAACTGGGGCCCGCAGTACGTCGAGCGCAGCTACCGGATTCCGGCGGAACTGACGGCCGGCAAAGAGCAGGTGACCGTGACGCTGCGCGCCATCCGCGACGACGCCGTGGCCGGGCCGCTGTTCGACTGCCGGATTATGAAATAGAGAAGGCGGAACGAAAAAAGCCGGGGACCGATTGTCCC
The DNA here is from genome assembly GCA_021204515.1 of Alistipes sp. GTDB lineage: Bacteria > Bacteroidota > Bacteroidia > Bacteroidales > Rikenellaceae > Alistipes. Next base: position 32,465 of record JAJPZH010000189.1, on the reverse strand, counting down.
CGGCTTTCTTATGTCTACAATCCCCGTCAGCGGATTACGCGGTATGCGGTCCGCGGGCTGCCCGTGCGGCGCTGTTTGGCGGCGGAGTTCAGGTCGGGCTGGTCCACCGTTCCCTTGGTGTGGACCTCGACGATCTCCGGCTCGGTCGTGATCCTGCCGTCGGCGGAACAGCCGTAGGCGAAGACGATGTAGGCCGATGCGGCTTTCAGGCTTACGACGTTGTAAGCCGCGTCGCCCGTGTAGAAGCAGTCGTCGTCTCCGATCGTCTGTCCCGCTTCCAGTCCCTGCATGCGCCAGTAGAGGTCGTAGGGCGGATATTGCCGCGGCGTGGCGAAATTGTCGCGGTAGGTGTCGCGCTCGTCGATGAATGTGATGTAGCTCGTGTTTTTGTCCGAAGGGATCACTTTGATCGCAAGGTCCTGCTTGTCCACGGTTACGTCGATGGTGAAGGTGCACGCTTCGGTCGGCGTGAAGGCTTTCGTGCGGAAAAGCTTGCGCGAGACGCGGCTGTTCGAGAATTCGCCGTCTTCGTTGCAGCCGAATGCCACGGCGTAATAATCGGTATCGGATTCCAGCGGGAAAATGTCCTCCGAGATATAGAGCGGATCGCGCCGCACGAATCCCGGCGAGGAGAATGCGATGTCGCCCGTTGAGGTGAAGTCGCTCCACAGAAGGGTGCCCTCGCTCAGTTCGCCGTAGTAGGGCCACAGGTAGCGGTCGTCGATGTAGGTCTGTGCGAAATCGACGTCGTCATAGGCCATGTCGAACGTCGATTTCTTGACGAACGTGCAGAAATAGGGCAGGTCGTCCGAAGGATGGACGGCGCACTTCGCTCCGTACCACGAAATGTCGGAGAGAGTCATCAGATAGGTCGTGTTGATGATTTCGGGGGCTTTGGTGCTGAAGGGAACCCGCATGAGCGGCGTGACGATGTCGAGCGTCTTGGCCGTCAGGTCGTATTTTACGCCGACCACCGAGAGGTCGTAGCTCTCGCCGGGCGTCAGACCGCTGTACCTGTAGTCGGTTTTGGCGCCTTTGAAGAAGTAATCCACATATTCCGGTCCGTCGGCGATGTCGGCTTTGAAACGCTTCTGGAGCTGGGTAATACATGCCTCGTCGCTCTTGGCCGGATCGTAGGGATAGACGTAGTAGGCCATTTCGGGGTCTTTCGGCGTGATGGCCGCGCTGACGCGGGTGTCCCCGACCTCGGTGATTTCGAGCGTGAAATTGTCGCCTTCGGTTACGCCCGTGTAATCCTTGTCGATCTTGACCTTCATCTTTACCAGCGAACTGCGGTCGTTGTCGCCGAAGTAGATGACGGCGATCTCGCCTTCGGTTTCGCAGACGGCCTCTTCGGCGGGGGCCTTGATCGTAAGCACCTCGTCGGCGTACGAAACGGTCCAGCCGGTGGGCTTGGTCAGCACGACGTCGTTCACGCCCACGCTTTCGGTCTCATAGGTTTTGGTCTCGCCGTAGGCGTAGGTGCCCAGCGCCGGGGCCATTTTGACGAGCAGGTAGAAATCCGAACGCATGGCTACGGTGATCGTCGTGCCGTCCGCCAGCGTGAAGTAGGCATATGCGCCGTCCTGCGTCACCTCCTTGAAGAACGAATCGCTCATGCCGCCCTGACCCAGCGCCGAAACCGACTGGTCCTTGTCGTCGGTGATGTAGTTCCACGTCGCGCCCTTGTCGCAACTGATGACCCAGAATCCCTTGTCGTCGATCTTCAGCAGCGGCACGACGGCGGCAGCCGTGACGGGGATTTTTTTGCCGTCGGCCAGCAGCCATTCAGGCTCTCCCTCTCCCGATGTCAGGGTCCAGTAGTAGACCTCGTCCGTATCCTTCGCAACGCCGATTGCGGGCGCTGCAGCGCCGTCTTTTCCGTTCGTAATCGTGATTTTGGTGTTTTCGGGATCGGTGAAGTAGATCGTGTAGGAGCCGTCGGCGTTGGTCTCGACCTTCGAGACGTAGACCTTTTCGTTGAGTTTTTCGATCAGCGTCTGTATGGCCGAAACGTCGGAGTTGAGTTTGGCGACGGCTGTTTCGAGCGCTTCGACACGTTTTTTGATGTCGTTCACGCTGTTCCACAGGTCGGTGTCGTCGTAGTCGCTGCATGCGGCGGCGAACGTCAGCAGGAGCGCGAGGCTCCGAAGGGCGAATTTTTTCATCATGGTTTTGGGGTTAGGATAAATAAGTGACGGCCCTGCATTGTCGGTTGCAGGGACGCGGGAATTGCATGAGGACCGCGGCGGGGATTTGCAGTCGGAGACCGCAGTCGCCGTTCCGCGGGTGGACGGGATTCATGTATGGAAGGAACTTTCGGAGTGAGTGACTTAACAAAGGTAATAAAAAAAACCGTACCGTACAATGACCGGACGTTTTTTGAACTCCGGCGGGGCATATGCGGCCGTGTATGTTTTTTTTGTTATTTCCCCGGCGATTTATTATATTTGTAGTATGGCTGATGGAACCGGGGCGATTTCCGGACTGAATTTCCCCCTCCCGGTCGATTTGCGTTGCGTTACCCCTGCTGCCGGATTTTACTGCCGTCGGCTGTTTTTTTGTTATCCACTTAATTCTAATTTTATGCTGAAACAAATCCAAGCGAGCCGGAGAGACTGGCGCTGCTTTGCAGCCCGCTTTTCCTTGGCTGGGGCCGTCATGCTTGCGGCCTGTGCCGGGGTGTTGCTCCCGGCGTGTTCCGACCCCGTGAGGGGGGGGGAAATGAGGCCCCCGATGCGGATCTTTCCATCCGCATCGCTCCGGACGTACAGACCCGTGTAACGGACGGTGCATTCGAAGACGGCGATGCCGTCGGTCTTACCGTCGTGCCGTGGCGGGACGGCAAAGAGCAGTCGCTCGAAAATGTCCGCTGGGAGGACAATGTGAAATTCGTCCGGAAAGACGGAGTCTTCGCAGCGGTTTCGACTCCTTATTTTATCGATGCGGCGACAAAAAATACCTTTTACGCTTATTATCCCTACAACCAAACCGGCTTCCGGAAAAACTCTTCGCTGCTTGACGTTGCGGTGAAGACTGACCAGCGCGGCGCCGGAGCTTCGGCTTCGGACTGTCTGATCGCCGTGTCCCGGGAGGTCGTACCCGGCGGAAATCCCGTTCCGCTGGTTTTCCATCATGTATTGAGCCAGATTACGATCTGCCTGAAAGCCGGAGCGGGCATCACGCTCGACGAGCTGGAGCAGGCGGCCGTGACGCTGAAGAATTTCCGGACGGAGGCCGTCTGCGACGTGGAGTCGGGCGCTTTCTCGGACATAGCCCGGGTCGATGACATCATTCCCTGCGGGACGCTCGTGCGGCAGGGCGATATACTGACCGGACTTTCGGCCATTCTGATACCGCAGGACCGCAAAGCCGGCGAGTCGCTGTTTTATGTCGTTTACAACGGTGTGACGATGGCCTATAAGCCCGATTCGGATTTCCGGTTCGAATCGGGGTGCAACCATGTCTTTACGGCGACGGTCGGCATGACGGCGCAGGGTGTGCGCATGCAGGCCGTTGCGCGTCTCGGCGACTGGCAGGCTTCCCGGCCCGCAGCGGAGGATTCCATGGAAAATTAATGGCGTTCAAAATGATGAAAACAATGAAGAACATACGAATTCTCGGCGTCGTGGCGGCGGGAATATGCTTTGCGGGGCTGGTGTCCTGCGGGGACGACGACAATAAAGACAAAACCCCTTCCCCGCAGGAGGCGGTGATCGAGGGGCAGGTCGTTTCGTGGAACGGCACTGCGGCGGACGAGGCGTTTCCCGCATCGGCCGCAGTCGGGCTTTATGCCGTCGAAGGGGAGTTTTCCGCCGACGCGGTGCGTTATATCGACAATGCCCGGATGGAGCTGTCCGGCGGCGTGTTTAAAACCGCTTCGGGAATGCAGCTCAAGGCTGCGCAGGGGACCCTGCTGGCCTATTATCCCTACCGTGCGAAGCTGCTCGCAGCCGGGCGGACGACTGTCGATGTCGGGGTGCCCGCAGACCAGTCCGCGGTGGAGGATTATACGGCGGCCGACTTCATGGTCGCTTCGGCCGGTATCGAGGCCCGTCACAGCGGAGCGGTGAAGATGGCTTTCCGACGCATGTTTTCGAAAATAGATCTGGAAGTGACTTCTGCAGGTTCTCCCGTACTCGGAGAGCTGAAGGAGGCTCCGGTTTCGATCGAGTTGTGCCGTACTGCTCAAGTCGACATGGTTTCCGGCAAGGTTCTGACAGCCGCCGATCCCGCGCCGATGAAGTTTTACGGCGCATGGACCGAGGCCGAGACCAAACTGAGCGGGCTTTCGGCGATCGTCGTGCCGCAGCAGGTCGCTGCCGGGGACGCCGTGCTGAGTTTCCTTCTCGGCGATACTGCCGTTTCCTGTACGCTGGGCGGAGAGGTGACCTTCAAATCGGGCATGCAGTATACGCTCTCCGTCCGTGTCGGGCGCGACGCCGGGGACTATGAGGTGTCGGTGACGGTGACCGAGCAGGAGTGGCTCGGCGGGCTGGATATCGAACAGACGCTCGATCCGTCGGACGACCTGCTCAACCCCGTCTTCGATATCGACGGCAACAGCTATCCGGTAACCCGGATCGGTACCCAGTACTGGATGGCCGAAAATCTCCGGACGACGAAACTCAGCGACGGAACGGTGCTGACGAATATGTCCGATGCCGCGCAGTGGAGCGAGAATTCGGTGGCCAAGACGCCGGCTTACTGCTATCAGGACAACGATGCCGAAAACGCCGCGCAGTTCGGCGCGATCTATAATTACTATGCCGTTGCTACCAACCGGTTGTGTCCCGAAGGCTGGCATGTCCCCACCAAGGAGGAGATCGAAATAATGATCGATCTGCTGGGCGGGCAGAATGCCGCGGGCGATAAGCTCAAGAGCACGAGCGGCTGGCAGGGCTTCAACGGAAAAGAGGACGAAACTTATCAGGGAAGCAATTCGAGCGGTTTCGACGGTCGTCCCGGCGGTTCGCGCGAAGACGACGGAACGTTCTACAATTTCCACAAGTACGGTTACTGGTGGAGCAGCACGCCGCTCAACGATGCGCAGGCCAGCGGTTTTTATCTCTATTACAGCCGGCCGATCGTCTACCAGACCACCCCGCAAAAGCGTACCGGTTATTCGGTCCGGTGTATTCGTTACAAAAACTAAATGCGTACAACCATGAAAATCACGAAATATATATCGACAGGCGGTTTCTTCGCGGGCGCGCTCCTCGCACTATGCGCCTGCAGCGAAGTAAACGAAGCCTCGGGGCCGGAAACCCGTGACGGGCAGATCGTCGTCCGCGCCGCGGCGGCGGATTCCGCCGCCGGAGACGGGGCGGTGTCGTTCGGTCAATTCGGTTTCTATGCCGTGCAGAAGCCGGCGGCGGGGGCCGAGGCGCTTGCCGGGGCGCGGCTCTTTTCGAACGTTCTGTTCGCCAAATCGGGAGAGGTTTACACCGCTACGCCGGTCATATCGTTCCCGCTGACGGACTATAGCGCCGTGTACGACCTCTACGGATACGCCCCTTACCGTGCACAGGCTCTGGCCGAGGGTGCGACAGCATTGGATATGACGGCTGCGGCCGACCAGTCCGCAGAGGCGGATTTCCGTGCGGCCGACCTCGTTTTCGCCAAGACGGTCGGTTTCCGGGCCGGAGAGGGGAGTGTTCCCCTGCGTTTCGCCCATGCCATGAGCCGCGTGGATATCGTTCTGAAAGCGGGCGAGGGTTATGAGAACGGCGGCGAACTGCCGGCGCCGATCACGGTGCGGCTGGCCGGGGTGAAGAACGGCGGGTCGTTCGACTTCACGACCGGGAAGTGGACGCTTTCGGGCGATCCCGCCGAAATGGTCCCTAACGGGACGTTCGCCGAGAAGGAGGGCGTCCTGACCGGAGTGTCGGCCGTCATGCCGCCGCAGACGATCGCCGCAGGGACCGTTTTCGTGGCGCTGTCGGCCGCAGATCAGTCGTTTACGTACGTTCCTGCGAAAGAACTCGTGCTGGAAGCCGGTAAACGCAACAAGATTACCCTGACGCTCAATACGTCGTTCGACGAGGTGGTGATTACGACCGCCGTTTCGGTGACCGACTGGGTACTGGGCGGCGAAGAGTCGCTGGGCGGCGGCGAAATCCTTCCGCCGGAAGGTACGACGGTCACCGATAAGGACGGGAATACGTACGGAATCCTGCGCATCGGCCGCAGTTACTGGATGGATGCGAATCTGCGGACGACGAAATATAACGACGGGTCGGCGATTCCGAACGTGACGGACAGCAGAGCATGGATGGCGACATCCGAAGGGGCATACTGCTGCTATCAGAACGACGAAGCCAACATTGCCCGTTACGGCTTGCTCTACAACCGCGAAGCGGTCGGGAGCCGGAAACTTTGTCCCGAAGGGTGGCATGTGCCCACCGGCAGCGACTGGGATGCGCTGGGTGCCGCGCTCGGCGGACAGTCCACCGACTACGGTTCGTGGATCGGAGTGGCTCCCAAGCTGAAGGCGTCCACAGGATGGCCCGAAGGCGAGACCGCAACGAACGAAAGCGGATTCGGAGGGCTTCCCGGCGGTCAGATCACGGTCGACCCCAACGACGAGTCGCAGGCGAAATTCTATTATGCCGGAAGCAACGGTTACTGGTGGTGCGACGAGGATATGTCGGGCTTCATGACCTATTGCTACGGGTTGCGGACGATGGGCGATGCGCTCGATCAGTTTATCAAAGAGCGTCACAGCGGTCTTTCGGTACGGTGTGTTCACGATTTTTAACTCTTTAAACGACAATTCATGAAAAAGATTCGAAATACAATCCGCATATCTCTGTCGGCCGCGCTGCTGTGGGGTCTCTGCGGCTGCAGCGATCCGGAACCGGCTGTTCCGGCCGGGCAGCCGATCGGTTTTATTCCTTCCGTCGTCTCTTCCGCGCAGGTTGCGGGCACGGCTTTCAGCGAGGGGGACCGGATCGGCCTTTTCTGCGTCGAATCCGGGAGCGATCCCGCGGCGGCCATCGCCGGGGAGCGGTATATCGACAATAAACTCTTTACGGTAACTCAGGGAGAACTCAAAAGCGCTACGCCTTGTTTCTGGGCCACGGACTATACCGGGCCGTCGGATTTTTATGCCTACTATCCCTATCGTTCGCTCGGAATCGGGGCCGGAAAGTCCGTTGCCGAAATCGGCGTCAGCGCCGACCAGCGTGCCGACGAAGAGTACTCCCAATGCGACTGGATGCTGGCCCGGACCCAGAATGTCGTCCGGACCAAAGATCCCGTGCGGCTCGATTTCAAACGCCTGATGTCCAAACTCGATTTCGTGCTGGTGCCGGGCGAAGGGTATAACGGCGTGGAAGGTCTGCTCGGCGCAGGTCTGCAGGTACTCAACGTGGCGCAGGTCGCCAATGTCGATTTCACTACGGGCGAGGTGTCGTCTCCGGCGATCTTCGTGAATGTGGCGCCGCACGGTACGTTCCGCGCCGAGGGGCAGACGGCGGTCGGCGTTTCGGCCATCGTCGTTCCCCAGACGGTAAAGGCCGCGGCGCAGTTTGTTGTCGTGAATATCGGGGAGCGTAAATTCCGCTTCGTGACGGATAAGGAACTGACGTTCGCGTCGGGGAAACGCTATACCTTCACGTTGACCGTCAGCCGCACGGCCGCAGGCGGCGAAGTGAAAATTCAGCCTGAAATCGAGGAGTGGACCGAAGGAACTTCTTCGTCGGGCGACACGGTGGTCGTCGATCCTGACGACGACGCGACCTCGGTATTCGACATCGACGGCAACGAATACGGAATTGTGACCATCGGTACGCAGAAATGGCTCGGCGCCAACCTGCGCACGACGCATTTCAACGACGGCGCTCCGATTCCGTATCTCGAAGGTCAGGACGAATGGGCCGCAACGGAAGACAGCGAGGAACCGGCTTACTGCTATTGCGAGAACAATCCGGATGTCGCCTCCTACGGACTGCTTTACAACTGGCATGCGGCGCATACCGGGAAACTGTGTTCCGAGGGCTGGCGCGTGCCGTCGCGTGACGATTGGACCGCACTCGCGAATTTCCTTGGTGCCGATGTCGGCGAATGCGTGAAGTCCACTTCGGGCTGGTATGATGAATGGGGAGACTCCAAGCCCGAATATCAGGGCACGAACTCCTCGGGATTCAATGCTCAGCCTACGGGTTACCGCAAGTGGAATAAATACGAGAAAGCCGGCGTTATGACGACTTGGTGGACGACTGCTGACAGCGGAGCTTGGTCGGCTTATTACGCCCGCGTGCAGGGCGACAACAAACTGCTTACCTCGGGCAGTGCGTGGGGTAAGGAGAGCGGGTGCTCGGTGCGCTGCATCAAGGGCGCCGAATAAATCTCTCAGGTTCGATTCGTGGTATGTTTTACGTCCGGTCGAATCTCGGAGGGGCTTTTGTAGGAACAATGGACTGCGGAGTGGTGTAAACGATTAGTTTGCAGCGAATCAATGCACCTGACTGCATGAGTTCCGGAACGCTAAAAAGCAGAATCGGGCAGGTTTAACGGTAAGTTGAGTTGCTTATCCGTTGCCTGCCCGAAATGCTTGAAGGGTTTGCATCGGGCAAAATAGACCTGACGGATGGCCGTGTTCGAACCGGAATGAAGTTTCATACAATGCCTCCTCCGTTATTGCGGCATACACGGGTAAGATCCTGCACGCTGTCCCGAATGGAGAGCCGATGCTCGGCGGCATAGTGCTCCGCAAGGAAATCCAGTCCCTTGTAGCGGTTCAGATAGTCGCTGGCTTCGCGACTGTCATATCGTGTGTCTTGGCAAATTCTCCGATATTCGCAACGACATAGCCGACAAGCCGCTTGTCGATAGATCACGGCGCGTGCAGACGCACCGAAGCCGTGAGGTTCAGCATGATAGTATATGCCGATTCGTAGGCGTTCGAGATGTCGTTCATAAAGGCGGGATTCGGCGGGTTGCAGCGGTGTGAACTTTATTGACTATCTTTGCCCGTGGGATCATCGAGCATGCCACAGCGGAAAATCATACATATTGACATGGACGCCTTTTATGCGTCGGTGGAACAACGCGACCACCCCGAATACCGGGGACGGCCGATCGCTGTCGGATACGACGGCCCGCGCGGTGTCGTTGCTACGGCCAGCTACGAGGCACGTCCTTTCGGGGTACGGTCGGCGATCTCTTCCGCTCTGGCCAAAAGGTTATGTCCCGGGCTGATCTTCGTGCCGGCCCGTTTCGATGTCTACAAGGAGGTTTCAGGGCAAATCCGCAATATCTTTCACGAATATACCGAACTTGTCGAGCCTCTCTCGCTCGACGAGGCTTTCCTCGACGTTTCGCACGCTCGTTCCGCTACGCTGGTCGCCCGCGAGATCAAAGCCCGCATTTTCGCCGCGACCGGACTGACGGCATCAGCCGGTATTTCCGTAAATAAGATGCTGGCAAAAATCGCTTCGGATTATCGAAAGCCCGACGGGCTGTTCACGATTCCGCCTGAGCGTATCACAGAGTTTGTCGCGGCGCTTCCCGTCGAACGCTTCTTCGGTATCGGGGAGGTCACGGCGCAGAAGATGCACGCGCTGGGCATCCGCACCGGAGCCGACCTGCGTCAGTGGGATGAAATACGGCTCGTGCAGCATTTCGGAAAAGCCGGACATGCCTACTACGGCTATGCCCGCGGTATCGACGAGCGGGAGGTGGAACCTAACCGCATCCGCAAGTCGTTGGGTGCCGAAACGACCTTTGCCGAGGATACCGACGACAGGGAACGGCTGCTGCTGGATATGTCGGCCGTGCGGGACGAGGTCTGGGGCCGCCTGATGCGTCACGAGTTCAAGGGCAAGACCGTCGTGCTGAAGCTCAAGTTCGACGACTTCCGGCAGATCACACGGTCGAAAACCTTGTTCTCGCCCGTGGATTCGGCCGAGACGCTCCGCCGGGTGTCGGAAGAACTGCTGGCTGCCGTGGATTTTCAGGACCGTAAGATCCGCCTGATCGGACTGACCGTCGGTAATTCTCCGGAAGCCTGCACGGAGTGCGTGCAACTGCGATTCGACTTCGAATTCCCGGAAACGCCAATGAAAGGGGAATAAAACCGGACTGTCTTTTTATAGAATTGTTATTTATTCGGCCGTAATGAATTGGCAGTCAAAATAAATATCCGGTCGGCCGCCATCACGATCCATACGGCCACGACGAAGGGTGCGGTCAGAGTGACGATTCCCGCCTGCATTCCGAACCACTGCAGGGCTATGGAGAGCAGGACGGCGCAGGTCGCACGCGCAAAATCCCATGCCGAGGGGCCTGTCAGCGCAATGGCGCACAGCACGCCGTTGTAACCGAACAGTCCGGCGTTGAAGGCCGTATAGTCATCCGCGAAGAATGCCATACCCAGCGGGAGCAATGCTCCCCATAGGGCATAAAGCGCCCCGCGAGGGTCGTTTACGGCGATGCCGGCCAGAAAGAGCGCTCCGGTCAGCAGCGAACGACCCTCGAACATGACCTGCCCGAAATGCAGCGACAGGGCCTGCAACCACTCCGGAGCGGTTTCTATGGCGGCGGTCCCGCCCGATGTGCGCAGCGCGGGCCACAGCAGGGCGGCTATTCCCAGCAATAACCATGTCGAGAGGATAAAGGGGGCTGTAAAACCCGGAATCCGGCATCGGGAGAATGTCCGGGCGATCGGTGAAGACGCCACGGAGCCGGCAACCAGCAGCAGTGCGGCCTGCCATCCGAGCGGGAAAAAGATGCCCACGGCAATGCCCACGAGCGTGCCGTTGAACCCGTAGAGTCCCCGTTCGATATCCGCTGCGGGGTAACGGAAGACCCGAGCCGCGAGGTTGCCCAGCACATTGCCGGCAAGGGCCAACAGTGCGGCCGTTGGCGACCCGACGGCAAGACCCAATAGCATCAACACTCCCGAAAGGGCGTTCTCCTGAAATAGAACCTGCCCGACGCCACGCATCGGGACGATCCACAAATTGCGCAAAGTAAACATGACAAAGAAAATTTCGGGATGCAAAAATAGAAGATATTCCCGAAACGAAAAAAAGAGTTCAATTCGTCAGGCATATTGTTACCTGTGTATTGTCCGTAGCGGAAATTTTTTATATTTTTGTCTATTGCGTTCTGACGTATGGGATTCCGGCCGTTGCACGTTGTCGGAATCTCTGCTCCGGGCAGACGCGACCGTCATTAATCCCTGCTTGCAATGAAGACTCTGTTCTCAACGATCTGTTTCGTCCTGCTGACTGTTTGCGCCGTTTTCGGCCAATCGGATAAGTCGCTTCGCCTTGAAGCCCGGCAAGATTCTTCCGGGAAATACGGGTATTTCGACCTCGGCGGCAACTGTGTTATACCTTGTGTTTTCGATTGGGCGCTTCCGTTTAGACGGGAAGAAGCTCTTACTACGGTGGAGTATGCCGACAAATATTACCTGATCGACCGGGACGGGTATTGGGTTTCGGAGGCCGGTTCTCCGTGGCCACCTCATATTTTCAAGGGCTTTGCAAGCGTCGGCGAGTATCAAAAGCAGTATTTGATTGATTTTCACGGGCGTCGGCTTTCGCCCGAGGGATATCATATCGAACCGGTCAAGATTTACCGGCAGGAGGACTCTCCGATCCTGTTCTGTATGAGTTCGGAGACAGGGAAAATGCAGTTGGTCGATTGTTCGTTCAAACCTGTTTCTGAAGTCGTAGCGACAAAATTCACGACTCCGGCCTATGCGCCGCATACGATCGAGTATGAATTGGCGGACGGGCGGCGTGGCCTGATGAATGCCGACGGCGAAGTGCTTATCGAGGCGCAGCCGATAACCTTTTTGGGAATGGATATTTTCCGGGTCAATGAGTTGGAAGATTACAAGAAATGGCTGCGCAAGGCCGGCCTGTATGAGCTTTACACGGAGAAAGAGTTGAGCAAGACGCTGATAGTCCTCGTCGCAGACAAGGAGACGGCCACGCTCTATGATATTTCGGGCCATGTGATCGCCCCGAAACAAAAAGTGGCGTCTCCCTATAAGCTGATGCAGCGTAATTTCAAGGAATTTATCGTACCTTACCTGCGACGCAAGGCGGAAAACTTGGCGCGTATCGAGGAGAAGGTCGAGCGGCCCTTTGCCCGCCTCGAGCAGGCGACGCGGGCGTGGCACGACGCGCTTCCGGCCGGAACGCCCCGTCAGACGTCGCTCGTCGCCGTGATTCAGGCCGACCGGGGTGCCGTGCAGTCGATGGCTGCGGCGACGTCGCGCTCTTCCGCAACGACGGTGCAAACTCCGGCTGCGGCTTCGCTCTCCCCTGCTGAGTGTTATCGAAAGGGCATGGCGGCATCCGAGTCCCGCGACTATGCAACGGCTGCGATGTGGCTCGAAAAGGCCGCCGAAGCGAAATATACGGCCGCCTATTGCCCGCTGGCCGAATGTTACGATCTGACCTCTTCGCCGGTATTCGATCAGGAGAAGGCCTGCCGCTGGTACATGCGCGCTATCGGCAACGCCGAGCCGTCGAGCCGCGACTATTGGTATTCCTGCTTCCGGTTGGGGTCATTCTTCGAACTCGGGAAAGGCGGGATGGAGTGCAATTACGACAGTGCCCTGCATTTTTACCGTCAGTTCCGAACCTATACGCTTCCTCAGAATTACGCTTCGGCAGACGAATGGATCGCCCGTGTTTCGGCCAAACAACGGGGCACGTGGACCGGCGGGGATACGTCGGCTTCGCAAACTCCGGCTGCCGCCCCGCGCCCTGCTCCGGCTCCGGCGAAAACGACTGCTGCCGCGGCTTCGACCGGGAACACCGTGACGGGGCGGGCCAATTTCGCACCTGTGACGCTTCCGGCCTACGGTACGATTCCTGAATTGCCTTGTACGCTTTATTATCTGAATGACAAAGGGCAGTTATGCTGGCTCTCCCTGACCAGAAATGACTACGGTATTTTTGTTTCGTTCACTGCGAGCCTTGTGTTCAAGTCCTCGGCCTACCTTGCCGACCAGAGCGGCGACGAATTCGTTTTCAAGGAGTACAAATATAACATGTATCCTGTCCAAGAGGGCTTCGGGCAGTTCCGGACGCAGGTCGATGTCGTCACCGGGCAGACGCTGGTTACCGTCTCCAAGGATTGGCGCCGCGTGCAGGTTCATTTGGACGCCAACGTTTTCGATATTCCCGTGACCGAAGCCGACTACAACCGCTTTCTCAAGGCCAAAACCGATTATATTCAGGGCGGTGCATCTTCGGGGGCTTCGCACGGCAACTCCTCGGGCAGTGCGATAGATACGGACACGGACGGACAGTATCCGGGCAACAAGCACGGCTACTATACCTGTCCGAACTGCCACGGCTCGGGCCGATGCCCGCACTGCGACGGCAAGGGGATAGCCCGTAACTCCTATATGGGCGGTGACCCGATGGCCTGCAGCCCCTGTAACGCGACGGGTAAATGCGCGTCGTGCGACGGCAAAGGCAAGAAATACGGCGTCGTGCATTGATACGTCAAATACAATGAATAGCAGTTGTTGGCGCTGAGCATGCGATTAACTCAGATTAATATCAGGAGTTTATCTACTTTTGCAATACTTAAACGCTGAACAGTTTTTTTGCTTTCAGTTGCCGCGACGATAGATAAGCCGTGCCAGCCCGAACAGGTAACGGCGGAATCCCGGGACATAGGCCAGCAGGCGGTCGAACCAGCCGAGGTGCGGGGATGTGAATCTTACCACGAGGCCGACGTAGATCATGGCGAACAGCGTACCGACGCCTACGACATTCCACTGCCAGCGTCCGAAAAAGAGATAACAACCCGCTACGGCCAGCAGGACGAGGGTCGTGTCCACCATAATCTTGACTTTGGCAAAAGGACGGCGCGCGACCTGACTTATGACGATCGAGATACCCTCGCCGGGCATGGTCACCGAACCGCATCGCACCTCGAAGGCGATGCCGATGCCCATGATCGTGCAGCCTGCGAGCTGGGTGAAGAGCTGCGAAGGCAACGTCGTACACGCCAATCCGGATGTCAGTGCCATATTGAGGTCGATCAGCCACCCGAAGATAAACCCTATGACCAGTTGAAAGAGCTGCATGGGCTCGAACTTTCGCCGCAGTATGAGTATCTGGCAAAGTACCAGCAGGGCGTTCATCGCAATCGTATATCCGCCGATCGTCCACTGCGGGACGATGCTTACGGGGCCTGCCAGCGAAAATACGAAGGGCAGCGAGGAGATCACGCTGCTGCCCAGACCGGATTTGACGCAGAGAACCACTCCCAGCGTCATAAGATACAGTGACCCCAGCAGCAGTAAATGCTGCCAGAGAAATGACAGTGTCTTTTCTTTGTATTTCATAAATAATTACCGCATCTTCGGTTGTTGCGACGTGCAAAGATAATAAAATGCACCGGCACATCCGAATCCGATAAGGCAGGGATTTGGTCGTAACTCCCGGACAGTCATACAGCTCTTTCATCGTCGAAGAAAGTTTGTCGGCAACGTTGGGATATCAGGTGGAAATAGTTACTTTTACGTCGCATTACCCTGAAACAATATGACGACACTGACAATCATAACCCGGCAATACAGCAAAGTATTGCAATGTGCACTTCATTTCTCCGACAGGGAGAAGCCGGGGCTGCGGTGCATCGGCGTTTCATCTGTTGATGGGGACCGCATATAAATGTCTATTAAAAGTTACTGTTATGTCCATACAACCATTATTCGATCTCACGGGCAAGGTGGCCGTCGTCACCGGCGGCGGCAACGGCATCGGTCGCGCCTGCTGCGAAACGCTTGCCGAAGCGGGAGCCACCGTCGTGGTAAGCAACCGCACGCCCGAAACCGGCGAAGCCGTGGCGCAGGCCATCCGCGACAAGGGCGGCAAAGCCCTCGCCGTCGCGTGCGACGTACTCGACGACCGGGCGCTGGAGCGTCTGGTCGAGCTCAGCGCCGAGGAGTTCGAGGCGATCTTCCGCCTCAATGTCTTCAGCGCGTGGAAACTCTGCAAGCTCGTGGTGCCCCACATGGCCCGGGCGGGTTACGGCAGCATCGTCAACATTACCTCGATGGCCAGTATCAACAAAAGCCCGAACATGAGCGCCTACGCCTCGTCGAAAGCGGCGCTCAACCACATGACAGCCAATCTGGCATTCGACTTCGGGCCGATGAACGTGCGTATCAACTGCGTCGGGCCGGGCGCCACGCGCACGCGGGCCCTTTCGACGGTGCTGACGCCCGAGATCGAGAGCCGCATGCTGGCCCACACGCCGATTCACCGGCTCGGCGAACCCTCCGACATCGCGGGCGCCGTGCTCTACTTCGCCGCCCCGGTCTCCGAATGGGTCAGCGGCCAAGTGCTTTTCGTCAACGGCGGCGGCGTGCAGACGCTCGACTCATAAAGCTACATGTCTTTCTTATTCCGGAGGCCTTGCTTATCCGGAGCCTCCGTCCGTTTGGTTTTTATGGTGAAACTTCCGGATAGGGCCTGCGGCGTAGCAAAACGCTCATTCAGGGCATTTGCCGGGTAATTTTTGGTAACTAAATACAAATTTACACTGCAAGCTGCCGTATAAAAAGAGAACGGGTGGCAACCTGTATCTTGCTACTCGTTCTCTTTTTCAACTGGAATTATTATTTTACATACGTTTCGACATTGTGATACTTATAGTAGGTAATTTTGTAGGCCGATGGGGCATTTTTGCGGGTCGATATAGGAGTGCGTCGGATTTTTTGCTTTCTTTGCTCTCAAACACGGTACGATTATGAAAAAGAGTTTGATTCTCCTGACGGCTTTATCCGCCGTCGGATTCGGGGCCGAATCCGTAACCGCCTGCACGGGCATCACGCTGACGTCCGGCGACGGCGCCTGCGTCGTGGCGCGCACGATCGAATGGGGCGGCAGCGACCTTCGCAGCCAGTATGTGGTCGTTCCCCGCGGTTATCGCCAGCAGTCGCTCGTTCCGGGCGGGACCGACGGCATGGTCTTCACGGCGCAGTATGGCTATGTCGGCTTGGCGGTCGAGCAGCAGGAGTTTGTGGCCGAGGGATTGAACGAGGCCGGGCTTTCGGCCGGACTGTTCTATTTTCCCAATTACGGCCGATACGAAGACTACGATCCGGCGCTGAAGGGATCGAGCGTCGCCGACCTGCAGCTCGTGCCGCTGGTGCTGGGCACCTGCCGCGATGTCGGGGAGGTGGAGGAGCTGATCGGCCGCATCCGCGTGATCAATATCGACCCGCGGGCTTCGACGGTTCACTGGCGCTTCGCCGATCGTTCGGGGCGTCAGGTCGTGCTGGAGTTCATCGGCGGGAAGCCGGTTTTCTATGAAAATAAACTGGGCGTGCTGACCAACTCGCCGGGGTTCGACTGGCAGCTCACCAACCTGAACAACTACGTCAATCTCTATGCGGGTTCGGCTCCGGATCACGACATGGGCGGCGTCGGACTGGCGGCTTTCGGGGCCGGAAGCGGGATGCTCGGTATTCCGGGCGACGTGACGCCTCCTTCGCGGTTCGTCCGTGCGGCATTCTACCAGACGACGGCTCCGCAGCAGGCCGAAGCCGAAGCCACCGTGCTGCAAAGTTTCCAGATACTCAATAATTTCGACATACCGGTCGGCGTCGAGTTCGCCGCAGGCAAGGTTCCGGCCGACATCCCGAGCGCGACGCAATGGACTTCGGCCACCGACATCACGAATCGGCGCATCTACTACCGCACGATGCACGACAGTGCGATCCGCTGTTTCGATTTGCAGTCGATTGATTTTGCGAAGGTAAAATACCGCGCCCTGCCGCTCGACGAGGTGCGGCAACAGCCTATTGTCCGGATAAAGGTTCGGTGAGGAAATTTCCCCGAAGAGTGATCGGTCGCTTTTCATCCCCTCCTGCCGATTGCGGCGGGATATGCTGCCGTGCCGAAGTGAAACTGCGGATTTCAACTCACAAAGCGCGGGTAATCTCTGGTAAGATGTGTTCCGTCTACTGCCCATACCATACTTTCAATTCACCGGTTTGCTCATCGGGCAGAAAGATTTCCTGCCATTCTGCCGGGAATTTGTTTTTCCGGGAGCACTTTATATTCTGGGCAGTTTTGATGAGGTGGAAATATGTAACTGAAGTCAATGCGGCTCGTGAGTAGAGAAAATGGTCAGGTACTCAAACGCCCCCCCCCGAGTAAGTATAGTTTTCATCATGTATGGGCTGGCATTTATGCCCAAACCATTCTGCTGAATATGCACCTCGTACCGTGATTTGATCTGAAAGGTCGCCCGGTTGAACGTGTTTTTGGACGCGAATATAGGATTGTATATCCTTTTGTTTTCTCTTCCTAGCAACTTAAAGATACACTAAATATGCGGTGCTCGGGTCCAAAATTTTTTTGTAGAAAATTTTGGAATTGAAAAAATCTTTTATACCTTCGCTTTACGAAACCGATTGCGTAACTGCAAAATCATGGACCCCCGCGGAAATACGAAGAAAATTTCGATCTATGATCTGGCCAAGCGGCTCAATGTCTCCGCTTCGACCGTCTCGCGTGCGCTGCATGACCATCCGTCGATCGGGAAAGAGATGAAAGAAGCCGTGCAGACATTGGCTAAAGAGCTGAATTTCAAGCCGAATCATATTGCAGTCGCGCTCAAAACCGGCAAAATGAAAACCATCGGTATCGTCGTTCCCCAGATTAACCGTACCTATTTCGTCGAAGCCATTGCAGGCGTCGAGCGCGAACTCTATAAGGCCGGGTACGATTTGATTATCGCCAGTACTGGCAATCTGTACGAGCGGGAACGGAAAATCATCTCATCGCTCAGTCAGGGAAAGGTGATCGGAGTCATTGCGGCCGTAGCGGCTGAAACGACCGACTATTCTCATTACAAGATGCTGGTTGACAACAATATTCCGCTGGTGATGTTCGACCGTAAAATGCCCATCGACAATACGAGCTGCGTGGTGCAGGACGACTTCGACGGTGCCTATCGTGCGACGGAACACCTGATCGAGCAGGGTTGCCGACGCATCTATCATTTCCGCGGACCGCAGAATGTATCGGTATGGAGCGATCGTGATGCAGGGTTTCGCAGAGCGATGGAGAAGCATGGTCTGGAGATAGCTCCCCATGCAATTCATACGGCGATTACAACCGAGGACGAGGGACGTAAGTATGCAAAAAAACTGTTGATGCACAAAGAGTTGCCCGATGGCATCCTTTTTTCGGGAGATTTTGCGGCAAAAGCCGCCATGGAAGAGTTCATTGCGGCCGGAGTGCGTATTCCGCAGGATATTGCAGTCGTAGGATTCGTCAACGAACCTTGGGACACGCTGCTCAACCCGCCGCTCAGTTCCATCGAACAGTTCAGCGGTAAGATCGGCGAAACGGCTGCCCAGATGATGCTGGAAGCGATCGACGGCATGCCGCACCGGAATATTGTCTACAAACCGCAGTTAATCGTGCGGGAATCATCGATGAAAAGAAAATATGTACCGGAAACAACTCCGGTTTAGTTGGGAACCCAATAGCAGACTTTTTTTATTTTACAATTTACGCAACCGATTGCGTGAATAAATAACAAACCCGAATCTATGAAACCTTATCCTTGTCTATGGCTTTTGTCTACTGTTTTCGTACTGGCCGGCCCAATCTGTGCGCCTGCAGCGGAAGAGTGTTCGTCCTGCATGCTTCCGCCGTCGCGAGACCCTGTCGTCGGCACATCCGAACGTCCCGATCCCGCAATGGAACCGGTTCGGGTCGATACACGTCCCGCTGAAAAGTACAGACTCGCCAACCTCGACTACGGCATGACGATCGGTATCGAGCAAACCCCCAGCGGTCGGATCTGGTGTTGCTGGGTCGCCGGCGGAGATGATGCCGACGCCTATTTCCTGCTGGCTTGGAGCGATGACCGGGGTGAAACGTGGAGCGACACGAAAGCTGTCATCGATCCGCACGATGCGACGCTTCCCGAAAAACGGCGGACAATCGTGGGCAACTTGTGGTGCGACCCCGACGGACGGCTGTGGCTCTTCTATGACGTGGCCATGACCTATTACGACGGAAGGGGAGGAACATGGGCTACGGTCTGCCGGAATCCTGACGGGCGGAAACCTCGGTGGAGCGAGCCGCAGTATATCGGCATCGGTTTTACGCTGAACAAACCGACCGTGCTTTCGAACGGCGAATGGATATTGCCGCAGTCGCTCTGGGAGCGCGGCGTGATCGATATTTTGCTGGACGACGGTCGTAAACAGAACGTTTATCACGATGCATGGCATGAATACGATTCGCTGCGCCGGGCCAATGTCTTCATCTCTTCGGACAAGGGCCGCTCATGGCGGTTGCATGCGGGGATCGCCGTTCCCGGACAGCGGCACGACGAGAATATGGTCATCGAACGCCGTGACGGTTCCCTTGCTATGACCGTCCGTTCGAAGGCCGGCTGGATTTACCGTTCGCTCTCTTACGACAAAGGGCGTACGTGGAGCGCACCTGAAGAGTGGCAGCCCCATGTCAACTCGCGTCATTTCATCCGCCGTCTCGCCGACGGGCGTCTGCTGCTCGTACGCCATGGCATGACCGACGAGCAGACCCCCAAGCGTTCGCACCTCCGGGCCTTTATCTCCGAAGATGACGGTATCACATGGCAGGGCGGATTGTTGCTCGACGAACGTCAGGGCATCTCTTATCCCGATGGGTTCGAGTCTTCCGACGGCTATATCTACATCTCCTATGACCGTAACCGTTCCAAGGACGGTGAAATCCTGCTGGCGCGCTTTACGCCCGACGACGTGCTGCGCGGGGAGATCGTCTCTCCACGCGGTGTTCTCCGCAAAATCATCAGTACGCCCGGAAGAATTAAAACCCACCGCAGCAAAACCCGCTAAACAACCTAAAACATATCCTAATGAAAAAAATCGCTGAATGGTTCATCAACCTCTATGCCGTCTGGATTGTCCTGAGTTTCGTCATCGGTTACTTCTTCCCCGAAGCTTTCCTTTGGTTCACGCACGGGAATATGATGACATGGGCTTTGGCTTTGGTAATGCTCGGAATGGGGCTTACGCTCAAAGTCGAAGACTTCCGTGCTTTGTTCCGCATGCCGCGTACTGTGGTGCTGGCTGCCATTTCACAGTATACGGTCATGCCCCTTTCGGGATGGCTGATTGCGCATCTGCTGGGACTCCCCACGGAGTTTGCCGTAGGCCTTATCCTTGTAGCCTGCTGCCCGGGCGGAACTGCCTCGAACATGATTGCTTACATCGGCCGGGCCAACGTCGCGCTGTCGGTCATCAGTACGGCCGTCTCCACACTGCTGGGAATCGTCATGACCCCCGTGCTGTGTAAACTGCTTGCCGGACAGTTCGTTCCCGTCGACGCATGGGGAATGTTCATGAATGTCGTGCAGGTCGTATTGATTCCCGTCGCATTGGGGGTCTTTATCAACTACCGCTTCCCGCGTTTCGTTGCGGGGCTCGGCCAGACCGGGCCGGTTGTTTCGACGATCGCCATCGTGTTCATTTCGGGAGGCATCATCGCTCCGGCAGTCGTCGGCGGCCGGGAGACGATGCTCGAATATGCTGGACTGCTGATTCTCGCTTCGAGTCTGCTGCATACGCTCGGATTCACGCTGGGATACGCGTTGGGGCGCATCTTCCGCTACGATCAGGGGATAGCCAAGGCCATCGCCTGCGAAACGGGCATGCAGAACGGCGGGCTGGCTGCCGTTCTGGCCAAAGGTAGTTTCCCGCAACTTATGCCGCTGGTAGCCGTACCTGCGGTGTTCTGCTCGGTCATGCAGACCGTCATCGGCGGCTTATTGGCGACCATCTGGCGTTTTACGACGCGCGAGAATCCGCAAAACACTCCGGAACATGGCAAATAGAACGAATATCTACTATTGGAAATGCGACCGTCCGCAGGCGTTCTACGCTATCGACAGGAATGGCCGGGGCAATAGCGCCGACATCGAAAAGCGGGTCGGCGAGATGCTGACCAGCTATTTCGGAGAGTTGCCGGCGTTGCGGCCGGCCGGAGGACAGGGCAACCATCTGACTTTTTTGGCCGATCACGCGGGTAAAACCTACTTCATCCGGATTGAGAACGGTCCCGACGGCGACGACTACATGGAGGTCGAGGCGTCGGTGATTGAGCGGGTCCGTGCAACAGGCGTTCCCACCCCGCATATTTATGCAGTCGACTCCTCGCGCCGCAGGGTACCGTTCGCCTATCAAATCATGGAGGAACTCGAAAGCAGCGACCTGAACCGCATATACCGACAGGGCGAACTCGCAACCCCGGAAATCATGCGTTCTCTCGGGAGTTATGTGGCACGCTGGCAGGAAATCGCCCCCGCAGGTTTCGGTCCGTTCGATGCCGAAAAACTCCGCCGCAGCGGCACACTTCGCGGACTGCACGCTACCTATCGGGATTATTACACGCTCAACCTTAAAAAACATCTCGATTTTCTGGTCACACACGATTTTCTGACCCGCGGTCAGTCGCAGGATATCGTGGAACTGATCGGCAGCCGTCTGGGGCTGCTCGACATCGGACAGGGATGTCTGGTTCACAAGGATCTGGCACTTTGGAACGTCATGGGAACACGCGACGAAATCCAATCGGTAATCGACTGGGACGACGCCGTCGCAGGCGACCCTACCGACGACCTTTCGCTGATGGCCTGCTTCCATTCCGGAAGCGAAATGCAGGCGCTTATCGAAGGTTATCGCAGTGTGCGGCCGCTGCCGGAGAATTTCGAGGCCCGCTTCTGGCTTCACCTGCTGCGCAACATGCTCTTCAAGGCCGTCATTCGTGTCGGAGCGGGTTATTTTCAGAAAAACGGCGATTTCTTCCTGTCGGATGACGGGGACAAACTCGCAATACAGACTCGTATGCGCATCGACGCCGCATGCGAAGGGCTGAAAGGAAACTTCAAAATAGAACGATTATGAATACGAGAACTTTGGGCACGGGAACTTGGATTTCGGTCGGTGCCCCCGTCATTACCGAAGCAGTCGCCGGCATGGGATTCGACTGGCTGCTGATCGATCTCGAACACGGCAGCATGACCGAGGCCGATCTGCTGCCGAACCTCCATGCTGCCGCCGCATCGGGTGTGAAAGTCATCGTCCGCATCGGCGAATTTCGCCCGTCACTCGTCGGCCGGGTCCTCGATTTCGGAGCCGCAGGCATCATGGTTCCCCATGTGTCGGACGCCGCGACAGCCGCACGGATCGTAAGCGCCATGCGCTATCCGCCCCACGGGGAACGCGGTTTCTCGACCTCGACCCGCTCATTCGGCTACGGAGCTCGGGTCCCGAAAGAAATGAGTGGCTGGGAAGCACCTCTGCTGCTGGCGCAAATCGAAGATTACGAAGGGGTCCTAGAGGCCGAACGGATCGCCGCAGTCGATGGGGTAGACATGCTCTTCGTCGGGCCGCGCGACTTGGGGCTCGATCTCTCCGTGCGTCCCGCTGAGCGGACGCTCGATTTCGACGAGGCGCTGCAATGTGTCGCAACGGCTGCACACGCCTGCGGCAAACAGGCCGGCATCCTTGTCCGGGACACGACCGACATCCCCAAACTTCGCGGGTACGGCTTTACCGCTCTGGCTGCCGGTTCCGATCTGGGCATCCTGCGCTCGGGTTACAAACAACTGATACAGGCTTTCGAATAACATGTACCGACCTTAAAACTCAACCTATGTCCCTGTCATTCATATTCCGAGCCGTATTCCTATCGGCAGCCGTCCTGTTCGTCTCCTGCAACGGTGTGCCCGAACGCCGTACGCCGACCGGAGAACCTTATCCGCAGTCGATTACGCAATCGATTGTTGTAAAACCGGGCTCCGATGAAACCCGCCGATGGGCCGCTGCCGACGCCCGTTTCGGCAAGATGCTCGACTACCTGAAAACCCACAGTCTGGATACGCTCGCCGAAGGGCGTCACGAGATCGACGGAGAGGAGATCTTCCTGATGATCGTCACGGGAGAGATGCGCCCCGCAAGCGAAGGGGTGCTCGAAGCCCACGACCGCTATTTCGACGTGCAGATCCCGCTCCTGCAACCGGAACGCTTCGGTTTGGCACCCCGCGCACGATGCCGCGCCCCGCGCGGGACGATGGATACGGCCGCCGACATTCTCTTTTTCGATGACTCACCCCGCCGTTACGTCGATGCCGGACCGGGCGAACTGATCGTCTTCACACCGGAGACTGCCCACGCACCCATGATCGGGTCGGGCGAGCAACGTAAAGCGGTCTTCAAGATCAAATGCAACTAACCATCTCAAACACCAACCTTATGAAAAACCTGTTCAAATTCTGTTTTGCGCTCTTTGTGCTGTCGGTACTTCCGGCGATGCTTCCGGCGCAAACGCTTCGCGCCGTCAGAGGCACGGTGTTCGACAGCGACGGAACGACGCCCATGGCGGGCGTCAGCGTGCTCGTTCGCGGAACCAACCGCGGAACGACGACCGACAAGACTGGTAAATACTCCGTGCAGGCATCCGAAACCGATATTCTCGTTTTCTCATTCCTTGGCTACACCGAAAAGTCGGCCATCGTCGGCAACCGTACGACTATCGACATCGTGCTTCAGGAGGACAGCAAGGCGATCAACGAAGTCGTCGTGACAGCACTCGGCATCAAACGCGAGGAAAAGTCGCTCGGATATGCCGTCTCGAAAATGAGCGCCGACGAGCTGAACAATGCCGCTTCGAGCAACTGGCTCAACGGTATTGCCGGCAAAGTCGCCGGACTCAACATGAATCAGGCCGGGGCAGGTCCCGGCGGTTCGATGCGCGTGACGCTGCGCGGCGAATCGTCAATCAATCCCGCTGCCAGCGAAGCGCTCTTCGTTATCGACGGCGTCCCCATGCTCAGCGATATGGACAGCTCCGGCGGATCGACATCGGCCTACGATGCCGGGTCGGCAGACATGCCCATCGACTACGGCAACGGCGCCAGCGATCTCAACCCCGACGACATCGAGTCGATTACCGTGCTGAAAGGCGCCGCCGCAACGGCGCTCTACGGTTCGCGGGCCGCCAACGGCGCCATTGTCGTCACGACCAAATCGGGCAGCCGGGAACGCGGCGTGCGCGTCACCTACTCGACGACCGTGACATTCGAGAATGCCGGTTACTGGCCCGATTTTCAGGATCAGTACGGTTCGGGCGGTATCGGAAACGACCGTTATTACTCGTTCTACAACATTGCGGCCGAGGGGCTTACGAAGACCCAGAACCACCGTTCTTGGGGGCCGAAATTCGAAGGACAGCTCTACTATCAGTACGGGGCCAAGAACGAGGACGGGACCTATACCGCTACACCTTGGGTCGCCCGTGACTGGTACAAGGGTTTCTTCGAAACGGGCGTAACCTACAACAATTTCGTGGCGATCGACGGCAGCAACGGCAAGGGTACCTCGGCTCGGCTTTCGTTCACCGACAACCGGAACGATTGGATCACGCCGAACACGGGTTACAACCGCCAGACCCTCTCCGCATCGTTCCGTTCGGAAGTGACCGACTGGCTGACGCTCGATATGAAGGTCAACTACAACCGTAAGCAGAGCGACAACCTGCCGCAGTCCGGATACGGCGTATCGACCATTCCCTATACGCTGATGTGGTCGCAGCAGAGCGTACCTATCGACTGGTACAGGGACTACCGCATCGATGAATACACCCAGAACAATCCTTTCACTACGAGTGCTGACAATCCTTATATGCAGGCCTATGAACAGCTCAACACGATGCTTCGTAATCGGGTCTACGGCAACGTAAGCCTCAACGTCCGGCTGGCCGAACATTTGAGCCTGATGCTGCGCTCGGGATTGGACATGAACAACGAGTTCCGCACACAGCAGCAGCCCTTCGGCTCGCGCAAGGCCGCTAACGGTAAATACAAGGAGCAGCGGCTCTATCGTGCCGAATTCAACCACGACTTTCTCCTCAAATACGACAACCGCTGGGGCGATTTCGGGTTCAACGCCTCGGTCGGCGGTAATGTCATGCGCTACAACCAGAACAACAGTACGATGTGGTCCACGGCGCTGAAGACCCCCGGGGTTTACAAATTCGCCAACTCGGTGGACCGCCCGCTCTACACCAACACGATTCGTGACAAATCTATCCGCAGCCTCTACGCCATGGCGCAGTTCAGTTACAGGGATTACGTCTACCTCGACGTCACGGGACGCAACGACTGGTCCTCGACGCTCGCCAAGGGCAACAACTCCTATTTCTATCCCTCGGTCAGCGCCAGCGTGCTGCTCTCGTCGATCTTCGGATTCAGCGAAAAGGCCCCTGCTGTCGATCTGCTGAAGGTGCGCCTTTCATGGGCCAACGTCGGCAACGACACCGATCCCTACAAGATCAACAACTACTATACGAACAGCGCGTTCGGCGGCGGTCTGATCTATCCGACCGGTATCGTCAATGCCGATCTCAAACCCGAAATGGTCGAAAGTTGGGAGACCGGTCTGGAGGCTCGTTTCTTCAAAGGACGCCTCGGCGTGGATTTCACCTATTACTATTCCACGAGCCGCAACCAGATTCTCAACGCTCCGGTCGATCCCGTCACGGGTTCGCAGAATACGCTCATCAATGCCGGAAAACTCGTGAACAAGGGTATAGAGGTGGCTCTCAGCGGTACGCCGGTCCGTACGAAAAAATTCCGCTGGGACATCGACGTGGTCTATTCCCGCAACCGCAACGAGGTGCTCGAACTGACCGAAGGGGTTGATCAGTGGGTCATCAGCAAGATCGCTACGGCGCAGGTCATCGCCCGGCCGGGCGGGACGCTGGGCGCCCTCTACGGCACGGGATTCGAACGTATTCCCGAAGGGGCGACCTGCGTCATGCCCGACGGTTCGGTAAAGGACATCTCGGGTGAAATACTCTACGAGAACGGCTACCCCGTGCAGAACAAGACCGAACTGCGGTATCTGGGCGATACGCAGCCCGACTGGAAGGGCGGTATATCCATGAAATTCTCCTACCGGGGTCTGAAACTGAGCGTTGCGGCCGACGGTCAGTTCGGAGGACATGCATGGTCGCTCTCCAACTCGATGTTCTCCTATCTGGGCAAACTGAACAACTCGCTCGAAGGCCGTTATGACGGTCTGGTCGGTAAAGGTTACGTCTATGACTCCGCTACGGGAACCTATTCGCCTAACACGGAAGTTACCGAAGAGATCGGAACCTACTACGACCGGGTCTACAACCGCGATAACGTCGAGTCGAACATCTTCTCCACCTCGTTCATCAAACTGCGCGAGGTGCGGCTGGAATACTCGCTGCCGAAAAAATGGATGGAAAAAACGCGCTTCCTGCGCGGCGTCAGTGTCGCGATCTTCGGCCGTAATCTGGCAATGTGGACGCGCTGGCCGCAATACGATCCCGAGATTGCGGCGCTGAACGGATCGACCATCACCACGGGTTTCGAATCCGGACAGTTCCCCATGACCCGTTCTTACGGATTCAACGTAAAACTTCAATTCTAAAATCCCGCAGTCATGAAAAACATACGCACACTCTGTCTGACGACGCTCCTCGCTGTTGCGACGATTGCATCGTGTCAGAAATTGGAGGAGATGAACAACAACCCCAACCAGATCACGCTGGGTGAGACCGCACCTTCCTCGTTGCTGCAAAACCTGCTTTACGATGGTAATTGGACGCTGCAATACCGTTCGTGGCGGATCAACGGCGACCTGATGCAGTATGCCATGCAGTCCGACGGTCTGGAGAAGATCTCGTGTTTCGTCCTTAAAGCCAGCGATTCGGAGATGCTGTGGCGCAACCTCAGCGGCTCATGCATGAACGCCGTGCACATGGCCCAGCTGGCCGTGGCCCAAGACGATCCCAATAGTCAGGCTATTGCAATTACGCTGAAAGCCTTTTACGTCTCGGCGATGACCGATATTTTCGGCGATATGCCTTATTCCGAGGCGTTCCGGATCGTCGGCGACAACATTACCCACCCCAAATACGACGAACAGAAGAACATCTACGCCTCGCTGTGCGACGAGCTGAAAACAGCCGACGGGCTGTATGATACGTCGGCAACCTATGATGGCGCGGGCTACGACCTGCTCTACAACGGCGACCTGCAAAAGTGGCGGAAATTCACCAACGCCCTGCGGCTGCGGCTGTTGCTGCGTCAGAGCCGTCAAGTCGACGTTTCGGCCGAAATGCAGGAGATGGTCTCGGCCGGAGTGCTCTTTGAAAACAACGCCGACGGAGCTATCCTGCGGTTCACGGGTGTCGTGCCGTTCTTCAACGGGTTCGGTCCCTCGGGTTCGCTGACGGCGCCTGCCGCTTCGCAGAACAAACGTATGTGTTCGCGCCTGATCGACCTGCTGGACGACAGCGGCGACCCGCGCCTTTCCAAATACGCGGACCCTGTCACGGTCAGCGGCCAGCAGATCTATGCGGGCATGCTTTCGGGACAGGAAGACGATTATATCAATGCGAACAAGAGCATCACGTCGAACTATGCCCGTGCGCTTTCGAGCGACACGCAGCCTTCTACCTTCATGTCATACGCCGAACAGCAGTTCATTCTGGCCGAAGCCGCTGCGCGCGGATATATCGCCGGCGATGCCGAAGCGTATTACAAGCAGGCCGTCCGGGCTTCCGTGACCGAATGGTGCGGCGATACGGCTGCCGCTGCGGTCGATCAGATGCTCGCACATCCCCGGGTGCAATACGACGGTACGATCGAGCGGATCATCGAGCAGAAATGGGTCAGCCTCTTCATGGTGGGCTTCGAGGCATGGTGCGACTACCGCCGCACGGGCTATCCGACACTCGAGATCGGTCCGGCCTGCGAGAACAAGAATGCGAACGGCGTAGCGACGCTTCCCACCCGTCTGTGCTATCCGACCATCAGTCAAACTGCCAACGAAGCACAATACCGTGCGGCCGTCGAACGCATGGGTGGTAAGGACGACATGCTGACCAAGGTATGGTGGGCCTCGGGAACCAATTACTAACCTTTAATTCGAAGACTATGAAACGATTCGGAATACTTGCATTGCTGCTCCCGATGCTTTGGGCGGCAGGCTGCGAGAATGATGAGAATGGGGAAGCGCCCTATTTCGAGAGCGACTACTCCGCTGAAAATCCCATCCGGTTCGAGCCGCAAGGGGAAGCCGCGGACAAGACACAGGAAGTGCGTGTCGTCGTAAGGTCGAATATCAGTTGGACCGTCACGAGCGACGCCGAAGAGTGGTGTACGGTGTATCCGGCTGCCGGAAAGGACGAAGGACGTTTTTATGTGACCGCCCAGATGCAGGACCAGCCTTATCCGCGCAGCTGTACCCTGACTGCACGCGACGGCGGGGGCAATGTCGTTGCGACCATTCCCATCAATCAGGACGCACCCGCGAAACGCCTCGAAATCGGGGAGCAGGAGATTACGGTCAGCGCCGACGGCGACGACATATTCATCACCGTCGATGCGAATGTCGATTGGGGAGCCGAATTGGTCGATGCCGCCGACGCTGCGTGGGTGACGCTCGGCACGCCCGACCTGTCAGCTGGCAAGCTGT
Organism: Alistipes sp.; assembly: GCA_021204515.1. Classification (GTDB taxonomy): domain Bacteria; phylum Bacteroidota; class Bacteroidia; order Bacteroidales; family Rikenellaceae; genus Alistipes. The sequence continues at coordinate 3,934 of JAJPZH010000189.1, read as the reverse complement.
CCGTTTCGGTCACGCCGTACAGCGGCGACCGACAGGCGCGTATCCGGATCTATGCACTCGACGAACCTTCGCTGGAGCAAACGGTCACCCTGATACAGACCAGCGTTTTGACGCTTCCCGATTTCACGACGCTCGACGCCGTGCCGCATAACACGTTGGTTACGCTCCGGAACGTCAATTTCGCAGTTCCTCTGGGTACGCTCTACAACCTGACGCTCGCGGGATTCGAATGCGACCTCACGATCCGTGACGGCAAAGGCAACGCCTTTACGGTGCGCACCCGTGAAAGCGACGGTTTTAAACACGCACAGAACGTCCTCTTCGGGGATTACAACCTGACGGGTTCCATCGACCGCTCGGGCTCCACTCCCGCACTGAGGCTGCGTTCGGAGGCCGACATGGTGAAGATCGCCGCCGAATCCTACCGTTCGATCGCCGAGTGGTACGGGGATAAGAGTGCGGTTTCGGATACGGGCTGGAGCGTAGCGAAGGGTTCGGGAAGGGCTGCGTTCGGTGTAAAGATCAACAGTGCTGGAGCCGATGTCAAGTCCTCGTTCGCCCGCAAGGATTGTACGAAGGCGTACGCTGCCGACAACACCTATTGGGGCCCGAGCCTCAAATCATGGGATGGTTCGGCCCAATACTACGAGTTCACGGTTTCGACCGCCGGCATATCGGAAGACATCTACCTGTCGCTTTGGACTTTGTCGTTCAGCTCGTCGGTTGCCGAACTGAAAGTCGAATGGGCCGAGAGTCCCGACGCGGCGACGTGGACCGACTGCGGTGTGGTGCTCATGCAGAACAATGCGGCGAACGGCACCGGCAACGAATACTTCCTTGGGACGTACAGCGTACATGTACCCGGCGCTCAGAACCGCGAGACGGTCTGCTTCCGGATTTCGAAAGCTTCGGACAAACGGGCCGACGGCAAAACATCGGTCATCAGCGCCACGGGGCCGAATTATATGTGTTATTTCGGCGTCTTCGCGCTGAACGAATAACCGTCCGGATATTGCAGGATTTCCCGTCCGACCGGATACTTCGGCTTCGGACGGGAGGTCTTGCGATTCGGAGATAAAAACAGTCTGTATGGCTCAACTGAAAATCATATTTCTGCCTGTTTTTCTGTTTGCGATGGCATGTGCGGGGGATTCGACCGGCAAGCCTTCGCAGGATGGTCCCGACGGCCCCGGTTCCGGAGGGACGACGCTGCCCGAAGGGACGGTGTCGATCATCGATTTCCGTGCCGCGGCGGCCGGGGGAGATTGGCACGAGGCTTTTACGGAGGCTTTTCGGGTCGCCGACCGGATTTTCGTCCCCGACGGAGAATATCCGCTCTCGCCCCTTATGGTCCCTTCGGGCAAGACGATCGAGGGAGCGGGTGCGGGTACGGTTTTCATACCGCTCGGCTCGATCCTGTTCCGGGTGGAAGGCTCGGCCGGCGACGAGATCCCGGTCGTGAGCCATATCCCCGATTTCTCCTCGGCGATTGAAGTGGCCTCGTCCCGGGAATTCGCTCCGGGCGATCTGGTCGTCCTGAAATCGCAGCGCAACTGCATGTTCCGCGAAGATGCCGGCGACTGGACTTTGGGGCAGACGACCAAGAACGGGCGGACCTGTTTTTTCGGCGAGCTGCTCACGGTCCGTTCGGCGGCGGGCAATACCGTAACGACCGAAGAAACGACCCTTTTCCCCTTCTACCGCAGCGACGCATCCCGGGAAACGGTGAAAGCAGGCTTTGCGACGCGCTCCGGTTCGACCCTGCAGCGGATCGAGTCCGTGCGGGATACGCACCTGAAGAATTTCACGATCCGCGTATCGAAAGCGTGTTCCGAAATCGTGCGGATCAAATGGGCCGAAAACTGCTCCGTAGAACAAGTGACGTTCCGCATTTCAGCCGTTCCGGACGACTCGTTCATGACGGTCAAAATCTATCTGGCACGCAACTGCAAGGCCGCCGGATGCCGTTCGGAGTACACCTCGGCGCTGATCGCCGACCTCCAGAAGCGCATGACGAAGAATTACGATTGCTATTCGACTTACAACAACTTCCGCATCATCAGTTCTCAGAACTGTTCGCTGGAGAACTGTACGGATAATTTCGCCTCCCATGCCTTCAACATCACCTACTCCTCGGGCGGCATTCCGAGCATCCGCTGCAAGATACTGAACTGCCGCGCCGTCAATTCGGTCTGGGCGGGTGTGATTGCGCAGCAGTGTACGCCGTGGAGCGAACTCGCAGGCAACACGGTCGAGCGGTCGGGACAGGGGGTGCTGGCCGGATGCCGCGGTTCGAAGATCGTGAACAATACGGTCAGCACCCATCTGCCCTTTTCAACCGACTATTATTATACGCGGATTGCCCGGGGCGGCACGGTCGGCGTAGCCGTTTTCGAGGGGTATGCCCGTGATTGCGAAATTCGAGGCAACCGCGTGGAGAACTTTTATACCGGAATCGCCGTGTTGGACGGTTATGAGGAGTTGAATGTCTTCGACCGGGTCGATGCCGTCATCGCCGATAATACGGTCAGGAATTGCATTCACGGCTTTTATCATTACCGCAACTCATACAATACCGCCCGCAGTGCAATGTATGTGACGCTCTCGGGCAATGTGTTGAACGGCGCGGGAGACAGCGTGTTGGCTGGGGGCGAACAACGGAAAACTTACGGTATTCGCCTTTCGGACCGCTGCGGGGAGTACGCTATCCGCTCCAATGCGACCGATGGATTCCGCTACGGCGCTGCTTTGGGCCGTATGCCCGATCTCATAGCGCTCGATGGCAACCGTTTCTCCGACGGCCGTTACGGGATCTTTCTCGACGATCTTTCGGGCACGGGCGAAACCGGGGAGATTCGCCTCCACGACAACGACAACACTTTTTCTTCGATCCAAATCCCGCGTCAAGGGCTGGATCAGGCGTGCGTAAAAAACTATTGACCATGAAACGCTTTATCATCTCGGTACTTCTGCTTGCCGCGGCCGAAACACTGTGCGCCCAGCGGGTCGTACTTTCCGACTACGCCGCACATAAATCGGGCGACGACTGGGCGGGAGCTTTCGCGGCCGCTTTCGCCGAAGGCGATTTCGTCTATGTGCCCGAAGGGGAGTATTATTGCTCCGAGGTCCGCGTTCCGGGCGGCAAGACCATTGCCGGGGCCGGAAACGCGACCCGTTTCCGGCCTTTGGGCAAAGTCCTGTTCTGCGTGGAGGGCGTCGCCGAGGAGGAGCGCCTCTTGGCCGAGGACATGACCGATTTTTCTCGTACCATGTGGCTCGTATCGGCCGACGGACTGCTCCCGGGCGACGACCTGCTGCTGATCGGACAGCGCAACAGCATGATGCGTGAAGACTGCGGTCCGGAATGGACGCTCGGGCGGACCTACAAGAAAACCTGCCCGTTCGGGGAGTTCCTCACGGTCGAAACCGTCGAAGGCGGCATCGTCACGACCACGACCGCAACGCTTTTTCCGTTCTATTACAAAGACGCTTCGCGCGAAACAATCCCCGAAGAATACCCCATCAAGCGCCGGCACACGACCGTACAGCGGCTCCGGATGGTGAAGGATAGCCACCTGCGTAATTTCACGGTCGTCAATGCGGCGACTTGTACGGGAGCCGTATCGTTCAAATATGCCGACCAATGTTCCGCACGGAATATCCGTGTCGAAATCCCTGCCGTAGCCGACAGCTATTGCCCCTTTTCGATCAATTGGTCGAAACACGTCCGCTGTCTGGGCTGTTCCGCAACCTTCGATGGGGAACTGGCGGCTTCGTTGAAACCGATTGCTGCCGAAGGGTTCAAAGCCTATTCGCGTTACAACCTTTTCTGCATTTTCGCCTCATTCGGCTGCGGGTTCGAGCAATGCGAATCGGATTTTTCGACGCACGCTTTCAACATCACTGCCGGGCGGGTCGGCCATATCCCCTGTGC